>ONBF01000073.1 GCA_900315995.1 uncultured Eubacteriales bacterium
GTCTTAGACGATTTTCGCAGGGTAGGACGAGATCACTATTATCCTATCGGCTATAAGCAACGCTTCGCCTATGTTATGCGTTACGTAGACGACCGTTTTTTATTCTGTTCGAGCATTTTATTGAACAATGCGGTCAGACGTTCCGTAAGCACGATATTCAATCCCCTAAAAGATTCGTCCACGAGTAAAATATCCGATTTATAAGCGAACGCATAGTATGTCAATATTGCTATTGTTGCAAACTTGCTCTCCGAACGCGCCATCAATTCAAGTTATGCAATCATATTTCAAAATCATTTTCATTGTCAACTTCTTTTGATTGCAACAGCCGTCTTCGAGTAGTATAATATAATCATTACGGTGAATTTGACTTAATATAGTATATTATGTTTAATTCATTATTGTACGGCGCGTTTGCGGGAATAGGCGGGACTGTTACGGGCGGGCTGATTGCATGCGCGTTTAGGCGTGGCAGTGTAAGGCTCATAGCGGTATTGACGTCGTTTGCAAGCGGTATAATGTTGTCGATCGTATTTTTCGATTTGATACCGTTATCGATAGATTCGGTCGGCGTAATTTACACAGTGTTGTTCATAAGCGTCGGCATTTTATTCGTGATACTCGGAAAACTCGTATTCGAAGTCGATACGCGGTTCGGCGACAGTGAAAGGATGAAATCATCGGGCATTATAATTATGTTTGCGATTGCATTGCATAATTTACCCGAAGGGCTTATAATCGGCGCAGGCGAAAACGTTTCACTCGGTGTGGTTACCGCGCTTTTAATCGGGTTGCACAACGTACCCGAAGGTTTGGTGACGGCTTGTCCGTTAAAGAGCGCGGGGGTTAAATCGTATAGGATACTGCTTGCGTGTTTTCTTGCGGGACTGCCGACCGTACTCGGTGCGGTTTTAGGGTATATGCTCGGCAGTACGGGGACGATGTTTATTGCGATGTGCGCGGCGGGTGCGGGCGGAGCGATGCTGTACGTCGTATACGGCGAACTTATCCCGAGTATGAACGGCAAGAACGCAACTGCCGTGAGTACAGCGGGTATTGCGGGAATTATTATCGGCTTAATGATGGTGTTTTTGATATGAAAACCGAAGTTTTGAAAGAAGAAGGATTGAAGATAGGCGCAAGACTTATTCGGGAAGGTGAACTCGTTGCTTTCCCGACCGAGACCGTCTACGGTTTGGGCGCGGACGCGTTTAACGAACAAGCTGTTAAAAACATCTTTACGGCAAAGGGCAGACCGCAAGACAATCCGCTCATCGTTCACATTGACAGCGTGGACAAGCTCGACAACGTGGCGTACGCAACGCCGCTTGCAGTCAGACTTTTCGATAAATTTTCTCCGGGACCTTTGACGCTTGTTTTGAATAAAAAGCCGTGCGTACCCGACGTCGTATCGGCGGGACTTTCGACCGTAGCCGTACGTATTCCGAAACACGCTATGGCGCGTGAACTGATACGTTTGAGCGGAACGCCGATTGCCGCGCCGAGCGCAAACGTTTCGGGCAGACCGAGTCCTACCTGCGCATCGGACGTATACGCCGATATGCACGGAAAAATTCCGCTTATTCTTGACGGCGGAGACTGCGACGTCGGAATCGAATCGACCGTACTCGATTTAACGGGCGATACGCCGACCGTTTTACGCCCGGGATATATTACGATTGAAATGCTTCTTAACGAATTTGAAAAAGTAAAGACCGTTACGGGCAAAGTTATCGTCGCTAAATCTCCGGGTATGAAACACAAGCACTATGCGCCTTCGTGTACGATGGTGTTGGGTACGGGCAGAGACGAATTGATTGCGCTGTACGACAAGGCGGTTAACGACGGGTATAAGCCCGTAATTCTGACGACGTATACGGACGGGAAAGACCTTGATAATCGCCGATTTATCGATATGGGAAAGAGCGAAAAGGAAGTGTCGCACAATTTGTTTACAACTTTAAGGCGCGCCGAAAAGGAGTATGATTACATAGTATCAGAGCGCGTTAACGAAGTAGGACTC
>ONBF01000072.1 GCA_900315995.1 uncultured Eubacteriales bacterium
GTCGCTACCGCTATCGTTTCATAATGAGAAGTACAGAACATTACAAGACTTAACAGTATGCATATGCACGGGTATATTATCGCCCTATATACCCTGCTTACGTTCCACGTTCCGTTATGCAATCCGCTCTCTTTTCTTCGCTTTGCATATCGTCTTATGTTACTCTCGCTTCCGTTATCACTCACCGTATTTACTCTCTTCATTATGCTAAATATTATATCAAATATATTTAGGGGTGTAAACGAGATAAGGTGTTCGATAATCGAACACCTTATACGAAATTTTATTATTGCATTATGTTAAGTATTATTGCGTTATATTGTTTTACGTTACTTTATATACTTATCGACGAGCGTCTTCCAAGACTTATTCTTCATCCACTCTTCTTTTTCTTCTTGTGACATTGCGTCCCACTTATAATCTTGATCGCGTTTTACGTCTTTCGAGAGTTGATAAAAATAGTTTATCGGTACTCCACAATCATATCCGTAATCGACTACTTTGCCGTCTTTCCATATCGGCGTTTCGTATCCTATCGAACACGGGCGGTATTCTTCGACGTCTTCAATATCTCCGTCGGGTCCTTCGACCTGTTCACATAAAGGATATACGCAAGAACCTATATCCAAATATTGTGGGATATGTTCTTTTATATCGTCTTCCAACGCATCAAAGTCTTCACCGTATATATCTTTGAAGTGAAAGAAAGAGTTGGTTCTGCGTTCGCGCACGAACGGATTAAGTTTAATAAGTATTTCAAACGTCTTTCTCGGCAAAACATTATTCCTAATATTTTTACACTTTTCCAAAAGTGCTTCCGAACGTTCAAAATCACTTTGCGTAGGATTACGCTTACTGTCCGCTCTGACTGACGCATTAAAAAGTTTTTTGTATTCTGTACTCGGTGAATTTAATCATTGTTTATTTCCCCTTATAATAGTTAGTTTTTTGCGCTGTTACGCTTAACGTCTTAGTGACTGTACTACCGTAATAATCTCTCAGTATTTCGGGCATTGCGCTCGATTGATTATAATACGATACTGCGCCGATATGATGTATTCTGCTGTGTGGTATTATTTGCCTAACAATATAGAACTACTATTATAATAAATCGTTAATCTATCAATACGCTTCTCCCTGTTGCTAACGCCTTTTGTATTTTTGCACACATATCTATTCTTTTTAACTCATTTATAACAATTTCTGCTTCATCGCCAGCCAAAACACAGCACGAACCTAAATATTGACTTAAAGGTATTGACTTTTCATATGCTTTGGTTCTTTCATTGTCGTCTTGTTCTGTCGAAATGTCAAACAGTTCACAGTTTTTAAGTTGTGTAGCAATATTCTTATTACAGTAATTATAAATACTATCAGCGTTTAATCTTAACTCATTTGTTAAATTAGGTAGTCGATAATCATTTTTTAACAAAATACAGGCTGAACGTATTTTAATTAATTTTCGCAATAATTTTGCTTGCGTAATATCATTACACAAATATATCTTTCTCATAAAGCTCATCTCCCATAATTCAAAATAGTATAATTAACATCTTCTACGCTTACATTAGCAGGAACTAAAACAGTATTATATTTATTGGGCACATCAATTCTCAAAAACTCCCTAACTTGATTTACATTTGATGTCGTCAATAATAAACTCTTTCCGCCGATATGTCCCGATAATTGATTAGGCAAGTGATACTTTAACTGTTGCGAAATATACTGTTTTTGACCGCATTTACACTCAACGTATACTGTTTCACCGGGTGCTACTTTAATACCGAATAAATCTAACGATTTTGTCGTATTGTTATGTGCGATTATATCGGGTTTGGTTATTCCGTTTTCCCCTTGTACCGCTCTTTGAGTAGGTTCAACGGTAAAGCCGCTTTGAGTGAGAGTATCTCTTGTTGCGTATTCAAATATTTCACCTTTTAATTTATTTAATTTCAGTTGTGCCGATTTAATATTATCGTCAATTCCACTATCAAACAAGTTATTGATTTCATTAATTTTTGTGTTCCACTTGTCAGCCTTTTCGGGATAGTCTTTCATTAAAGAATCCAATCCTTCTTTACTCTTTAACTTTTCTTCAATACTTAATTTTGTTTTATCAGTTTGATTGTTTTTATCGATTTCTCGTAACTTATTAACTGTTCTTCTCTGATAACTCGACTTAACGGTGCTGACAATCTTTTTTCCGCCTATCAATATCGCGGCGGTTGCCGCACCCATTGCCGCGGCTAACGCAAACTCTTTCGCGTCGAACTCTTTCCCCGTTATTTCAAGTTGCAACAAATATGCGCTTGTACTTACTACCGATCCGCCCAATATCTGCATTGCGACTTGCATACCCTTATTTGAAATATTATTGAGCACTGTTCCGCACATACCCGCGACCATTCCCACTATTCCGCCGAGCGATATTGCGTTCAGACAGTCGGTTAGGTTTACTTCTCCGTTGTTATATAACGCGGCGTTGCCGAGATACGCTATCGTACTCGATAACATACCTATCGCCATCTGCTTAGTCACATTGCTGAGCATTACTTGCATTGCGCTCTTTTGCGCGTTCAATAACGCGGTCTTTCCGACTGTCGTTCCAACGCTTGCGCTTGAACACAATCCGCCCGTTATCGCCCCTATCGCCGCATTTAACATTACCGATTTCCAATCGATACTTTCCACATTAAACTTTCTGTCATATGCGACTACTTGCATAAATATATCGAGTGCGCCGCCGATAATCGCTCCGCCCAACATCGGTCCCGCTACGGGAATAGCGCAACACAATATTCCCGCTACGGCTCCGCCTATCGCTGTCAGAGTTGCAAATATTTTATCCCACGTATCCGCTTTCTCTTCGGGGTCGGGCGGGAGCGTAAGTACTTCAACCGTTCCGTCGCTCTTTATGACATAGTACTGCGTATCCGCCATATGCGTTTCATACCACATCAATTCTTGTGCGTCCACTCCAAGACAAGTTTCGTCCTGTCCGCTTGTATAATAGTCGTGCAACGCTTGATATGAGATATAATCCGCGTGTTCTATCTCCGTTTGTATACTGTCTTGATACTGCTGT
>ONBF01000070.1 GCA_900315995.1 uncultured Eubacteriales bacterium
ATAGAACGTGTTTATAACAATTCACCGACGTTATCGGACGGTTTTAACGTGGTGTACGGTAAAGATAATAATTACGTATCAGGCGTTGGTTACGTTGATATTAATGGGAATAATCCGCAGTTGATGGCAGGACACAGTACGACGGTAACGCTTAAATACGGTGCAAGCGGTGCAGTGTTAACGGATTACGGGTTGAAAATCATAGGCGTAAATATAGTTGGTGATGCTACGGGATGCGTCGGAACGGATAATAATACTTTCAGTATAACGATAAACAATGACGCGAAAGGAAACACTGATGTTAAAATAAGCGTTGTCGTTTCCGACGGCAATAATAAATATACTGTCAAGTGCGGAAAGTTACAGGTATTTCGGCAGCTTAACCAAAATGAAACTCTTTGTTTCAATACAATGACTATAAATAAAACTAATATGAAAACCTGGGCGTATTGGGGGGGGAACAGCGTAAATAAAGATGCTTCGTATGGCATTGATAAGTTTACATTTAAGATAGGCAGTAACTCGTCGGGCGCGTCAATCGATAATAATAATATAGTTACTGTTAATTCATACACAGCGAGTAAAGAGCAATATATACAATATTCTTGTACCGAATATTATAATGGAAAAGAGATTTCAAAATACGAAGGGACAGGATATCTTCCGTTAGATTATGTCAATGTGAACAATAACGGAGGTTCGGGTGCTTTAGGTCATCTGATTATATTAGATGGTTTCAAATATGATTTGAAGGCTGAGGATTTACCTAAATGGGACTATCACGTTTTTTGCGGTTACACTAACAACGATGAACATCATCTTGTTAAATATTTTGATCCGGAAGGGAAACGGATTAACTATGGAAGTTATTTTGGTCCTGCGGTTGCATCTTGGAGAGAAGTAATATATAAATTACATATCGGTTACAAATGTGAAACTGAGGTGATTACATCAAGTTATGGTGTACATTATACTGACATTAAAACACTTACTGCTCCTAAGAAAAGCGGATGGAAATTTGTACGCTGGGAACTCGACGGGGTAGAGTATAGCACAGAGCGCGAAATAACGGTTTCAAAATTGACGACCAAAGATTACACCATACAGGACGAGGGAGTTAAGATGATTGCAATCTTTGAAGAAGACTCTTGCGTTGCGAGCGGCACGCTTATAACTCTTGCGGACGGAAGTATGGTGCCTGTCGAAGATTTGAAAGGTGACGAACAGCTTTTGGTATGGAATATCTATACGGGAACGTTTGATACCGCGCCGATACTGTTCGTGGACTATCACGGAATACACACTTATGAAATAATACGTTTGACGTTCGATAACGGTAATTACGTAGAAGTTATTGATAATCACGGATTTTTCGATGTGGATATGAAGAAATATATATTTATCGATAAGCATAACGCAAAAGATTACATAGGTCATACGTATATCACGGAAAGCGGAGAAAGTAAACTTATCTCGGTGGAAATCGAGCAGAAAGAGACGGGTGCATACAGTCCCATAACGTTCGGGCATTTTTGCTATTACGTAAACGGTTTACTCAGTATGCCTGCTAACACCGAACCGTTTATCAACATATTCGACATAGATACCGAACTGATGCGGATAGACGAAGAGAGTTATGCGGCTGACGTAGAGCAATACGGCTTGTACACATACGCGACGTTTATAGAAGATTGGTCGAAATATTTGAGCGGTGTAGGACAAGCAATCGAAGCGGAGCAGTTGCAAGCGATGTTGCCCGAGATAATGTACGAAGCGTTTAGCGGTCAATTCTTAAAGATTTCGATCGGTAAAGGAAACACGACTTGGGAAGAGATAACGAAGTTGATTAAAATGTACGAAAGGCAGTTGACAGGAGGTAACGAGTAATGAAAAAGGTATTTGGCAACAAGCATATCGGGAGAGTAATATTATCCTTATGTTTCGTTCTTATATTCGGTTTTATTTGTTGCGGAACGGTATTGGCGCAGCAGATAAATGAGACGGCATTTGCAGACGGGCAAACGGACGAAAGCGCAGACGATTTGAATATTACGCTTGATTACCGTGGCGGGAAAAAGAACGATGGTGAAAAAGAAATAAGCAATGAAATACTCAATCGTAAAGTAACGCAAGTATCTTTACCGACCAAAGCGAACAGTGTGTTTTACGGATACTACACGTTACCGAACAGATACGGACAAAAGATATTCGACGCATACGGTAAGAAAGTCGACGGAATTAATTTAACCGATTATGCAAACCGAACGTTATACGCGTACTGGGTGGAAACGAAGAACGAAGTATATATAAGTGAACACATTGAGATTACCGAAGACAACGGAGTACAGCATACGAGCAGATGGAGTATCGGGCTGGACATCGCGTCGCTTAAAGAACTCGGCTATACCAAAATCGAAGTTCAGTTAAGGATAGGTATATACGCGCAAGACAAGGGCGAAGGACGTGATATGTGGTTCGACTTATACGGCAACAACGGCAGCGTTCACAAACAAACGCTTTTGTCAAACGCAAATATACAATACGGAGAAAAAGATTTGTCTAAAATAGACAATTATGCTTTGATACAATTCGACATTGACGATTTGGGCACAAGCAATTTGTTTGATTTGGGCTTTGAGCA
>ONBF01000067.1 GCA_900315995.1 uncultured Eubacteriales bacterium
CTCATGAACCCTCAGACATGGGTTGCATCAGGCCATCTCGGAGGTTTTTCCGATCCTTTGATGGATTGCAGAGAGTGTCACGAAAGATTCAGAGCCGATAAACTCATAGAAGACTGGGCAAGCGAAAACGGTTACACTCTCGAAAAACCGATAGACGCTTTTTCGCAAGCGGAATTAAAAACGTTTGTTGACGAACACAATATCCCCTGTCCTGCGTGCGGTAAACATAACTTTACGGATATAAGACAGTTCAATCTTATGTTCAAAACTTTCCAAGGCGTTACGGAAGACGCCAAAAATACGGTATATTTAAGACCCGAAACGGCGCAGGGAATATTTACAAACTTCTTAAACGTACAACGTACGACGCGTAAAAAAATTCCGTTCGGCATAGGTCAGATAGGAAAATCGTTCAGAAACGAGATTACACCCGGTAACTTCATATTCCGCGTGAGAGAATTCGAACAAATGGAGCTTGAATTTTTCTGCAAACCCGGAACCGATCTCGACTGGTTTACATACTGGCGCAATTTCTGTCACGACTTCTTGCTGGGACTCGGTATCAAAGAAGAAAATTTGAGACTTCGTGATCACGATCCCGAAGAACTTTGTTTCTACTCAAAAGCGACTACCGACTTTGAATTTTTATTCCCGTTCGGATGGGGTGAGTTATGGGGCGTTGCTGACAGAACCGATTATGATTTGACCCAACATCAAAAAGTTTCGGGGCAGGCTATGGAATACTTCGATCCCGAAACAAACGAAAAATATATCCCCTACGTTATCGAGCCGAGTTTGGGCGTTGAGCGCAGCGTACTCGCTTTCCTTTGCAACGCTTACGAAGAACAACAACTCGAAAACGGCGATGTAAGAACTGTTATGCGTTTTCACCCCGCAATCGCGCCTTATAAAGTCGCGGTACTTCCGCTTCAAAAGAAACTGTCGGATAAAGCGACGGAAATTTACAGCGAACTTGCAAAAGAGTTTTCCGTTACGTACGACGAAACGGCAAGTATCGGTAAACGTTATCGTCGTCAAGACGAAATAGGTACTCCGTATTGCGTAACGATTGATTTCGAGACGCTTGAAGATAATGCGGTTACCGTAAGAGACAGAGACAGTATGGAACAAATTCGCGTCAAGATTGACGAGTTGAAAAATTATATACTTGAAAAAGTTAAATATTAATTTTGTTAAACATTGTTTGATTTTGTGTAATTATGGTAAATATAGGCAATACGTGGGACGAAATATTAAAACAAGAGTGGAGTAAGGAATACTATATCAATCTGAGAAAATTTTTGATTAACGAGTATTCCCATCAAATTATATATCCCGATATGCACGATATATTCAATGCGCTTAAACATACCGATTATAACGACGTCAAAGTCGTAATTCTCGGTCAAGATCCGTATTATAACGAAGGACAGGCGCACGGGCTTTGCTTTTCCGTTAAAAAGGGCGTTGCTCTCCCTCCGTCTCTCATTAATATATATAGAGAATTGGAATCGGATCTTCACATTGCTCCGTCAACATCCGGTGATTTGACGCATTGGGCTGATAACGGCGTGCTTTTATTAAACACCGTTTTGACAGTTCGCGCCGGACACCCGAATTCGCACAAAGGTAAAGGTTGGGAAATCTTGACGGATACAATCATATCGAAACTAAACGAAAGAGAAACTCCGATTGTATTTATTCTTTGGGGCGGAAACGCAAGAAGCAAAAGATCTCTTGTAACGAATAAGCGGCACCTGATTATCGAAAGCGCGCACCCGAGCCCATTGTCCGCAACTAACGGTTTCTTCGGTTCAAAACCGTTTTCACGCGCAAATGATTTTCTTTCAAAATTTACCGTTCCTGTCGATTGGAGAGTATAATTTCGCGAGTATGCGTGATTTTTTATATATTTTTGTTTTTTTATTGTGTTTTTTTTGAATATATGTTAAAATATTTTCAAAATAAAATTAAAAATAAAAAGGAGACTGACCATGAATAAAAGTGATTTTGTAAAAGTGTTTGCAAGTAAAACAGATTTATCTATCAAAGACGCTACGACTGTTTTTGACACTGCACTTGATCTCATTACCGAAATTATGAAAAAAGGCGAAAAACTTCAACTCAGCAATTTCGGTATTTTTGAAGGAAGACGTCGCGAAGCTTACACCGCTAAGAGTTTCGGTAACGAACAACCTGTAACCGTTGCGGCTTGCATTATGCCGTCATTTAAGCCCGCAAAGGCTCTGAAAGATACGCTTAACAGTTGATTTTAGCAATATAATAAAAAAATTTCGACAATAATCAAACTGACACTTGTTTGTTTTTTTATAGAAGCGGTATCGGTGATTATAGAGGACAAGGAAGTATTGGTGTGCAAGTACTCGGATGTGGCGGTGAAATATCATACTCGTATTCAGTTTATAATGAATATGGTAGATTACTCTATGGTAGGTACGATGGTTATGATTATTTGAAGTAAAAATTTTTTTTCACAGCATATGCCTTTCGGCTGCAGTCAGTTGATTTAACTGTTCGGCTGAAAGGCATGTTTTATCATTTCAAGGAGATTTTGATAATGAAAAAAATTACAAGTATTTCTTTTATTTTTCTCTTACTCTTGTTATGCTTATTCGGGTGTAGTTCAAATAATATAGTCAAAGTTGATGACACATCGTTTTTTATTAAAGATCCTCGGCAATCTATCCTCGATAGAAGCGAGAAAATTTATTTGACAGAAACCGAGTATTCAAATGATAAATATTCCGCGACTGTATCCGGAACCATCTGCATAATTGAAAACGAGGAAAAAACAACAAAAAACATCTTATCCGAACATATAACATTTACTCAACATTATGGACCTATATGGAAAGCTACACTCCATACACAAGATCAATGTGAATATGAGTTTTTCGCTTTCCGTTCAGGGAAAGGTAAAAAAATTGACCAAAAAACTGTAAAATGCGGTGAAATAACAATTGATGCAATTGCTCAGGAAAGTTATCAAACTATCAATTATATTATCGTTGAATCTTTTGAGTATTTAGCGGAATAGGAAAGAAAAATGATTGTATTACAAGAAATCAATAAAGTCTATGGGAAACAATCTGTTCTAAATAATCATCGTCACTGCAAACTGAAACAGCGTAGGAGTCAGCTCGGCGGGGCTGTGCATTTTTGTGAAACAAGCGCAGTTACTTATGTGAATTGCGCCCGTTTT
>ONBF01000064.1 GCA_900315995.1 uncultured Eubacteriales bacterium
GTGAAATATCCGCAAGGCTCTTGTCTTGCGGAGTTTTTCCGTCCGAAATAAGCGGTATTGCCGTAACGCACGAGCACAATGACCATATTAAAGGGGCGGTGTCGTTCGTAAAAAAATTCGGAACGCCAGTATATGTACACGAAAAGATAATAGAGCGTACGAACGTTTTCGACGAAATCGACGATTACGTTCATCCTATAAAGGACGGTGTTTTTAAGATAGGCGATATTGATATAGACTGTTTCAGAGTGCCGCACGACGCGGTGTATACTCTCGGGTTCTCTTTTAAGGCGGATAACGCCAAGATAAGTCTGGTTACCGATATAGGACTTGTTACACGTCCCGTATACGACAATATATACGACAGCGATATATTGATGCTCGAATCGAATCACGACTTAACGATGCTCGAACACTCGTCTTATCCGTACCGTCTCATTAATCGTATAAGAAGCGCGAACGGGCATCTTTCCAACGCGGATTGCGCCGATACGGCGTCAAGACTCGGAGATAATTTGAAACAGTTGATTCTCGCGCATTTGTCGGAAGAAAACAACAAAGAGAGTATTGCGCTCGATACGGCGCGTGCGAAAATCCAATCGAATATTGAAATTACGGTGGCAAGACAGAACGAACCCGTCGGCATATTTGAAATCAAATCGGAGAAGAAAATTGTTACACACTAAACACAGCGGAAAAGCTTATCTTATAATGGTTTTGACTCAGTTTATATTGAGTTATATAGTGTTGCTTGCGTTCAATGATACGCGTAACGATGCAAGTATAGTCGTACTTTACGTATGCAATTCGACTTCGATGGTGGCAGGCGCAACCATTTCGACGCTCGGAACAAAATACAATCCGTTTAAGAACCGTATAAAAGCGTCTCGCGCACAATTTCGTTTGACCGCCGCTATCGTTGCGGGAACTATGTTGATAGGGCTTGCGCTTTCTTACTTTTTCGTATTTGCGGTGCAGGCTACGGGATATGAGTACAGCGGCGCAAGTCTTGATTACACTACGACGTACGGGATAATTATGTCGATAATCACGATGTGCATAATTGCGCCCGTATGCGAAGAAATACTTATGCGCGGAACGATACTCGACGGGCTTAAAGAGAGCGGAGAACGTAAAGCCGTGTTGTTAACGGGACTTTTATTTATGCTGATGCACGAGTCGCCTATGCAGACGGTACATCAGTTTATACTTGGCGTAGTGCTTGCGTATATCGTTATAGTTACGCGCTCGTTCGTGCTTGCGATATTCGGACACGCCTTGAATAACGTTATTACGCTCGGTACGGTTATAATCGAAGCAAACTTTACGACGGGCGGAGTAAGCGATACGGTTGTTATGGATGTTACGACGGTTTTCGTATTAACAAGCTTATTGATTGTCGGTTGCGTTATCGTGTATTTTGCGATGCGCGGACTGTTGACGGCGACGGCAAAGCGAAATTCGGGAGAAAATGCCGTTAACGTTCCGAGAAAGCCGACAAAGTGGCTTAACGAAGAGTTTCTTACGCTCTATACGGGGCGTAAAGAAGAAAAGAAACCGCTCGATATGCTTGTATATTCAGCCGTTTCCATCGGCGTTCTGCTTTGGATATTCTTGCTCGTTACCGGATATTAATCGAGTAATGTTCAAGATTAACATAGTGGCGGTCGGAACGCTTAAAGAAGCGTATTGGACGGCGGCGGTAAAAGAATATGCGAAAAGGCTTACGAGATACGCGGACGTCAAGTGTATCGAAATAGCCGAGTGCAACACGCCCGACGGCACGGTGAAGGAAGGGAAAGATATAATATCAAAATGCGCAGGCAGCGTATATGCGCTCGACTCTCACGGAGTAAGTCTTACGAGCGAAGAGTTTGCGGGACTTGTCGGTAAAGAGAGAGACGCGGGAGATACTCTGACTTTCGTAATAGGCGGTTCGTGCGGTTTAAGCGACGACGTTAAAGCGAACGCAAAGAAGTTGTTGAGTTTCGGTAAAGTCACATATCCGCATCAGCTTATGCGCGTGATACTTTATGAACAAATATACCGCGCCGTGAATATACTGAGTAACGGGAAATATCATAAATAGAGTTATGGAATACGCGCGGCTTTTACGCGAGATTAAGACCGTCAGCGGCAATGTATATGCAATAGGAGAGACGGTTCTCAAAAGAAATATTGTTTGTATCGAACGCGGAGAAGGGATACCCGTTCTGATTCACGGAGCAATTCACGCAAGAGAACATTTGACGACCGATCTCGTTATGTATCTTGCGCGTCTGCGCATACCCGACGGACTTAAAATATATTTCGTGCCTATGGTTAATCCCGACGGGGTCGAAATTGCCGTCAACGGAACGGAAAATCTGCCGAGCGGAATAAAAGAGCGTGTTAAAAGCGTTACGCCCGATACGCGTTACTTTAAGGCTAATGCAAGGTGCGTGGACTTAAACGTAAACTTTGACGCGCGGTGGGGACGGGGCGTAAGCAACGTAACTTACGAAAACTTCGAGAATTATATCGGTCCCTATCCGTTTTCCGAACCCGAGAGCGTTGCGCTTCGTGATTTTACGAATAGGGTAAAGCCTAAGGTTACCATATCGTATCACCTTGCCGGCGAAGAGATATATTGGGGATTTGAAGATAACTGCAATTATAAAGAGCAAATAAAACGGTTTGCCGACGCAACCGGTTATGCGCTTAAAACATCCGTTGGCAGTACGGGCGGATATAAGGACTGGTACGTTAAGAATTTCGACGGAATCGGTATAACCGTTGAAGTCGGCAGAAGTTTAGGTTATTCCTATCCCGAAACCGAGTTGGATTCTATTATCGAGAAGAATAAGAATATACTTAACGTCGTTCACGACGTTTTGACGGAGCCGTAATGGATATAAAGTTTATGGAGCTTGCATTGGAACTTGCAAAGAAAGCGCGGGACTTCGACGAAGTACCCGTCGGCGCGGTTATAATCAAAGACGGAGAAGTTATTGCGAGCGCGTTCAATACGCGCGAAACGAGCGGTAACGCCGTCAATCATGCGGAAATAATCGCAATCGGACAAGCTTGCGCGAAGGTGGGAGGATGGCGTCTTGTCGGGTGTGATTTGTATGTGACGCTCGAACCGTGCGCAATGTGTACGGGCGCAATAATCAATTCACGGATAGACAACGTATATTTCGGAGCGTACGACGGTAAAGCAGGTTGCTGCGGTACTGTGTACGACCTTATAAACGACGGGAAGTTTAACCATAAGCCGAACGTTACAGGCGGTATTATGGAGAAAGAGTGTTCGGAAATTTTAAGTTCGTATTTTAAGACAAGACGAAAAGGGAGAAAAAATGCTGATAGCGGTGGGGCTCGGAAACTTCGGAGCCGAATATGTAAATACATATCATAATTGCGGTTATATGACAGCGGCTTTACTCGCAGAAGAGTTGGGCTTTAAGTTCAAAAAAAAGGCGTGCAGCGCGGATATAGCGGAAGGGTTTATTAACGGCGAAAAGATTGTCGTCGCATTGCCGCTTACATATATGAACAATTCGGGAATCGCCGTAAAAGAGTTACTCGGATACTATAAAGCGACTGTTGCCGATCTTGTTGTTATTTATGACGATATAGATTTACCGAACGGTAGTTTGCGCATAAGACGGAGCGGAAGCGCGGGTACGCATAACGGTATGAAGAGTATAATAGGCGAGATAAAATCGCAAGACTTCGTACGCGTTCGCATAGGTATAGGCGGCAAACCGGAATATATGGATCTCAAAGATTATGTGCTTATGAACGTCCCGAAGGATGTGCAACCGGTTCTTGCCGAAACCATAAAAAAGGCGGTAAACGGAATTAAAGGATATATTGCGGTAAGAGACGCGGAAAAGTTTATGCGGGAGTTCAGCAAGTGAGAAATCTCAAAGCCGTATTAAAACCCGATATACTCGGCGGAGACGTCGCAGAATTATGTAAAGCCGTAAACGACGGGAAACTTATAAGCGTATTCGGGTGTTCGGTAGCGGAGAAAGTTTGCTTTTCGTCAATTCTGCCGAAGTTTATCGTATATGTCGTTTCCGATATATCCGACACCGAACGGATAAAAAATTCTTTCTATCATTATGGACGTACGCCACGCATTTTGCCCGAGCGCGAAGACGTACTCGTTTTGTCGAAAAACGTTTCGTCAAATTCCACGTTTTCAAGAATCGGAATATTAAACGAAATACTGTCGGGAGCAATCGACACGCTTATTGTTACGCCCGAATCGGTTTCCACGTATTTTCCGCGCCCCGATAAATTAAAAGAGTTTACGCATAGTTTTAAGGTAAACGAAGAATACGACCTTATTAAACTTGCGACGTCGCTTGCGCAAGCGGGATATGTAAGAGAAGAGAGCGGCGGTGCGGGTACGTTTAACGTGCGCGGCGATATATTGGATATATTTTCAACGGACGGAAATTATTACAGGCTTGAATTTTTCGGCGATACGCTCGAAAGTATCAAAACGCTCGACAAATCGAATTTTGCCGTAATTGACAAACCGACTGAAATAATCGTTTTGCCCGCGACGGATATACTTATAGACGACGAAGTATTTGATAATGCCTTAAAACTTCTCAAAAGAGAAAAGATAGACGGAGAAACGGGCGTTGAGTTGTATACTCGACTTACGGCGCGCGACAAGTCGGTGTCTATGGGCTATGCTATGCCGTATATAAAGAGCGGACTTTGTACGCTTGCCGATTGGCTCGATACCGACTCGGTGTTTATTTTCGACGATGTTAAACTTATCGATAACAGGATAAACTTATTGACGAGAGAGCGTGAAACGAGAATTAAAGCTCTTATTGAAGATAAAGACGCAACCGAAACTCAGTTCAGCGCGTTTATCGACAAAAATACGTTGTATAAGGAAGCGTGCGTATTTCCGTGCGTAACGTTTCAACAAATAACGTCGCAAAACCCCGTTTACGATCCGAACGCCGTATTTTCGTTCAGATCCGTGCCGATTGCGAAGTATTATCACGATACGGACGCGCTCGTTCGCGACGTCAGACAATGGCATACGAGCGGTTACAGAATAGCGGTATGCGCGGGCGGCGCAGACACGGCTCGTGCGGTTAAAGACAGTTTCGACGCGTTGGGGATAGGCGCAAGGATTGCGGACGGTAAAGCCTTGCCGTCGGACTTTGAAGGGACGGTTATAGTCGAAGACGGAATAGAGAAAGGTTTTGTTATACACAGCGCAAAACTCGCGGTTATCGGGCGCGACGAGATAATTCAAAAGAAGACCGCAAAACTTAAAGTCAGGAAGCAGGAGTTGTTTACGCTGCCCGAAGTCGGAGACTATGTGGTACACGAGTTTCACGGTATAGGTAGGTGCGACGGTATAGTCAAACTGCCGCAGGGCGCGTACGAACGTGATTACATAGAGGTAAGTTACAAGGGCGGTGACAAACTGTACGTTCCCGTCGAAAGTATGGATCTGTTAAGTCGTTACTCGGGCGGTGAAAACGCGCCGAAATTAAGCAAAATGGGCGGCGCCGAATTTGAAAGAGTAAAAGAACGGGTAAAGGCGTCCGTCAAAGAAATGGCGGTTGATTTACTGTCGCTTTATAAAGAACGCGAGAACGCGAAAGGCTTCAAATACAGTACCGATTCGCCTTTCCAAACCGAGTTTGAAAATGCGTTCGAGTTTACTCCGACAGAAGACCAAATTACAGCCGTTGCCGAAATAAAGAACGATATGGAGAAAGGCAAGGTAATGGACAGACTTCTTGTCGGCGACGTAGGATACGGCAAAACGGAAGTTGCGTTAAGGGCGGCGTTCAAAACGGTGCTTGACGGAAAGCAGGTAGCGTTGCTTGCGCCCACTACCATATTGTCGGAACAGCATTACAATACCGCGAAAAAACGCTTTTCGGATTTCGGAATACGGCTTGCTTGCGTCAACAGATATAAGACGGAAAAGGAGATAAAAAAAATACTCGAAACGCTTGCCGACGGAAAAATCGACATAATTTGCGGAACGCACAGACTTTTGTCCGACGACGTGAAATTCAAAGATTTGGGGTTGCTTATTCTTGACGAAGAACAGCGGTTCGGAGTTGAGCAAAAGGAAAAAATCAAAACGCTTAAATCTAACGTAAACGTACTTTCGCTTTCGGCTACGCCTATTCCGAGAACATTGCACCTTTCTATGAACGGGATACGAGATATAAGCGTACTCGAAACTCCGCCCGAAAACAGATTGCCGATTGAAACGTTCGTAGTCGCTTACAGCGATAATATATTAAAGGACGCAATTAACCGCGAAATGATGCGCGGCGGTCAGACTTTCGTACTTTTCAACAGAGTGCAGGGAATAGAAACTTTTTACGCGCACGTCAAAGAACTTGTGCCTGACGCAAGAATTATCGTTGCTCACGGAAAACTGTCGGGAAACGAACTCGAAGAACGCATAGCGACTTTTTATAAAGGCGAGGCGGACGTGCTTATATCCACTACGATAATAGAAAACGGTATTGATTTACCGTCCGCAAACACTCTTATAGTAACGGACGCCGACAAACTCGGCTTATCGTCGCTGTATCAATTAAGGGGCAGAGTCGGACGAAGCAACCGTATGGCTTACGCGTACTTTACGTTCAGAGACGATAAAGTATTGTCTGACGCGGCTTATAAACGTTTGTCCGCGATTATGGATTATACCGAACTCGGTTCGGGCTTCAAAATTGCGATGCGCGACCTTGAAATAAGGGGCGCGGGAAACGTTCTCGGTCGAGAGCAGCACGGGCATATGGAAAAAGTCGGGTACGATATGTACTGTAAACTTTTGGGCGAAGCGGTGGGCGAACTGTCGGG
>ONBF01000063.1 GCA_900315995.1 uncultured Eubacteriales bacterium
GCTGAAAAGTTTCTTATCTATCTCAACCGCAGCATTGTAGCCCGATTTTTTCAATCTGTAATTTCTTGCGGCTACCTCCGCAATTATAGCAAGATTTCTCCCGGGTCTTACGGGAATCGTAATTTTCGGAATACTTACGCCGAGCATTTCAAAGTACTGCTCGTCCTTACCGAGACGTTCATACTGTTTATCATTATCCCACTTTTCAAGTTCAAGAACAAGTTCCACTTCCTTTTCATACAATACGCTTCCAACGCCGTACATATTCTTAACGTCGATAATCCCTATACCTCTTATTTCCATAAAGAATCTTATAACATCGGGAGCCGTTCCGAAAATACGGTTCTTAACGTTTTTAATCATAACCATATCGTCCGCAACAAGCCGATGCCCGCGCTTAACCATTTCGAGTGCCGTTTCACTTTTACCGATACCGCTTGCACCCGATAAAAGTACACCGACGCCGTACACGTCAAGTAAAACTCCGTGTATCGAAGTCGTAGGTGCCAAAATATCGTTCAAATACATACTGAGTTCATTGATAACGTTACTCGTTATATCGTCGGATGCAAAAACCGCACGGTTGAAGTTTCGAGCAAGATCAAGCATAATTTTCGGTGGTTTGATGTCACGGCAAATAATAAGACATGGAATCTCTCTTTCAAAAAGCCGCGTCAATACTTCTTCTGCCTTTTCTTTACCGAGTGTATTCAAATATTCGAGTTCAGCACTGCCCATAACCTGTACTCTGTTGTCGCCGAAATAGTTTTCGAATCCCGCAAGCAACAGTCCCGGACGGTTAACGCTTACGGAACAAAGTTTAATATTTTCGATATTTCCGACGTAAAGTTTTCTCAAATTAAGATGATTGGCGAAATCGTCCACGCTTACATATTGCGGCTCCGTTTCTTCCATAAATTTCTTTTTCATAAACAATACTCCTCTATAATTCTTCTCACTCCGTCGTCATCGTTACTCGCCGTGACAACGTCCGCTTTCGATTTCACCTCTTCAACCGCATTGGCAACAGCCACGCCGAGTCCCGCGACTTCTATCATAGGCAAATCGTTAAGCGAATCACCTATGGCGATTGACTCCGATATATTTATTCCGAGTATGTTACATAATGATTTAACCGCAATTCCCTTAGACGCTTTACGACTTATAACTTCTATAAATCCGGGCTTGCTTATATTGAATAAAAAGTCGGGTTCTTTCTTATTGTACTCCACTATAAACTTTTTTGCAAATTCGGGGTCGGTCATAGCGAGTAACTTAATCGCAGGTTTTCCTGTTGACGCAATAAAATTGCTTAACGGCGCGCCGACGTCTATCGCTTCGACGTTACAAAGAGACGTATAATAATTCGTCTTTTCATTAATTTCGGGAACGTAAAGCGTATCGTCGATATAAGTTTGATAATATGCTCCGATACTTTCGAAAACTTTACAAATCTTTAATACGTCTTCACATTTCATCGGAGTATCGAGAATTGTTTTACCCGTTTCGATATCACTGATAAGTGCGCCTTGATAACTCATTATATATCCTTTGAGTCCTAATTTTAACGCTTCGCGCCTTATCGATTGAAACATACGCCCCGTGCATATTGCAAAATATCCGCCCGAATTTTCAAGTTTTTTTATAGCCGTTACCGTTGCGGCGGAAACCGTCATATCGTTGCGCAGCAACGTATCGTCAAAATCACTTACCACAAGTTTATATTTATCCATAATACTACACCTTATCCTGTCTGAAATGTTCGTAAATCTTCTCGGCAATGCGTATATTTATTCCGCTTGTAATCAATTCTTCGACGCTCGCTTCTTTGATTTTTTCGAGGCTCTTGAATCTTTTATATAATTTCTCAATGCTTCTGTCGCCCAACCCGTCTATTTCGCCGAGAACGCTTCGGGTCATAGCGTCCGCCCTTAACTTTCTGTGATACGTTATCGCAAACCTATGCGCTTCGTCTCTTAATCGCTGCATTAATTTCAATGCTGGAAACGTATGCGGAATTACTATCGGCTCGTTTCGATTCGGTAAAAAAATTTCTTCTTCACGTTTTGCAAGACTTACCATATTAATATCATATCCGCTGTCGCATAACATACGATATGCGTATCCGAGTTGACCTTTGCCGCCGTCTATCACTATCAAATCGGGTTTTTCCGAAAAACTGACGTCACGACTTAAACGCAATTCTTCAAGACGTCTCGTAAGCGTCTCTGCCATACACGCAAAGTCGTTAGCACCTTCAACCGTCTTTATTTTGAATCTTCTGTACATCGCATGGTTTGCTTTTCCGTCCGTAAACACAACCATAGACGATACGTTGTTGCTACCGCCCGTATTGGATATATCGTAAGCCTCCATACGTCGTATATACGGAATACCGAGTATTTCGGACAGTTGCTCGACAGCACGTCCGTCCGCGTTTTGCTTCATAGATTTAACATAAGCCTTAAAGAGCGCTTCTTCACCGTTTTTTACGCACATCTTCAAAAGTTCGTGACGCGTCGCTTTTTGCGGTACCGTAACGGTAACTTTTTCATTGCGGTTTTCAAAAAACTTCTTAATCAAATCTTGTGCCGATTCGATATTGATTATTATCTCGGACGGCGGAGTCTGTTCCATATAATACTGCGCGAAAAAGTCCGTCAACGTTTCGATTTCGTCACTGAGTTTCGCTTCGAATACAAAAGTATCTCCGCCGCACATCCTGCCGTGTCTTACGCACAATATCGATACGCAAGTATTGTTGCCGTCGTTAACGCAAGCAACGATATCCGAATTGATTTCTTTGGGAAGAGCGGTTATTTGTTTTCTGACAATCTTTTCAAGTTGTTTTATTTTATCCCGATAGAAAATCGCGTTTTCAAAGTCTTCACGTTCAACCGCACTTTCCATCTTTTCGTTAAGCACGCCGAGAACGTACTTATCGTCGCCTTTCAAAAACTCCGTAACGCGTTGCAGTTCAAGTCTGTAATTCTCTTCAACGTCAACGTTTACGCACGGCGCAAAACATCTGCCTATATCGCGGTTTAAGCACGGTCTTTCATTGTGCTTTAACAAGCCTTTGCATTTTCTCAAAAGGAACGCGGAATCTATTACGTCAACAATATCGCTTACCGCAATTCCCCGCATATACGGTCCGAAATATAACGCCCCGTCGTCTTTAAGCCGTCTGACCACTTCGATAATCGGAAACTTCTCTTTTACGTTTATCCTTATAAACGGATAATCTTTATCGTCTTTTAGAAGTATATTGTAAAGAGGTTTATGCTTTTTGATAAGATTTGCTTCGAGTACAAGCGCATCTACTTCATTGTTGGTTATTATATATCTGAAATCGGCAATGTGCGACACCATTGCCCGCACTTTATCGTGTTCGATATTATTACGAAAATACTGCCTTACACGGTTTTTGAGATTAACGGCTTTTCCGATATAAATAATCGTATTGTCGGAATTAAGCATTATATATACTCCGCTGTCGGTAGGCAACGTTTTTAACTTCTCGGCAATCGTAGTATTCATTACGAATAGAGTTTCCCGACTATGAAATTAACGAAACGCACAGGCAGAAATTTTGCGAGAATCACAAAAAACTTATAACTTATTCCGCAAGTCGTTAAGACCTTTGGACTCTTCTTTTTTGCCTGCTTATATATGCGCTTTGCAATATATTCGGGCGTCAAACCGTTGATTTCGTCACGTTCCATAGTCGCAATCGATTTATTGAGAGGCTTGTAAACGTCCGCTCCTTCTTGACTTTTTTCTCTGTTTGCCGTAAAGCCCGTAGCCACGTCACCCGGCATTATTGCGCATACTTTAATATTGAACGGTTTGACTTCGTTAGCCGTCGCCAAAGTAAAAGCGTTTACGGCTGACTTCGACGCGGAATAAAAAGTCTGATAGGGAATAGACAGTTCGGCGGCAACCGAGCTTAAATTGATAATCTTTCCGAAACCTTGTTTACGCATATATTTCAAAACGGCTTTGAC
>ONBF01000058.1 GCA_900315995.1 uncultured Eubacteriales bacterium
TATCGACCGTAAGAAGAGCCAATGCAATTATGGTTTTGGATCACGGGCGCATAACGGAACGCGGAACGCACGAACAGTTAATGTCGCTTAAAGGAACGTATTATAAGCTCGCGCAAGGCTTGTATGAATTGGAATAAAAAGCAAAAAGGGAAATAAAACGATAATCGGATAAGCTTTGACAGAATTTTTATAAAATATAAAATTCGGCGTTAATTGCAATTTTATCAGTGCAATAAATTACAATTCGGCAGAAAAGCATTATTTTTTAGGCTTGATTTTTCAGTTGCTTTTTCATAAAAGAAAAAATATAATCGAAAACGGAAGGTTATAATGGACGAACTAAAGAATTTTTTGATTACAATCGGTAGGTCGCTTACGGAAAATCAAATTGTAACGGTAAGCGTTGTATTGGGTGCGTTTGCTATTGCGATAGCGTTGTTTTTGTGTGCTTTATTGATTAAAAATCTCGGTAAAACAAAAAAGAAAGTTTTATTAGCATTTGCGATCATAGATTCAGTTTGCATTTTCATTATATTCGTTTTTCTTATATTGGGCTGGTGTGGAGTTTATCCGCCCAAAGAAGACGAGGTCGGAAACGACGGAATTGAAATATCCACAATAGAAGTGTATTTTGAAAACGATAAAATAGAAGATGAAATGTTTGTATCATTTTTGGATAATGATAAAACTATTTCTTTTGGAATAATTATAAACGGAAACGAAAACGACAGTGAAAAAGCGGATATAATTTTGTCTTTTGCAGGAGATTCTTTGGGCTGTGAATTAAACGGAAACAACGTTACCATCGGAGACACTCTCGGCAAGGTCGAAATACTTATTTCCGCCGAAAGTAAGAACGTTTCGACGAAATCGATTTTTATTAATATAATTGCACCGACGTCACTTGATCTGCTTGAAATCAAAGCCGTTTCTCCAAATTCGCAAAAGTTTATCGAAGGACAAATTTTCATTCCTGATAATGAAGTTAAGTTACAGGCAACTTTTATTAATATATTAAACGATAAATTCAACGTGTTCGTGAAAGATTATAAATATGACGATAACGTTGAATTGACGCCGTTGGATAGCGAAATTAAACTTACATATACGCACAAAACGGCGACAAGGATGTGTTTGTTGCCTATTGTAGTAGCTAACAAAAAACTTCAAAATATAGAAATTATCGACCCGCCTACGACTACAACGTACATTGAAGGACAAAAACTTTCGACAGAAGGTATGACAATTAAAGCGAACTATGAGTTTATAAGCAAGCGGATAACCGATTTCGTTGTTGCCGAAACCGGAAAAGCGCTTTCTCCCGACATGTTAAGTTTCAGTATCGTATACAGTGAAAACGGTATTACAAAGTCAGTCAGACAAAAAATTACAGTTGCGCCACGTACTTTACAAAGCATAACGATTGACAGCAATCCAACGTATCTCAGCTACGTTCAAGGACAGTATTTCAATACGAGCGGGTTAAAAGTCACCGCGCATTACGAGTATATGGATTCGGACGTTACCGAATCACTCATATTTGACTTGGCGCGACGGCTTTCCGTGACAGATACGGAAATCAATTATTCGTATTCGGAGAACGGTATAACAAAGGGTGGAAAATTCGACATAGAAGTTTTTGAACCTTACACACAAACAAGGAAGATTACGTTTGAAAACCCATTTGACGCCGCTTTATCATGGATATATACTTATACGAACGATAGCGGAGAGGTGTGTGTTGACGATACGATTTTTTCTCCTTATGACAATTTATCTTTTGAACAGGAAAACGGAGTATATATAGTTCCAAGCGGTGCAACCGTAATATTGTCTAAGATAAGTCCTGCGCTTATCGGGTTTAAGATTGACGATAAAAGCGTTACTCTTGATTATCCGACTTCGACATATGAATTTTTCTTACCGATTACAGATGATGACATAGAAATTGAGTTTATAAGAGTAATCGGAGAAAGGACTACCGTACGGTTCAGCAGTTTTGAAAGAGAACAAAACTTTGCGTTTATTTATCCATATGAATATTCAGGGTGTCTTTCGGCAAAAGATTTAGCGCAAATATCTCAGATTTACGAAGATACGGATAATGAATATTATACGTTCATATGTGGGGAAAACGAGTATTCATATAGCGAATTGACAAGCGTTATTATCAATAACGACACCGTGTTTGTTGCGAAAAAACACAAAAGAGCAGTTACCGATTCGGTTGTATTGGAGTTGGTATACGGCGGTTCTTCTTTTAATGCGGTAGTGGACGTTTCCGATTTCGTTTCCTTAAACTCATTGCCGAGAATCGAGAGAGTCGGTTACAGTTTGGGATTTTCTCTTACCGATGGCGGAGAATTATTAAACGATACGACGTTTAATGAATTTCTTATAACGGCGAAAAACGGAGATAAACTTTATGCAAAGTATACGTTGACGGCAATAGCCGTTACGGGAGACATTTTGGGAGAGTGGAGTTATGAAGACGTTTCGCAACAAATTGAAGTGATGATAACGTTCAATGCGGACGGAACGTATTCGTACTGTTTGATAAAAGACGGCGCGGAAAACTGTGCGTTTAACGGCATTTATAAAATGAATTTGAGTGAAGAGGCATCGTATTCGATTTTGAGTATAGAAACGACATACGACTATACACTTTTTTCGATAAATGAGTTGACACTTGAATTGGAAAATGGTAAATTAAAATCCGTTGCGTTTATACAAGACTTAACGAAGCTTATTGTTACGACGATAAACATAGAATTGACAAAGCAAATAGAAGACGATTGAATAAAATCGGATAAAGTCGGAGGAGACATAAAATGAAGCGCGTGAGAAAGAATAATTTTTTGACGTCGATTGCGATAATATCGGCGTTTGTCGTGTTTGCCGTTGTATTGGCAACGGTTGCTCTTGTCGGAAAAGAGGTTTACGCCGATGCGCAAAGCGGTATAACGGAAAAAGTTCCGATTGAATCAATCGAGCTGCTTTCCAATAAGCAGGGCGAGGTTAAACCGGGAGACGTCATTAATTTAAGAGTTGTCACAACGCCCGATTATGCAATCGAAACGACACAGCATATAGAATATTTAATCGTTTCGGGCGGAAGATACATTATCTTAAACGGCTCGACGATTACGGTAAAAGATGACGCGATAACGGGTGCTTCTTTTTCGATATGCGCCGTAGCGGACGGGAAATATTCCGATACGCTTACATGGACGATAGTGGGAATCGAGATTGAAAAAATCAATATTCTCAACGAAGATACGGTTATTCAGCAAAACAAGACATTGCAGCTTGATGTGGAAATTCTGCCGAACGACTGTACGAACAGACAGTTGTTCTACAAGATAACGAGCGGAAGCGAATATGCGCGAATTAATCAAAACGGTTTGATTACGGTTAATAATCGTTTACCGCGTGGCAACATCAAAATTACGGTGAGAGTCGAATCCGTGACAAACAGCGCGGTATATGATGAAAAAACTTATTCGATCTATGTGCCTACAAGAAGTTTATACGTGACGGCAAGCAATTTCAACCCGAAAGCGGGAGAAACGGTTACTTTATATGAACAAATCGACGCGACGGCTACCGTCGGCACGTCCGATTTTACAATTTTGGAAGGCGAACAATACGTTAAGAGCAGAGAAGGTAACGTGATCACTATAAACGACGAGATAAAAGACTTTGACCCGTATATTTTGTTTGAATATACAAGAGACGGGCTGACAAGACAGCTTCGTTTGGATATATACATCAGCATAACGGGAATTTCATTTGAGTCGCCGATTGATATCGTTAAGCAAAGCGGTATGTATAAATTCCAAGTAGTGACGACTCCGCTTAACGCGACGCGTAAAAATCTCACTTTCTATTTAAGCGACGAAGAAAACGCCGTAATAACGCGCGACGGACTTTTCACCGCAAAAGTTATGCCGGAAACGGACGAAACGAGTGTGGACGTAATCGCCGATATAGACGGAATAACGTGTTCAACGACGGTAATAATTCAAAAGCCGAACGTAACGGTGACCGCAAACAATTATAATCCGACGACAAAAAGTACGGAAGCTCAGACGGTAACGTTAACGACCGCCGTTGACAACGTTGTTACGACGGAAAACGTAACGTATACAATAATCGAAGGTTCTCAATATGTGGTGGGCGGAGAAATTGCGTCTGACGGCACGTTTACGATAGTGACCGGAATTGAAGATAAAGACCCGGAAATCACAATTTCGGCAACTTACGCCTATTGGCAAAGCAAAAAAATTATCGTAAGACCGTATATACTTGTCGAAAAAATCGAAATAAACAATTCATCGATTATTAATGTAGAACAGCAAGTTTCATATGATTTCGGTGGAAAGCAATACCCGATAAATGCAAGAAATGTCGATCAACAGTTAATATACTCGCTCAGTAATGCTTCGGGCGGTGGAATTTCACAAGATATTGCAAAAATCGATAAAGACGGAATTTTGGAAATAGCGTCTTCCGCGCCAATCGGGACGGTCATTAAAGTAACGATACTCGGCGCAGACGGCGTGATTGCGACTCATACGGTCACAGTTACCGCGGTCTATGCGACCAAGATTCAGTTGTTCCGTGTAACCAATCAGAACAAACAAGAAATAAAAGAGGGCGATACGGTAGAGCCGGAAGATGTTTTGTATTTCGAGGCGATTTTCCCCGAAAACGACAATCCTTTCAACGTTACCGATAAGAGTTATAGCGTTGATCACCATACAGGTACCGATATAGCGACGTTTGACGGATATCGCGCGACAATCAAACCGCAATCTCAGATTGAAGGCGACGCATACGCCGTACTGAAAGTGGTTTCCGATCAAGGCGGCAATATACTTGAAGATTATTTTAGAGTAAGGGTACATATTGCCGTTACGAATATTGAATACGAGCAAAAGGTTACGGAAGTTGCGGAAGGTGCATTGTTAAATATCGATAAACTTTTAACAAATGAAAATA
>ONBF01000057.1 GCA_900315995.1 uncultured Eubacteriales bacterium
TAAAAAATTAACGATAAAAGGCAATGATTATAAGGTAGTGGGCATAGTAACCGATGATACCGATATATCGAGATATGCATCTAAAAATATAAGCGATGATATACAAGATTTAAGCGAATATATCAGTTACAGCGAGATGAACATAGTTAAGAATTACGGACTCGTAAACATGTGTTATGTAAATGAATCAAACTACAAAACCATGTGCAACAATAATGTTATGAATAAAGAATTCCGTTATTATGATTATGCGGATGAGAATAATACACATAGTAGTTTTATTAGGTGGGGTAGCATCAAATCATACGGAACAGTAAAAGCCTATTTTGATAAACTAAATGTGTATATGCATACTTATACTTCGTATTGGAACGGTGAAGAAACTTATACAAATACATATTTGATAAAATACGGCGAATTTGGAGAGCCGCAACCCGGCGACGTTAAAGTTACGTGGGAAGACTATTTCGAAGACTATCGCATAAAATATAAAAAGACGGGGTATGACGTATCGAATCTCGGATCGGAAGACGTTATCGTTTCGGAAGATTTTTTGAATAGTTATATCGGCGGAGATGACACAGATATACAAACGCTACTCGATTCGGGTTTGACAGTGAAGATTGATATAAGTCAGGAGAACGGATCATATAAAGTTTATAATTTCAACATAGTTGCGGTTTTTGATTCAAAATATGATTCGCTTCTCAATACTCATTGGAACGTTGAATGTATTATATCGGACGAAACGTTTGAAAATCTTTTTGTCGGTTACAGTTATACATTGACGAGAATGAAGAATACGGGAGAAGACGAAACTTTGGTAAGAAAGCTTGTAGACGTAAATGACGACGGTTTCGGATATGAGATAGAGTTTCAAGCGACTTTTATGTTGAATAACTTCTCTAAAACGATATTGTCGCTGAGTAAAATTTTCTTATACGTCGGGTTATTCTTTGCGGTATTTGCGGGATTTATGCTTATGAATTTCATTTCGACGAGTATAGCGTACAAAAAGCGTGAGATAGGCGTATTGAGAGCCATAGGCGCAGGGAAAAAAGACGTGTTCTCGATATTCTTCTCCGAAAGTTTCGTTATTGCTCTCATAAACTTTGCGCTTGCAATCGTAGCTACATTTATCGGAGCGTACTTTATCAATCGTACACTGTATGACGATCTCGGGTTCAGCGTGACGCTGTTAAGCGTAGGTATAAGACAAATATTTTACTTTTGGTAATAAGCGTGGGAGTGGCTGCCGTTTCGACACTTTTACCCGTGTTGAAGATAGCGCGAAAAAATCCTGTTGACAGCATAAACAACAGATAATAAGAGTGAATTGTAAAGTTGCACTTAATAGTATAATTCACCATAAGTAATAACAAAAACCGCTTCGGGAGCGAAGCGGTTTTTTTGTCGATAAAAGTTATCGATCAATGTTTGGTCGTTATACGTTTTTGTTGTTAAAGTCGGGGATAAAACAAGTATCGGAGCTGTCGGCGTATTGAATAAAACCGTTCGTCAAACCGATTTTTTCAAGGTGAGCGATAACCGCTTTATATTCTATCGGTTTAAGTTTTCTGTCTATCTCGGGGAAGTGCGAAAGGTCGTTGCAAGGGGTGTACTGACTCATAAAACTTACGAGAACTTTATTTCCGAAATAGGCTTTTATCCGGTCGGCAACCGCAAAACTGTCTTTTATGCACGTCGGTAAAACGAGATGTCTGATAATTACGCCGCTTTGTATTATTCCGTCTTTCAATATGATTTCGGGTTTTTGATTAACCATCTCGATTATGGCTTTCGACGCTATTTCGAAGTAATTCGGCGTCATTGAAAATTTTGTCGAATAATGGGTGTCGACGTATTTCAAGTCGGTAAGATACACGTCAACGTAATCTTTAAGCCGTGCAATGTTTTCAACCGTTTCGTAACCGTTTGTGTTATATATTACGGGTATGGGCGGTCGATAAATTTCGAGCGCTTCGACGATTTGTGTCGAAAATTGCGTCGGGCTTACGAGATTGATATTATGCGCGCCTTTGTCCGTGAGTTCACGCATTATATCGGCAAGTCGTCGAACGGTAATATTCTTGCCGTTACACTCCGCGCTTATCTTTTGATTTTGACAGAACACGCAACGCATATTACAGCCGCTGAAAAATATTGCGCCGCTCCCTTGCGTGCCGCTTATTATAGGTTCTTCATAGAAAAACAGATCGGCAAGAGCGACTTTAACTTCGTTGCTCATTTTACAAAAACCGACGTGTTTTTCTCGATCGATATTGCAGTTTCTCGGACAAATCGTACAGTACATATGTCAATGTTAGCATATCGGAATAATAAAGCGCAACATTATTGCAAAAATATATAAAAAGTGTTAATATTCTCGTATGGAAAAAATATTCGAAAGGCTTGAACGGCTTATCGGAAAAGACGGGCTCGACAAATTGAGATGTGCACATATAGCCGTATTCGGAGTGGGCGGAGTAGGCGGATACGTTGCGGAAGCTCTCGCGCGCAGCGGTGTGGGCGCACTGACGCTTATCGACAAAGACACCGTAACGGAAAGCAACATAAATCGTCAGGTAGTTGCGTACCGTTCGACAATCGGCAAAGCGAAAACGGACGTGATGCGCGATATAATCAACGATATTAATCCGGATTGCAAAGTGTTTACTTATACGAGAGCGTATTCAGCGTCGGATAACGAATTTATCGATTTCGACGGCTTGGACTATATTATAGACGCTATCGACGACGTGGACGCAAAATTAACGCTTATAAAGAATGCAATCGCGAAAAACGTGCCTATAATAAGCGTTATGGGTGCGGGGAATAAACTTATCCCGCAGTTTGAAGTCGCGGATATTTCTAAGACGACAATGTGTCCGCTTGCAAAGATTATGAGAGTAAAGTTACGCGCAATAGGTATTAATCATTTGGACGTGGTATACTCAAAACAAGAACCGAAAAAATCAAGCGGTGCGGTCGGAAGTATAGTTACGGTGGTCGGTACGGCGGGGTTGCTTACGGCAAATTATGTAATGGATAAATTGATAAAATCATAAAAAGGTGGAAAACTATGGCTACGGTAGTACAAATGATTTTATTGTTTATAATAGGTGCAACGGTCGGCTGGACAGTCGAATTTTTTTACCGCCGAATAAAACACGGCAACTGGGTTAATCCCGGGTTTCTCGCGGGACCTACGCTGCCGCTGTACGGTTTCGGTTTGGTCGGTATGTATCTTATAGCATCAATAGATTTCGGAACCGCTTCCGAATTTTTACAAAAATTCATTTCGATAATTATACTTTGCATAGTCGTTAATTCAATGGAGTTTATTACGGGGCTTGTTTTTACGAAATTTTTCAAAGTAAGATTGTGGGATTACAGCGACAGAAAAGGCAACGTAAAGGGGATAGTTTGTCCGCTGTTTTCGTTAATTTGGAGCGTTATCGTTGCGGTGTACTGTCTTTTCTTTCACGACTTGCTTACGGGAGTTATATCGGGTGTAACCGATAATTCGGTGCTTGTCTTAATTATAGGAATATATATCGGAATATTCATTATCGACAACGTATACTCCTTTAACGTTGTTGCGCGTATCGGAAAGTGGGCGAAAGACAACGGTTTTGTCATAAAATACGAAAGGCTTAAAGATACCGTCAAAGAGAAAGCCCGACGTTTCAAAAACGGAATACTCTTCTTGTTGCCGTTCAAAACAAAAGACGGACTTAATTCAGAACTCGAATACTATAAAGGTAATTATTCGGATAAACGGCAAAGTGTTAAAAATAACGACTTAAAGTTTTAATATTATTTGACAAGCGTGCGCTTATGTGATAATATAATTGAGCGTTGGCGATGAGACAGATGTGATTTTCCGTTCAATATACGTCAATTTGGAGAAATACCCAAGTGGTTGAAGGGGCTCCCCTGCTAAGGGAGTAGTACGAGTGAATCGTAGCGAGAGTTCAAATCTCTCTTTCTCCGCCACTATGAAAAACCGCCGTTTTCGGCGGTTTTTTGGTCTGAATTTATGTGTTTTTAATTCTATTTTGCTGTGTTTTATGTATTTGTTACTGTTTCTTTTTAATTCAAAGCCCACTGTATGAACGGTGGGCTTGCGTTATTTACAGTAATATTATTGTTTTTCGTATTATTGAGCGGTATATCTTACAACGAGAGAGGGAATTTCACCGTCAACTATATTCCAATACTCAGTATCGAACATATTGTAAATGCGAACATCCGCAATCATATCGTCTTTGGACATTATATACGATTCAACGAAAGATCCTTTACGTGTTCCGCTTTCAGTTGCGATGTAACCGAATCCGTAACCGGTTTCTTCACACAAACTGGGTGCGGAGGCTGAGCCGATTATACCTTGATTGTTGATTGCACCTGTTTTGAGATCCTTAAAAGTAATTCCCGTATTGCAAGCGTAACAATTCTTTATTTCTCCCCAAGTTTTACCTACAAAAGCTCTTGCAAGAGTTCCATTGTTATCAGCCTTAATTTGAGTTACCGTACTTATGCAATTGCTTATTGTACAACCGTTACCGTTCGTACCTACAAATCCCGCGATAAAACAGTTATAATCGAGCCAAATATCTCCGCCGATAACCTTACCGCCGTCTACGAGTACGTTATTGATTGTGCCTTCGTTAACGGCGGCGACCATACCCATAATCGTGCCGTAACTGTTCTTTACCGTACAGTCTTTGAAACAAACGTCTTCGATAGTTCCGAGGTTTCTCAAAAAAACAGCGAAGCAGGCGAAGACCTACTCTCCCGCGAAGCAAATCGCAGTACCATCGGCGCTGGAGGGCTTAACTTCCGGGTTCGGCATGGGACCGGGTGGACCCCCTCCGCTATTCTCACCTGCTTCCACTGCTCTATCAAAACTGACAAAACGGTTTCCGCTTCTTCGCTTTCCTTATTCAGCTCCGGTTCGCGGCTTTCGCATCTTCGCCGCCTTCCCAAACAGCACGAATCTAAAACAGGTTAAGGCCTCGACGCTTTAGTAACGGTCAACTCAACGCATCGCTGCGCTTACATTCCCGTCCTATCTATCCCCTCGTCTCGGGGGCGCCTTACTACGCTTCCGTATGAGATATCTCATCTCGGGGGCGGTTTCCCGCTTAGATGCCTTCAGCGGTTATCCGGGCCGCACTTGGTTACTCTGCTTAGTGCCGCTGGCGCGACAACAGATACGCTAGTGGTGCGTCCACTCCGGTCCTCTCGTACTAGGAGCAGCTCCCCTCAATTTTCCTACGCCCACAGCGGATAGAGACCGAACTGTCTCACGACGTTCTGAACCCAGCTCGCGTGCCACTTTAATGGGCGAACAGCCCAACCCTTGGAAGCGAATCCACCTCCAGGATGTGACG
>ONBF01000056.1 GCA_900315995.1 uncultured Eubacteriales bacterium
CAATAATTGCTTACTCGTTACCATTGTCAAAGGATACAATCTCGTTCCGCTTCCGCCTGCTAATATTATTCCTTTCATATTCGTCTCCCGTAGTTATTATTATTATTTGCCCGTCTTTTTTTAACCGTCTCTTTAATACTTGAATCGATATCGTACTTATTCTCCAACCCGTTTTGTTAAAGAACATGTTCATATAAGAGCTATGTGCTTTATAGACTATGTGCAATTGTTTTCTATCCGCGTCACTTTAAGCGACAAATCCGGCATTTTGCAGATTAAACAATCAAGTCTGTAAAACTTTTTACTTACTTCCGCACACATAAAAAGTCCAAACTCATAAATAGAAAAGTTTACGCAAGAAATAAAACACTTTATCGACACTCCAATAAAAATTCTTTCGAAAATTTTTCGTCGAAATGTCTCCGTCGATATATTTGATACCGTCGCCGAATAAATGCTTTAACGCCGGCAGGCTTTTCTACACCTATGGCTCCGGCTTGCCACCCCGCTTTATTTAATTTAACAGTCGCGTCATAACCGATTAGTCCCGTGGCTCCGATAACCAACGCTCTCTTCGCCATTACTTAATCGCCTTTATTTCCGTGCCGGTTATTATATCTATAGCAACACGTTTCGCGTTTTGTGTCGCGCTGAAAGTGTTTTTCCACTTTTCATATGCATTTATTCTGAGCGTATTATATTCAGTTTTATTATTAAATTTATCAACTATTATACGCGCCGCGTTTTCAATACCGCCACTCAATGCGTCGCCCGACTCTTCAATGAGTATACCCGTGTCGTTGCTGACGGCATCGGCTATACCACCTACATTACGAGCAACAATCGGTATACCCATTGACATCGCTTCGAGTATGGAAACAGGTATACCTTCGGAGTCGCTTAAATTCACGAAGAAGTCGACGTCGTTATCTTTATACGTCTCGAAAATCTTTTCGTTCACTATCTTTCCTAAGAACGAATACTTAACGCCCGAAAGTTCACGACTCGCAAGTTCCTTAATCTTTTCTTTGTCCTCTCCGTCACCTATATGGAGCCATTTCACGTCACCTGTAAGTGCATAAACCCGCTTAACCAAATCAATAATAAGATCCAGCCTTTTTCTTTGGATAATATAAGAACACGACGCTATCGTGATGCCCGTTTTACTATCGTTCGTATTCTTGCGTGCATAATCTTTGGTTCCGAGATACGCAACTTTATATTCGGGTTTTTTGTTCGAATAGTTTTTACCATCAAAATAATTGATTGCATTCATGTTCAAAAAATATATCGTATTAAGATGCTCATTTATGAATTTTCTGAACGGCAAATAGTTCAAATTGTTTTCTTCTTCGTATAAGTCGTATCTGTGCGTTCTGGATACCGCACAGCGCACTTCCTTGCACTCGTTCAAAAGCGTCGCAGCTCCAAATGCGGGACGGCTTAACCAGAACGAATAGACGTAAAACTCGTCTTCGTCGTTAAAATAGTCTTTGAGTATCTTGTTGAGTTTCAATACATATATTCCATAGTAGTAGACGTACAGTTTACGTTTGAACTTCTTCGGCTTTATGCTCTTGATGTGCTTTAACTCGTCTTTGACGTAATCTTGCTTCTTCCACTTTCTGAGTTTTGAAACCGTTTTGAGTCCGAAAGATACGTCGCTTATAAACGCATACTTAAAGCCGTGCGCTCGACTTATCTCGTCACACACTTTTCTGTCTTCACCGTACGCGATAACGAAAACTTCGTCGAACTCTTTCTTAAACTCGTCTATCTCGTTGGTTAAAAACGGAGAATCGATTTGTCCCGTCAAATAAATAAGTTTTTTCATTGTTTGTCACTTCTTTCCGTACTATGCGTTACGGGTTGATTAATCGTACCGTTTCGCGATACCGCGTTATCGACTTTTATTATATACTTACGCTTACGGAAGACTTTAATTATTATACACGATAAAATAATGACCGCCATCGTTCCTTCTCGTAAATACCAAACGAAAAAGCTCATTGTAAGTATAGTATCCAAAACGGTCGCTAAAAGTACGTCGTCTTTTTGCTTATAACGTCTTGCCTTCTTGTCGTAATATCCAACTAAAACCGAAAAAACAAAAATAACAATCAGCATCCCTACTATATTAAAATCTTGAACCAATTCGCGTATCCACGTTCCTACATTTGTCTTGATTGGTATGTTGTAAAAATCCTGATATCTGCTGTAATCAATGTCAAAACCGAATTTATTAAGAAAATTATAAATAACGCTGAACGTGTTCTTTCCGAAATAGAATTCGGGTTCCTGTAAAAACGAATTAAGTACACCGATTGGACTTGCAAAATACTGATACAATTTTGTAATCCATGGTGTCGTCCTCGTAATTTCATACATCTTAGAATCAAGATAATTGTACAGTTCGGGATCAATATCTCGGCTACGATTAATCGTAAGTACTAAGAAAAGCGCCAAAATAATCGTCATTGAAAAAATAAGAATAAGTTTTTTCTTAAACAACCTGTTTTTATTCATTTTTCGACGCATTACTTTCACGTTATATGGAACTGGATTTTTGAAAAATACCGCCGGATATAAGAATAAAAAGACTGTGAGAAGAAGCCACCCGCGTGATCCGGACGGTAAAATACTTATCATAGCAAGCGCAATAGGTAACGCTATAATCAACCTAAACCCATACTTCGCAAAATACATCCCGGCAAACACACACGATACTTGCGCAAATGCTGCTAAATACGGTATGGAAAACGGTGCTCCCCCGGCTATATTGTCGTAATATATTTGATTTGTCTTAGACAACAAGTTGATACCATAACGTTGAATCAATAATAATGTATTGGGAACTATTGCAACCATAGATATTAAAGACGTTATGATTATAATTTTTTTAAGAGATCTTTCGTTAAACGCTCCGTCGCTTGCGTCTTCCGTCTCAGTAGTGCGCTTGCCTATCGCTTTAATTCGGCTCCCTAACCTATATCCTAAAAACACCAAAACGGTGGATGCGAATATCAAAATCCACGTTAGCGCGGTTAAATCATAGTACAAAATGAGTTTCATATTGTAACACAGCACCATAAGTAACCAAACTATAAGATAAACGTTTAAGGCGTTGAGAATTTTACCGTACTTCATATAATTGTACGCAAACATACATAAACACATAATGCAATATAAAATAGTAAGAACATTATCCATTACTCAATCACTCCACACTATCATAATGTATCTTCTTGCTTTTACCTCGATATAACACCTTTTGCGCAACTTTGAAACGCTTGTTTAACTTTCTATAAGATTTATCGAAAATCGCCTTGATGCCGTAATTCAAACAGTTTTGAACTTTGGTTATAAACAATAAAAATTTCCCACATCCCGAGTAGTACTTCAAATAATAAAAAGCACTCAGATATAAATGAAAAGACTGAAATCCGCTACCGCCCACTTTCTTTGTACTGGTCGCTTCTTGGTGCATTGCCTTTGCGCGTGGCTCGTATGCACAATATAAATTGAGATCTGATAACTTCTTCGCAAGTATCCACTCTTCCGAATATAAAAATACATTGTCATCAAAAAAGCCGATTTTTTCGAATATATTCGTGCGCATCATAAAACAACAACCTCGTACCATACCGAAAAACAAAAACGGCTTGTCCGTTTCTTTCGGATACGTGTATTCACTCCTTAACGATTTCTTGAACTTTGTAATTATTCTGAAAGGTTTCTTTGTATAAAAATAAATCTTCGGAGTATATACTTTTCTCAAAAGCTGCGACTCTGCTTGATCAAGTGACGGTGTGGAGGGACCGACGACGCCTATCTTTTCATCCGATGCAAGCGTATTAAGCAAAGTATCGATACAACCGTCGTAATATACTACATCGGGGTTCGAAATCAATATATAATCGCAATTGTCCCGAACCGCCGCTTTTATACCGAAATTGTTGCCATAAGAATATCCGCCGTTATAATCGGTTTGTATTACGATAACTTGATTATCTCTATTAAACACATTACTTAAAACGGCAAAAGATTCATCCGTGGACTTGTTGTCCACTACATAAATTTTATATTCTGCAATCGTCGTGTTACGTATTGACTTTATGCATTTGATAACGTCGTAGGGCGTATTATAGTTTAAAATAATTATTCCTATCATACTAAATTTGGCAATAAAACCTATCCCCTCCGTTTTTGAGCTTTACAAATATCACAAAACGCTTCATATGTATTCTTCATATGTATATCGTTTTAATTATATTTATATATATAGTATTTGTCAATTCAATCACTATTGCTTTTAATTTAACCGAAACAGTAAGAAAGACCGTACGCCTATCAACGCCGACCTTTCCGCAATCCGTAACGAAGTGTATGCGAAATTGAAAGAAAATGGGAGAGAGTGAAAATAGCAATCATTTATCCTTAGTTTTAAAACGGTAAATCATCTTCTTCATCTGCATTTCTTTCTATAACCTTACTTAAAACTTGATTAGCTGATTCACTTAAATGATTAATAGCATATATATATTCATCCTTTAATCTATATTCACGTGGATTTCCATAAGCTGTTATACTTTCTACTTCAAACATTTCTTTTTTTAACAGTGACGAAAGCGCATTTTGATAATTACTAGACAGTTTGTTATTAAGCAAACGTTTATGTTCCCACTTTTTTATTTTTTCAATTGTCTTATCTGCCTTCCATCTGTCACCTAAATTAAAATCATTTGTATCTTTCATATAAACAAACAATAATGCATCTAGTTCTTTTAATTTTGAATTTAAAATATAATTTTCTAAATTATTATTGATTTCATTTTGTTTTAATTCGTTTTTTTCGTCATTTATCGCTATATGTTTAGTAACAACAGCTTCAATATGTTTTCGTCCCCTTTCTGATAATGATATTAAATCTCTAAAAATATTAATTTTTAATTCGCAACCTGTATATTCATTATCTCTGTTAAACTTATATAATAGATAATCATTCTTTTTAAGTAATGATTTTCCTTTTTCAAAATCAACATTAACAAATCTTGATGAATATCTTTCAAATTCTTGTAAAGATTTACTCCTTTTATATTCTTCTGTAAAATAATCAAATTCTATATTCTCATCAATATTGTTATAATTAATTATAATAAAAAAATTAAACAATAATAATTCGCTATCGGTAAATTTATTCATTAAAATATCTGTCTCTAATTCTGAAATAATATCTTTTATATTTGACTCGTCTTGATTTTCACTTGCAGATATTTTATTTGCTTCATCTATAAAATCTTTAAATATATATTCAGCTTTTGAAATATCGTTAAAAACATCTATGTATGGAGTTAATAGCCCTACAAAATTATTAATGCTTTCATTGTTCGGAAACATGGCAAGATATTTAGAATCATAAAAACCCAACATATCTTTTTCCGTAAGTCCATCCAATAAAATAGGTATGCAATACTTGCCCGCAAACCACGCAGCCCCCATTTCGTTTAAACAATA
>ONBF01000054.1 GCA_900315995.1 uncultured Eubacteriales bacterium
GTAATTAATTTCGGGTAGGGCGTTTATGCACGTTAAGCTTGGCAATAATAAGCGATATGAACGCGTACGATGTTAAGGGACAAGTTATTGAATTACTCGGAAATTCGTTTGACGTGGAGATATGCGAAATCAGGAGAAACGAAACGACCGAATATTTTGTATATCTTGAAGGAAGCACGGACAAGCAACATTTATTCGAGCAAGCGTTAAAACCTTTGTGTGCGTTCGACAAGCCGATAACCGAAGTCGGCGATTTTGTCGGCGCAACGCGTTTAACCGTGCCGTTAACTTTACTTGACGGGGCAAACGGCGCCGCCGAACACGTTGCGTTGGGGGACGTGGTATATATCGGTGAAAAGGCGATAATTTCGTTTTCGTTGAGAAAAGTCGCTATGCGTGCGGTTGCGGAACCGCCTACGTCGACCGTACTTAAAGGACCGCGTGAAGGTTTTTCGGAAGAGTTGAGAACAAACGTATCGCTACTGCGGCGCAGGATAAGAACGCCCGATTTAAGACTTGAAAAGCTGACTGTCGGGGAGTGCACGCAAACGGACGTTGTGATAGCGTATATCGACACGATAGCTGATACGAAAGTCGTGGAAAAAATACGAAATAAAATAAACGGTATCAACATAGACGGAGTGATAGATTCGTCATATGTTGCAAAGTTTCTCGAAGAAAAGGCGTACTCATTGTTCCGTCAAGTCGGGACGACCGAAAAGCCCGACATATTATCCGCGAAAATGCTTGAAGGGAGAGTGGGAATTTTAGTGGACGGCTCGCCTATCGTATTGACGCTTCCGTTTTTGTTATTAGAAGATTTACAAAACTCAAACGATTATTTCAAGCGTGACGTAAGGGCAAGTTTTATAAGGCTTGTTAGGTTGTTCGGCGGGATACTCGCAGTGCTTTTGCCCGCAATATACATTGCGGTGCAGGAGTATCAGTATCAGATGATTCCAATTAAACTCATAATCACAATATTGAACGCGACAAGCAGCACGCCGCTGTCGCCGACGCTTGAAATGTTTTTCGTCATACTTTTGTTCGAGATTATCAACGAGACGAGTATTCGTATGCCGAAGTATGTCGGTATGGCGGTGTCGCTCGTTGGTGCAATCGTTCTCGGAGATACAGCCGTCAAAGCGGGTATATTGAGTTCTCCCGCCGTTCTTATTACCGCGTTGTCGGGGCTTGGACTATATTGTATTCCCGACGAGGCGGGAACGTTTTCTATGCTCAGAATAATTTTCCTTGCAATCGCTTCCGTACTCGGTATATACGGAATAGTACTGGGACTTGTGGCGTTGTGCGTTTATATAGTTACGTTTAACGCCTACGGTACGGCGTATACAGCGCCTTATGCGCCTAACATTCCCGAAGACAGAAAAGACGGAGTTATTAAACACGCATTGAAAGATATGAAAATGCGACCGAAATCGATTCCCAACAAAAACCGTGTGCGACTTAGCGACGAGCCGCAAAAGGAGCGGGAGTGAATAAGGAAATCAGTATACGGCAAGCGTTCGTAATGATACTTTTACTTGTGCCGGTAATGAAAATCAATATGCTGCCGTCGTATATAGCAAACGCTAACGGTATAGACGGTTATATAACCGTGATAGTGCCGATGATTATCGAACTTGTTATTTTATGGGCGGTAATAATTGCAAGCCGTCACGGCGGTATCGACAAAATTTTAACGCGGGCATTGGGTGATATGGGCAGGCGATTTGTTATGCTTATACTCATTATCGTGTTTGCGGTACGCGCGCTTGTGTACAGCGTGGAAGTGTGCGACTTCGTATCGCAAGTGTGGTTTGATCAACACGACTGGCTGCCCGTCGTATTGCCGCTTGCGCTCGCAACCGTTTATATCGGCGCAAAAGGTATAATGGGTATAGCGCGATCCGCCGAAATTTTCGTGTGGCTGTTTATCGGCGTTGTGATTCTCGTCGCGCTCTTTAATTCGTCTCCCGTAAAACTTCAAAATCTCTCTCCCGTAATGACGGGCAACGTAACGGCGAAACTCACAAACGGTTTTAAGTCGGCTTTATGGTTCGGGGACTATCTGCCTTTCCTTATGGTCAAAATAAAGGATGCGGACAAAAAGAAAGTCAATCTGCTTTTTCTCGCGGGCGGGCTTGCGATAGTTTGGACCGCGCTTGTATACGTTGCGTTCTTTTCGGTTTACACGTCCGCCGCAAGCGAAATCCCGAACGCCTTTTTCAGACTTCTTACGTACGTTATTGTGTCCGCGGAACTCGGTCACGCCGATTGGCCGGGGGATATATTGTGGCTTATCTTAGCGACGATTAAAATTGCGTTCTTGCTTTGGGGGATAAAATCGGCTTCCGAAAGTTTAAGTAAAAAACGGTGGGGCGCGTATATATATTTCGCGGTGGCGTTTATAGTGTACGCAACAGCCGCAACCGTTACGAAAAACATACAAAGCGTATACGGTATCGGACTTACCGTATGGATACCCGCGATTGTAATTCAATATTTTATTCCGCTGTTCGTAGCGTTGACGGGCGCGTTGAGGTGTAAAAGTGAAACTGCTTAAAAATAAATACGTCGTAATAATTTTAACAGTCGTCATACTTTCGCTTATCACTACGTCCACGTTCAAAAAGAGTATAACGGATAGGGGTATGATAGTCGGGATTTCCATTGATTATGTGGACGACGAAACTATCGATATGGCAGTACAAATGGTAGTGCCTAAGGGAAGCTCGGACAGTGGCGCCGCAGGCAATTCGTGCAGCGTCGTTAAGGTGCGCGGAAAAAACGTGATAGAACTTCTTATCGACCTGCTCGCAAAGACAAGCGCATATCCGTCTCTTGCGCATACGAGTACTTTGATAGTCGGAGAAGAATTTTTGTTAAAGCGCGATTTCAAGCCGATTGCCGAAACGCTTCTCAAAAACACGAAGATAGCGGAAGATACGATTCTTGTGTGCGCAAAGGGACGGGCGGACGCCGTACTTTGCACGGATACCACGGTTAATTCGATAAGTGCGTTTGCAATCGAAAAAGATATTAAGTCAACGAAAATCGTTGACGTAGTTGCCGAAACGTCGCTTGCCGAATACTATATATCGAGATTTAACAAGCACCCGTTTTTCGCAATGCCGTATGTTGAAGCGAGTGAAGAAGTATACGAGTCGGACGATGGTTCAAACAATGGAACGAGTAAACCGAAAAAGGTCGTTTCCGTAACGAGTACCGCGCTTATCGGCGACAGGCTCGCGCTCGTTATAGATAAAGATCTTACGGTAGCGTACAATATCGTAAAGAAAGATTATTCAAAAGGGATAATCACGCTTATGCCCGATATAAGTTTTGAGGTGTTGTCCAAAAATTTCGATATGGAAGTCGAAACGGACGGCGAAAAAATATACGCGAAAGCCGAAGTAGAATTCAGTTTATCGTCGCTTATCGACAACAATTCCGTAAAGAGCGAAAATCTGACGTTTGAAGTAACCGACGAACAAATAAAAACGCTTGAAAACAAAATAGCCGACGATATAAAATCGACTTTCTGTCTTTGTAAGGAAAATGCGCTCGACGCCTATAACGTATATGCAAAACTTCATAAGAAATTAAGGGACGATATCGAGAATTATCCCGACTATCTTGAAAATACGGAGTTTGAAATAAATGTTAAAATAAGAATATTTTAGTTTTAAGCGTCAAGTACCCGACATAATATATTAAGCGGAGGAGAATATGGCTATTTATAAAAAGATTGTGATTCTGGAAGGGGAAAAGACGCTTACTTGTCATTTGACGCTTGTCGAACAAACGTGTACGGCGAATTTCAACGAATATATAGGAGATAAAGAATTAATCGTTAAAGAGGAAAACAAACCGCTTGAAATTTTTAAGACGCTCGACGGAGATTTGACGGCTCGACTTGACGGCATAACGCGTATCGAGATTGCTTTAATCGAAAAGGGCGACGAGAGTAAAGTGTATGCGTACGGCGCGACGTTTAAGGGAATAGGAAAAGACGGTTTGCTGAAAGAATACAAAAAACTTATTCCGCCGAGTCAATCGGAAATCAAGCGCAACATCGAAAATTTCGAAGTAAAAGAACAGTTTGAAATAAAGAAAGAAAAATGCGAAAAGGCGACTAAGCCCCTTGAATTCTATTATTCGGTAAGAGCGCAACTTGACGAGATGTTTATATGTTTTCCCGAAATTCCGACGCTGAGCCGTGCCGTTCCCAATTCAAAATGGGTAAAAGTAGACGGCGCGGACGGACAGTATGCGGTGGGTATAATTTATGAGGAAGACGCGCCGAAGTACATATGTTACGGAGTGCCGTCAAAACGTGACTGTTTGCCTCCCGACAATATGCGCAAAATGTGTCAATATATAGCGAGTGATACGAGCGACGGGTACTGGGTGGTGTTTCAAGACGCGGATACGGGTGAAACTCTTACGAATAATTAAAGTGTTATCGTCGGCTTGCTCGGATATTTCAACAATGCGTGCGCGTATCCGAACGCGCTCATAAGTTCGGTGAAAACGGGCTTTAAGGTCGATTCGTCGCTCGGTGTTGAGATTACAACGGGTTGCGTTACTATTAAATCTCTGTCAAGCGGTTCGCAGTTCGGCTCGTTCCCGAGAACGTAGCGTTTTGCGTTGATTATCGCCGCGACTACGTAGACGTTACGGCACTTTCTGCATTTCAAATAGTCGAAAAAGTGGTGAGTTATTTCAAGCGTTACGCCCGTAAGGCGCGCAAGGTCTATGGACTTATGCGCCAAATCAAAACACTCGGTCGACGCGCTTTCGATAATACCGTTTTTGTAATATAAAGTATAATTGCCACGCTTCATTACGTCGTGGTACAGCAGTCCGTCAATGTTGATACGGGTATAGTTTAACGGTTCCGTTTGAGCAATTACATACGGCGCGGTTAAATCCGTGTATTTGGAAACGGGTAAACTTTTGCCGAAATTAAAGCTGTCGTGGGGGATAAAAAACATTGCGAACGTCGGGTAGTCGGACATACCCGCAAAGTTTGTTCCGACGTACATATTTGACGTACGTTCTTTGATAAATTCGGTAATTTGATTGAGATTTTTTTCTTGATTTAAGAAATGGTTTTTTATTTCGTTGTAATCCATCAAGTCTTTTTTATTGCCGACGCGTACATAGAAACGGTTATCGCCTCGGTGACAATGCGGTCCCGTATAACTTTTCAATACTCGGATAATCATTACCGTTTTGTCAAGTACTTTGAGCGTTCGGACGTTAATATCGGGGACGTTCGGCTCGGAATAAACGCGCGCCATATCGATAACGGCTTTCGTATAGTCGTCGGCGTTTTTCCAAGTCAGAGACGCGTAGCGTATCCCGTATACTTTGCTCGGTTCACCGTCAAACTCGGAGATGCCTATCAAAAGGTCGCCGCCGTCGGTGTTGGCAAACGCGCAAATATCGTTTACAAAGTCGTGTTTCGCATACTCGGTATCGAGTCTCAATTCACGTTTATAATCGAGATTCGTGTTTTCGGGATATTTGATATTTATAAGATGCAGTATGTCGGATGCGTTAATCTCTTCCAACGGTTTATTGAAAATCATAGCTTGTCCGCCTTGCTTTGTTAAGATTATAATAGCATATTATTATTTTTTTGGAAATACTTATTTTTTTTATTTACAACTCGCTTGATACATTGTAAAATCAAAGTATGAAAAAAATCGGAATTGTCGTTGCAATGGCGGAAGAACTTAAACCGTATCTGTCGCTTATCGGTCGGGTTAAAGACGAGTGCGTTAAGGGAAACACTCCGATATATACGATAAGTGCGGGAGATAAATACCTAACTGTAATTAATTCGGGCGTCGGAGAGATAGCGGCTGCCGCTGCGACGCAAAAACTTATCAGCGAATACGGCGTAGAGTGTATTTTCAATTACGGCTATGCGGGCAGTTTGAATACTGAACTTAAATTCGGAGATATAGTCGCGGTAAACGGGGTATTGCACTACGAATACGACATAAGTCCCGTATCTCCCGATATGCGACCGTATATGTATAGGGAGATAGGCACGGAAATAATAACTTGCGACGTTCAACCGTTACTCGACGCGAAACCCGACTTGAAATGTGCGGTGTGCGCAAGCGGAAATCTGCTTATCAACAAAGAAAAAATGCGTAACCGCTTAAAAGCACTCGGGTGCGCTTTGTGTGAAATGGAAGCCGCGGGCGTCGCGCTTACCGCGTTCAGAAACGATATTCCTTGTTATCTTTTGAAAATAATTTCGGACAACGCGGACGAAAACGCAATCAACGACTTTGATACGAGTTTAAGTAAGAAGAACGAAG
>ONBF01000052.1 GCA_900315995.1 uncultured Eubacteriales bacterium
GAATATACTTTTATCAAATCTCCGGCATATTCTGGTAACGGGCTTTCCCGTATTCGCAATATGCTGTCTTTTTCTTCATCGGTAAAGAAGATTTGGAAGCATTACAAGCACGAAAATCCTGACGTTATATACACATCGTCACCCGACTTATTTACGGCGCGTGCGGCGCAGAAATTAGCTCGCAAGCACAAGATCAAAAATGTTGTTGAAATACGTGATTTATGGCCGATGTCCATCGTTGAATACAAGAACATGTCCGAGCGTAATCCGATTATAAAATATCTTTACAGACTTGAAAAGAAATTATATAAACGTGCGGATGCGATAGTCTTCACAATGCCGAACGCCACGAATTATATTGTTGATAAACATTGGGATAAAGCTGTTAAACTCGATAAAATTTTCAATATAAACAATGGAGTTGATTTATCTCTTAATCAACGACAGCTTAATGATTTTTCCATTGATGAAGATTTATTTGCTTCAAACAAATTTAAGGTAGTTTATTGCGGTTCTGTTCGTGAGGCAAATAAAGTCGGCGCACTTATAGGTGCGGCAGAATCGGTGCAATCAAAGGATACCGACGTACAGTTTATAATATACGGTGACGGTAACGAAAAGCCCGCGCTTGAAAATATTTGTTTGGAACGGAATATCGATAATGTCGTATTCAAAGGGCACGTTGATAAAAAATATATTCCGTATATTTGTGCAAACGCCGATCTTAACGTAATAAGCGTAAAACAAACCGATGCAGGTAAATACGGTGTAAGTTGGAACAAATTATTCGATTATATGGCGGCGGGTAAGCCGATATTGTCTACCGTTAAAGTAGGTAAAGATTTAATATGCGAATATAATTGCGGAAAAACTTGTGAAAACCAAGATCCCGAAACGATAGCGAACGATGTTTTGTATTATAAAAACTTGGATAAAGATAAATATGAAGAATTGTGTAAAAACGCTGAACTTGCAGCAAACGATTTCGATTATTCCGCATTGACGGACAAGTTTGAGAACGTAATAGAATACGTTTTAAGTAAGGAGAAACAATAAATGCAATTCATTGATTTGAAACGGCAATATGAAGTTTTGAAAGATGAAATAGACGCGTCTGTCGCTGACGTTTTGAACGACGCTCATTATATAGGCGGTAAAGAAGTCGGCGAACTTTCCGCAGACCTTGCAAAATATGCGGGAGTTAAGCATTGTTTGACGTGCGCCAACGGAACGGACGCGTTAACACTTGCTCTGAGATGTCTTGACGTAAAAGAAGGAGATGCGGTTTTTGTTCCCGATTTCACTTTTTTCGCAACCGCCGAAGTTGTTGCGCTCGAAAAGGCGACTAATGTTTTCGTCGACGTTAACGAAAGGACGTTTAATATGTCTCCCGAAAGTCTTGAAGAGGCGGTAAAAACCGTAATTAAAGAGGGAAAACTCAATCCGAAGGCAATAATTGCGGTCGATTTGTTCGGACAGCCCGCAGACTTTATTTCAATAAGAAAAATTGCGGACAAGTATAATTTGAAAGTTATCGAAGACGGTGCGCAAGGATTCGGCGGCAGTATTAACGGAAAACGCGCTTGCAGTTTCGGAGACATTTCGACGACAAGTTTTTTTCCTGCTAAACCTTTAGGTTGTTACGGAGACGGCGGCGCGGTATTTACCGATAACGACGAGTATTTTGCGTTAATGCAATCATTAGCTGTTCACGGTAAAGGCGCGGATAAATACGATAACGTTCGTATAGGATACAACAGTAGACTTGATACGATTCAAGCGGCAATACTTAAAGTTAAACTCAAAGCCTTTGTCGAATACGAACTTGATAAACGTAACGAGTTTGCGAAATATTACACGGAGAAATTGAAAGAAAAGTATTTAACTCCCGTTGTTCCTGAAACCTTTTTGTCGAGTTGGGCGCAATATACTTTGATTCTCAATTCAAACGAAGAGAGACAACGTATTCAGTCCCTAATGAAAGACAGGGGTATTCCCACTATGGTATACTATCCTATACCTATGCATATGGAAACGGCGTTCAAAGGGCTTAAATTGTATGTATCGTTACTTAATTCCGAGAAACTCAGCAAGACCGTAATGAGTATTCCGATGCATCCTTATTTGAATAAAGAAATTCAAAACGAAATTATAGGAGTGTTAATGTAATGGATAATGATTATTTCGTTCATGAATCGAGTTATGTTGACGAGCCGTGTAAGATAGGTAAAGGAACGAAAATTTGGCATTTTTGCCATATAATGAGTGATTGCATAATCGGACAAGATTGCAACATCGGTCAAAACGTCGTTATTTCGCCGAAAGTTACACTCGGTCGAAATGTTAAGATTCAAAACAACGTATCGGTTTATTCGGGAGTAAAAGCCGAAGATAACGTGTTCATAGGTCCGAGTTGTGTATTTACTAACGTCATTAATCCGAGAAGCCACGTTTCCAGAAAAAACGAGTATAAGGAAACTATTCTGCGTGAAGGTTGCTCGTTAGGCGCTAACAGTACGATAGTTTGCGGGCATACAATCGGTAAATATGCTCTTGTGGGTGCGGGAAGCGTAGTAACGAAAGACGTGCCCGATTATGCGATTGTAGTCGGGAATCCTGCGCGCATAATAGGTTATGTTTGTAATTGCGGTGAAAAAATAGTTTTCAATAACGGCAAAGCCGTTTGTAAAAGTTGTGGAAAAAAGTATATAATTAATAAAAGTATTGTAGAGGAAGCATTACAATGTCAATGAAAGAACTATTATTGAAAAAGATTGCGAATAAAGAGATAATCTGTGGAGTTTGTGGACTCGGGTACGTCGGTCTTCCGCTTGCCGTCGAAAAGGCGAAGGCAGGATTTAAGACGATAGGCTTCGACGTTCAGGAAAAGAAAGTTAAAATGGTCAACGATGGGCATAACTATATCGGCGACGTAGTCGACAGTGATTTATCCGCGCTTGTCAAGAAAGGTATGCTTAAAGCAACGACAGATTTTTCATCAGTAAAAGACGTTGATTTTATTGCCATATGCGTACCGACTCCGCTTGACGCACATCAGCAGCCGGATATAAGTTACGTTCGTGACAGTGCAATTGCCATAAGTAAATATTTGACTAAAAATACGATGGTAGTTCTCGAAAGTACCACATATCCGGGAACGACGGAAGAACTTATTAAGCCGATTCTCGAAGAGGGGAGCGGACTTAAATGTGGCGTGGATTTTTATCTCGGTTTCAGCCCCGAAAGAGTGGATCCGGGCAATCTCGTTTATAAGACGAAGAATACACCGAAAGTCGTAGGTGCAATCGGTAAAGACGCGCAAGAGTGTATAGCCGCAATGTATCGTGCCGTTCTCGACGGGGAAGTGTTCGAGGCATCAAGTCCTGCGGTTGCCGAAATGGAAAAGATACTTGAAAACACTTATAGAAATATCAATATCGGTTTAGTTAACGAACTCGCTCAGCTTTGTCACAAAATGGGCATAAGTATTTGGGAAGTTATCGACGCCGCCAAAACGAAACCTTACGGATTTCAGGCTTTTTATCCGGGACCGGGTTTAGGCGGTCACTGTATACCTCTCGATCCGTACTATTTAAGTTGGAAAGCGCGAGAGTACGGTTTTCATACTTCTATGATTGAAGCGTCGATGATGATTAACGACAAGATGCCGGAATATACGGTAGACAGACTCGGAGATATTCTCAACAGATTCGGCAAGTCGTTAAACGGCGCTAAGATTCTTCAACTCGGTGTCGCTTATAAGAACGATATCGATGATTATCGCGAGAGTCCTGCGCTTGTGGTAAGAGAACTTATGAACGCGGAAGGATGCAAAGTCGATTATTTCGATCCGTTTGTGTCTGAATATCGATTCCGTGGTAAAACTTATTCGAGCCTTAAAACTTTAACTCCCGCGGACGTTAAAAAGTATGATGCCGTTATAGTTACGGCAGGACACACTCAAAGAGTTGATTACAAAATGATTGCCGAAAATGCGATAGTTGTTTTCGATACGAAGAACGTAATGAAAACTATCGATAAAAGAGATAACATTGAAGTTTTGTAATAAATTATATAAGCGAAAGAGGTTAAAATGAAATACGCATTAATCGGTTGCGGAAGAATATCAACAAATCATATTAAAGCGGCAGTCGAGAATAAACTCGAAACGGTCGCTGTTTGCGACGTTATACCCGAGCATATGGAAAGCGTGCTTGCAAAACACGGACTTGAAAATGACAAGAGTATCAAACGTTATACAGATTATAAAAAGATGATTGAAGAAAACGAACTTGAACTCGTGTCCATTGCTACGGAAAGCGGTATACACGCGGAGATTGCGAAGTTTTGTATAACGCACGGCATTAATACGATTATCGAGAAGCCGATGGCAATGAATATGGCTGACGCGAGAGAAATAATAAGTCTTGCCGAAAAGTATAACGTTAAAGTTTCCGCTAACCATCAAAACAGATTCAATATTGCGGTGCAGGAGACGAGAAAAGCGCTTGACAGCGGACGATTCGGTAAACTGTCGCACGGTTCGATTCACGTTCGTTGGAATCGGAATAAAGATTATTACGATCAAGCCAAATGGCGCGGAACTTGGGCTCAAGATGGCGGCGCGCTTATGAATCAATGTATTCACGGAATAGATTTATTGCGTTGGATGATGGGTGATGAAATAGACGAGGTTTACGGCGTTACAAAGCGACAGTTTCATAATTATCTTCAATGCGAAGATATCGGTATGGCTGTTGTTAGGTTCAAAAACGGCGCGGTCGGAACGATTGAAGGTACCGTTAACGTGTATCCGAAAAATTTGGAAGAACCGTTATATTTATTCGGCGAGACAGGAACGGTAAAACTCGGCGGAAAATCGACTAACGCAATCGACGTATGGGACTTTGCGGACGGCTTGAACTCACACGCAGGATTTGAAGAGTATACCGAAAACGTTTACGGTAACGGTCACACAAGTCTTTTCAAAAATGTTATTGACGCAATCATTAACGATACGCAGCCTTTGGTTGACGCGCGGGCAGGTATGAGAGCACTCGAATTAGTGCTTGCTATTTATAAATCGTCGTTTAGCGGAAAACCCGTTAAACTGCCGCTTGACGACTGTTCAACGCTTGATTTTGTAGGGAATTTCGATAAATAATTAATGTGTATAATAATATAATGCAAAACAAAACGCCGCAATGAATTACGGCGTTTTTCTATTCTTTCGGAATAACGTTGATAATTCGTTTTAATGACGTTTTGTATAATAACAGTGCGCCGATGACTGCGCCTAATACGGCTTGACCGATTTCGTACGGTAATTTAATCAACGCATACTCGGGAGTGCTGTAAACGAAAGCTCGTCCGAGCGAATATCCGGTAACCATTATAACTATGCCGACCGTTAATGCGAGAACGGTACGCCATACTTTCGGAAGTTCGTTTGTTTTTTTGCCTACAATCAACGAAATCGTTACCGCTTGCAATCCATGAGTTGCAAGAGAGACAAACATAGGCGTCGGATAAAAAATCAAATCTCCGAGAAACGAACCTACGCCGCCTACTATAAACGCCGAAAACGGATCGAAAATAAGCGCGGCGAAACAGATTATAACGTCGCACAGATAAAAGTGTCCGCCGGGTACGGGAATACTGAAAGAACTCAATATTATATTCATCGACATAAACAACGCGATAAAGCAAAGTTTTTTTGTTGATATTGTTTTTTTGTTCATAATGCGTCTTCCGTTTTGTTGTCATTATATCTTAAATTTGATATTATTAAAATAATCAAAATATAAAAATTTTATAAGACCAGATGAAAAAATATTTACTGTTATACGAAAAATTAAAATCGGAAATTATAAGCGGTAGCATTGTTTACGGGCAAAAAATTCCGTCAAAACGCGTAACTGCGGATACATATAACGTAAGCGTTATAACGGTTGAGCATGCGTACGACCTTTTGTTAAGCGAAGGTTATATCGAATCGAAAGAACGCAGCGGATACTACGTCAGTTTTACCAAAGGTGATATTTATTTAAGCGATTCGAAAAATAAAACAATTAATAATACAGATAACGTCGATAAAATATATATTGCGGACGATACCGGTATTTCGTTTGCCGAATATTCGAGAATTGTGCGAAACGTTTTGAGTGAGTATGGTGAAAATATAATGCAAAAATCCGCAAACAGCGGTGTTACGGAATTAAAATTCGCAATTAAGAATTATCTTATGCGTAATCGTGGAATTGCCGTAGACGAATCGCAAATAATAATCGGTTCGGGAGCGGAATATCTATACGGTCTTGTAGTTGAATTGTTCGGTAAAGACTTGATTTACGGAATCGAAAAACCTTCATACAGACAAATTGAAAACGTATATCGAACGAAAGGCGTAAAATACGAGCTACTTGAATTGAGCCATGACGGAATATCGGGTGATATTTTGAAAAAAACAAAAGCAAGAATTTTACATGTTACACCGTACGGGAGTTACCCGACGGGCATTAGTGCAAGCGTCTCCAAAAAAATCGAGTACACTCAGTGGGCTGCTGATAGCAACGGTTTTATTATCGAAGACGATTATGCTTCCGAATTTTCGCTAATAGGCGGTATTGCCGAAACTATATTTTCATTTGATACAGATGACAGAGTTATTTATATAAATACTTTTTCAAAAAGTCTAAGCAGATCTTTAAGAGTCGGCTATATGCTTCTGCCTAAACGTTTAGTTTCTGTGTTTAATGAAAAACTCGGGTTTTATTCGTGCAGTGTACCGACTCTTGAACAGTATGTTATTGCCGAAATCTTAAACGATGGTTCGTTTGAACGGCATATCAATCGCGTGAGAAGAAAACTCAGAAAAAGTTTCAATTCGGAATTATAAATGTATTTGATTATTTGGCAAATAAGTACTAAACGAAGAATATTAATTTGTAAATAATAGAAAATTGAGTCGGTATAATGGTTTTCGAAATTCTATTATTTTTACGATAAATTCAAACTTTGAATATTTATTATTGAAAACTAATATCGCAACAACCGCTGTGAAAAACGCGTATTAATATGTATATATATGCACATATATGCATAATATACAAATACCTAATATAAACACGAAAATTTTAACTTAAAATCAGTAATATTTCCCAAATCGTACAAAAAATTAAATAAAATGCTATATTAAAACGATTAATCAGCAATATTATAATTTGCATTAAAATGCATTTTTTCTGTAAAATCTGTGTGAAAATCGAAAAAGTAAATCTATTGTGTGATAAACGTTATTGAAAAACAGAAAACTCTGTTATAATATTTCATAGGAAATGAAATGAAAAATTATGCTTTACTCGGATATAAATTATCGCATTCGATTTCGCACGTTGTGCATAATAAAAGATTTTCGGAAATTAACATCGACGCGAATTATGTTATTGATGACATTGGAATCGAAGAACTTAAAACTCGATTGCGACAATACGACGGAGTCAACGTTACGATTCCATATAAGCAAAGCGTTGTGCCGTTTCTCGATTCGTTAAGTGACGAAGCGCGAACAATCGGTTCGGTCAATACCGTTTTGAATACCGACGGTAAACTTATCGGCTACAATACGGATATTGCGGGCTTTAAGTACATTGTTGACAAAGTAGGAGCGAATTTAAGCGGTCGCGTATTGATTCTCGGTAACGGCGGGGTTGCGCAGACTGTGATATATTTAACGTTATTATGTGGCGGAGAGGTCGCCGTTGCTTCCCGAAAAAAGTGCGCGTCATCAAAAAACATAAAATTTATCGATTATAATACGGCAAACAATTATGTTTGCGACGTCGTTATTAATTGCACTCCGGTAGGGATGTATCCGAATATCGACGAGACTCCCGTTTGTGATTTGCACTGCAAATATTATATCGATTTAATATATAATCCGCTAAAAACAAGGCTTTCGGAAATTGCCGAAACGAAAGGAATAAAAAGTATCGGCGGGATGGATATGTTGATAGTACAGGCACTTGAAAGTGAAAAAATCTGGCTCGGTTTAGATTACGGTGAAGACGATATAGAACGTATGGCGGAATATGCACGCGGGGAACTCGGATGAAAGCGATAAGTTTAATCGGATTTATGGGTGCCGGTAAAACGTTTATCGGCGAAAAACTTGCTGAAAAAAACGGTTTTCAATTCTTCGACGTTGATAACGAAATCGTTAAACTTTTCGGAAGTATTTCGGAAATTTTCAGAACGGAAGGCGAATTGTATTTTCGTCAAATAGAAAGAGATACGTTCAAACGTTTAATATACGACGATACCGTAATATCGACGGGCGGTGGGCTTCCGACCAAGAATTTCAATATTCAGTACTTAAAACTTACCGAGTGCGTGTTTTTGGACGCACCTTTTGAAACGTGTTATTCTCGTATCAAAGATGATGTTACGAGACCGCTTGTAATGAAGTCCGATATAGAAGATTTGAAAAATTTATACGCAAAAAGGCTGAAAATATACTCGAAAGTTTGTGATTTTACGGTTGATGCAAGTTTACCGATTGATGAAATAATATTGAAAATCGAAGATTGGTATTTTAATCGGAAAGATTGATAAAAGGGGAGAAAAAATGAAAAAAATATTATTGTTAAACGGACCTAATTTGAATTTATTGAGTATAAGAGACATTAAAATATACGGTTCGGAAACGCTGAAATCAATAGAAAGCCGATGCAAAGATTTCGCAAAAAACAAAGGTTTTGCTTTACTGTGCAGACAATCGAACCACGAAGGTGAATTAATCGATTTTATACATCTTGCAAACGTCAGGCAATATTGCGGAATCGTCTTTAATGCGGGTGCATACGCGCACTATTCATATGCGTTGCGCGATGCGATTGATTCCGTTCAAATCCCGGTAATCGACGTGCATATATCCGATATATATTCAAGGGAAGATTTCAGAAAGATTGACGTATTGAAGGAAGTTTGTGCGGATAGTGTAATAGGGAAGGGAACAGACGGATACGTCCAAGCCGTTGAGTTGCTTATATCGAAATATATTAAGCGGTAAACCTATTTAATATTGCTTTTTAACAAAAACATATTGTGCCGAGAATTCGGCGATAAATCGTATTATCCGACGCGCGTATGACTTCGTGCGCATAGATAATATTATAAACTCTGTATAAATATTGACAGTATATCGATTATCTGATAAAATGTTTGTGTTTAACATATGGAGGATTTATGGAATATTCATTTCATGATTTTGTCAAAATACTTATCAAGAGATGGTATATACTTGTTGTTTGCGCGATACTTGCGGGACTCGGAACTTTTCTGATTTCCGAGTATAATTATGTTCAGACTTATACGTACAGTTGGCAGTTGAGATATATGTATTCCGCTTCCGAAAAAGGTTTTGATCCGTCTACGGATAATCTTATAGATTGGTCGTATAACACCAATTCTGCAAATTCTATTAATTATTTCAATGCGACATATATGAACATACAACACTCTGAAGTTTTTAATTGGCTTGCGGAAAGCGTTTCCGAAAACAGAAAAGCAGGTGTTTACGGATATACAGTGTCGCGTGATTATTCGGCAAGTGAACTTAAAGAAATGTTTAATATTTCCACTTCGGCTTTTAACGGAACGAACGGCACTTCAACAAATATCCCGCAAGGATTTGCGGTAAGTTGTACCGCAACCGATATGAGTGACGCAAAGATTATACTTGAACTGTATTGTAATCTTGTTAAAACCAAAATCAAGACACTTGAAAGTCCGGGTGAAGAAGAAATAAATTACAACAAGGACGTTGTCGTTCAGATAATTCCGTGGGATCAAACGACATTTTCGCAAAGCTCGAAATCGAGCGTCAAAAATACAGTAATCGCCACATTGATCGGCATAATTTCGGGAATAATAATTATATGTTCCATTGAAATTTTCGACACACATATTCACTCCGAAAAAGAACTCTCGGATAAATTTGGAATACCGATTCTTGCAAGTATTCCCAATATATCGTTAAAGAAAAACAACAGTGCGACAAGTAAGTCAAAGACGGTTAATGAGACTGAGCCAAATGTCAAATCATAATGAATATTCAGATAGCGGTACGTCGTTTTTGAAAGTTTCCGACAACAATATGAATTTCAGCTTTATCGAATCGTTCAATGCGCTTGCCGTTAACTTAAAATATTCGGCAAACAGCGTTAATAAAATACTGTTTACGAGTGCGTCGCTTTCACAAGGCAAAACCACCGTTTCCGTAAATTCAGCAATAGCGTTAGCTAATCATGGAAACAAAGTTTTATTAATCGATTGCGATTTGAGAAAACCGACGGTAGTGAATTTTTTTCCGAGTTTGTCAAAATTAGGTTTGTCCGATTATATAGTGGGGAATTTGTCTTATGAAAAATTAATTCAAAAGACGGAAACGGAAGGTCTTGACGTAATTACTTCCGGTAAAGTACCGCCGAGTCCGATGCGTATATTGATGAGTAAAAAGGTCGGAGAACTTATCGAAAAGGTATCCGCTCTTTATGATTGGATTATTTTCGATACGCCATCTGTCAATCTCGTTACCGATGCTACAATATTGGTAAAATACAATATTGCGGCTATACTTGTCGCCGATCAGAAAGACGGGAATATGCAGGTTCTCGGAAAATCAATAGATGCTTTGAAATTCGCAAAGGCAAATATATTGGGTATTGTTGTAAATAATGCTCCCGCGGAGTTTTGTTACGGTTATGCTTCGAAATACAAATATAAGTATAACTATTATTCTAAGAATAAGCAATGATTGAAGTTCATACGCATTTATTGCCGAATTTCGATGACGGAGTACGTAGCGTTGATGAAGCGGAAAGGCTTATAAATACGATCAAAGCGCAGGGGCTATCCGATGTCGTACTGAGTTCGCACTTTTATACCGATAGGGAGACTTGCGAAACTTTTTGCACAAGATATGACAGGTCATATTCTGATTTTGTCGATAAACTCGGGATTAAACCTTTAAGAGGCGCGGAAATTTCGGTAGGAGTCGATTTTTTTCGTTTACCTCCCGACGAGCGTCTTCTTATCGAAGGTACGCAGTATTTGTTGATTGAATTGCCGTTTTGTGATAAACTACCCGATTGGGTGTATTACGGAATCGGTAGAGAATTGACGTACGGATATATCCCGATAATAGTACACGTCGAAAAATATCCGTATTTTTGTGTAAAAGTTGCCGAAAGGCTAAAAAATGTAGGGGCTTTATTACAAGTTAACGCAAGCTCTTTGACGGATATGTTTTACAGTCGGGCAATAAAGTTATTCAAAAAGAATTACGTTGATTTTGTTGCAAGCGATACTCACAATGAAGATAAACGTCCGCCGAAGTTCGATAGTGCGTTTAATATATTAGAAAAATATTAGAAAAAAAATTCGGTCTGAATTACGTCGAAAAATTAAAAAACGATATGACCGAATTAATGGAGTAAAAATGGGAAAAAAGAACAATCTCAATTCAATGGAATTAGAAAAAAAAGAAAAATCGCTAAACAGAAGTGTGCTGAAATATTTTATCGACGTAGCGGTTATTTGCATAGACTTTTTCATTATAAGTTTTTTATGGTTTTCGCTTTATCTTAAAGTGCCGTTTACATCTTGGAAAATAGAGATAACACTCCCCGTATATTTGATTATTGTGTTGACGCTCAACACGCTTTTCAGGCTGTATCGCAACATATGGAGATATTTCAGTGTAAGAGATATACTTTTTTCAATGATTTCAATGGCGTTGTCATGTATAATTTTCATTATAGTAATCGTTGTTGTCAATCCGCGGATTTCAAATTTCGATAATATCCCGGGAGACGGAAGCGTAGGCAACTTTATCTGGTTTGCTGGCATAGTTTCGATAACCGTTGGCGTATTGACGATAATCAACAGACTTTTGTATCGTGAATACTATTTTTTACAAAACAGACAAAAAGAAGACATAAGACGTCTTGCAATCGTCGGCGGTGGCAGTGTATGCGCCGCGCTTTTATCCGCGTTAAATTCAATAACGAACAAAGTAAAATATAATCCCGTATGCATATTCGACGATGATCCGAACAAGATAGGTTGCAGAATCGAAGGAGTTAAAATCGTTGCCGAAGTAGACAAAATTCCGGAAATATGTCAAAGCTTGAAGATAGATGAAATAATTATTGCGTTGCCTTCCGCGACAAACGAAGAAATACGCAGAATTATCGATATATGTTTGAAGACGAATTGCCAAATCAATCGTATGCCCGCAATGGCGTATTTGATAGATAACGAAAACGATTATTGGGGACAGGTGAGGAAGATAAACGTCGAAGACTTGCTCGGACGTAAAGCCGTAACGATGGAAGAGAAAGATATACTCGAATACGTATGCGGGAAAGCGGTTTTGGTAACGGGCGGCGGCGGTTCTATCGGTTCGGAAATATGCCGTCAAATTGCGGCGTATAAGCCGAAAAAACTTGTTATATTGGACGAATACGAAAACAACGCTTACGAGATTCAACAAGAACTCATAAGGAAATACGGAGCGGATCTCGATATGAACGTCGAGATTGCGACAATTTGCGATAAGCAGCATATAGACTTCATTTTTGCAAAATACAAACCCAATCTTGTATTTCATGCGGCGGCTCACAAGCATGTGCCTCTTATGGAAGACAATCCCGAAGAAGCGGTTAAAAACAATATTTTCGGAACATATAACGTCGTTATGGCGGCGCATAATAACAACGTTGACAGATTTATTCAAATATCCACGGATAAGGCGGTAAACCCGACTAATGTAATGGGTGCGACGAAACGATTTTGCGAAATGATTGTTCAGTCGACAAAGCAATTCAGCAAAACCGTTTTTGCCGCGGTAAGATTCGGTAACGTACTCGGCTCGAACGGTTCGGTTATACCTTTGTTCAAACGTCAAATAGAAGAGGGCGGACCGGTTACCGTTACGCACAAAGATATGAAGAGATACTTTATGACGATTCCCGAANNGCCGGAAAACAAGCAAAGAGCGGTAACGTTTACGTTCTCGATATGGGAGAACCGGTTAAAATTTATGATTTTGCCAAGAAAATGATTACGTTGTCAGGGTTTACGCCGGGACGTGATATAAGGATAGAAATAACGGGACTGCGCCCCGGTGAAAAACTTTTTGAAGAACTTGTTCTTAATCCCGATCGAGTGGACAAGACCGAAAACGATAAAGTTTTTATCGAGAAATTGCCGTCGATTAAAGAAAAGGACGTAAAGACCGGGATGGAAGTATTGAGAGAAAGTCTGAAAAGCGATAACCCCGATGACGTTAAAGTCGCTTTGGCGCAGGTAGTAACCACTTATTCGCCTACCGACAGACACGTTATCAAGATGATAGAAGATTTGAAAAACAAAAGGAATTTTGCATGAACGTAGGAATTTATATCAATACGAAAAAACAGAATTTCGTCGAATCTTTCAAAACGTTTTATATTGCGCTTGCGGAAAGAGATGCGAAAATATACGTTGCGACAAGTACTGATTACACGTTTGATTTTACGGAAACCGTATCTGTCGATACGTTATGTAAAGTTTCCGATATAGTCGTTACGCTCGGCGGCGACGGAACCGTGTTGCAGACCGTGCCTTATATCGTTAAGTACGACAAAGCGATAATGGGTATCAATTTCGGACACGTAGGTTTTTTGACCGAGTTTAACAAGAACAGCGATTATACGGCGATTGCCGATATGATAATGAATAAGAAGTTTTTCTCGGAAGAGCGTATCGTTCTTGAAATAGGTTATAACGGAGAAACCGTATACGCTTTGAACGAAGCCGTTCTCGGACGCGGCGACAGCTCGAAACTTGTTGCGGTTGACGTTTCAATCGGCGAAGAAAAATTCGATACATATTATGCCGACGGAGTGATAATCGCGACGGCGACAGGCTCGACGGCGTATTCGCTTGCAAGCGGCGGACCTATTATGGCTCCCGACGTTGACGCGCTTATAATAAACGGTATTTGTCCGCATAGTTTACATCACCGTGCGCTCGTTATATCGGGTAGCGAAAGCATTAAATTGACGAATAAATCATCAAGAGCGCAATTAACCGCCGACGGAAATACGATTGCCGTTCTCGATAAAAATTCAATCGTAACAGTCAAAAAAGCCGAACGTGCAATACGCTTTTTGCGTTTTAATACCGCAAGCTTTTTTGAAAGAATCAACTCTAAATTAAACAGAAGGGGGTAAAGATGACACGTTCTCAACGTCATATGAAGATTTTGGAAATAATTTCCGCTTTCGATATAGAAACGCAGGAAGAGATAGTCTCAAAACTGAAAGACGCGGGCTATGAATTTACGCAGGCGACCATTTCCCGTGACATCAAAGATATGGGTCTTGTTAAAGTGCTTATGGAGAATAAGCATTATAAATATGTATATGTTGATTCCGAAATCAAAAATTTATCGAATAAACTCCTTAATGTTTTCAAAGAATCCGTGTTGTCCATCAACTACTCGGTAAACAATATCGTTATCAAAACTTTATCGGGAAGCGCGTCCCCCGCAGCCGCGCTTGTTGACAAACTTAATATATCGTCGATATTGGGTTGTATTGCGGGTGACGACACTATAATAATCGTAATCGACAGTATAGCAAACACACAGGAAGTTTATGTGAAACTGCTTGAATTGACTAAGTGATATGCTTGAAAGTTTACGAATACAAAATATAGCGCTTGTTACCTTTCTTGAATTAAACTTTCATAAAGGGCTTAACGTTTTATCCGGCGAAACGGGTGCGGGCAAGACGATAATCATAGATTCGATTAACTTTATTCTGGGCGAGCGCGCGGATAAGACGCTTATTCGAAGCGGCGAAAATTTCGCCGAAGTTGAAGCTGTTTTTTCGCTCGACGACAATCAACTTTTAAGAGAGCGTTTCGCGTCGTTAAAACTTGATTTTACAAGGGAAATCACCGTTTTCAGAAAAATGGCTTTGGATGGCAAGAACGAGTGCAGATTGAACGGTGTAGCCGTAAGTCTTCAAAATTTACGTTCACTGACGTCGTTAATTGCCGATATACACGGTCAGCATGAACATCAATCGTTGTTGAAACCCGAGAATCATTTGGATATTCTTGATAAATACGCGGAACGCGATATAAGAGTGCCGCTTAAAGAATATGGGGAACTTTATTCGGAATATAAACAAATAGAATCATTGATTAAGAAATACGGAACAAACGAGGAACGCGAAAGAAAAATCGAGAGTTTGAAATATGAAATCGACGAAATATCTTCCGTTAATTTAACGCAGGAACTCGAAGACGAAGTGACGCGCGCAAGGCAAATTGCAGGCAACTTCGAACAATTAATGTCAAAAGTTTCTTTTGTTTACAATGCTTTATCGGGCGGTGAAGACGTTAATTGCTTGCAAATAACGTCAGACGCGTTGAACTCGTTAAAGGACGCTTCTAAATACGACGAACGTCTCGACGCATTATCCGAAAGACTTGAAACTGCGAAAATCGAAATCAAAGATATAGCTGACAGCGTTAAAGATATAGCGGACGGTTATAATTACGATCCGAAATATTTTGAAGAAACGGAGATAAAATACGATAAAATCAAACTTTTACATAAAAAGTACGGAGCAACTGTCAAAGACGTTCACGATTATTACGATAAAATTCGTAAAGAGTACGAATTATTGATTGATATGGGCGTCGATTCGGATAAACGTGAAAAAGAATTCGGCGAACTTAAAGAAAAACTTTTCAACGCAGGCGTAAAACTCAGCGAAGCGAGACGGAAAGGCGCGGCAAAATTTGAAAAAGAAATAATGGATTCACTTGCCGATCTCGGTATGAAAAATTCGGTTTTCAGCGTTGAATTTTCGGATATTGATTCATTTATCGACGATACTGTTTTTAAGGCAAACGGAATAGATTCGGCAGAATATTTAATATCCGCGAATGTCGGAGAACCGCTTAAACCTTTGGCAAGGATAATATCCGGCGGTGAGATGTCGAGATTGATGCTTGCAATCAAGACGGTTACTGCTAAACTCGACGGAATCGATCTTTTGGTATTCGACGAAATAGATACGGGAATAAGCGGAAATATTGCAATTTCGGTTGCGAGAAAAATGTCCGAAATTGCCGAAAATTCGCAAGTTATTGCGGTAAGTCACTTGCCGAGTATAGCGGCTATTGCCGATTATAATTATTTTATTTCAAAGTCTGTTGAAAACGGAAAGACTTCGACGCATATCAAGCAACTTGACGAACAGTCGAAAATCAAAGAAATAGCGCGTTTGTCGGGCGGTTTGTCGGGAGAACTTGCCGAAAATCACGCAAAGCAATTAATTTTGGAAATTAAAGGTTGAGTTTTTGTTTATTTCAATTAATAAAACGTTTATTATGAGCAAAAATAACTTATGAGGTAAACATGAGTAAATTTTGCAAATTCTTTATTTTATTTTTGGTGATATGCGCGTTTTCGGTTACGGGAATTGCATACGCGGGCGTTGACGTCAAATATGTATATGTGGCCGGTACGCCGATAGGAATATCAGTTAATGCCGACGGTCTTATAATAGACGGACTGAGTGATGTGATAACGGACGACGGCAGAGTGTCGCCGTTTGGAGAAACAGACGTTACGTCGGGCGATATAATAATCAGTATAGACGGGAAAGCGATACGCAGACGTGATGATATTATCCGCGCGCTTAATGAGAGCGGAGACGAAATCGAAATAGAAATCAAAAGAAAAGAGAAAATTTTGAATTATAAAATAAGACCCGCCGTCGAGAGCCTTAACAAAGAAAAGCGTTTGGGAATAATCGTCAAGGAAGACGTTAGCGGTATAGGTACGTTGACGTTTGTAAGTGAAAACAAAAGATTCGTTGCGCTTGGGCATGCCATATACGACGGAAAAGTCGATTATCGCGAATTGCAAGACGGGAATATTTACAAAAGCAGTATTCTCGGCGTAAATATCGGTAAGAGAGGAGCCCCCGGTGAATTAAAAGGTATATTCTCGGCAGCGGAAACAAATATACTCGGTACGATAGATTCCAATACTTCTTTCGGAATTTACGGGAATTACGTAGGGGAAACAAACCGATTCAAAAGATACGAAATCTGTTCGAAATCAGACGTTCAAACGGGAAGAGCGCAAATATTATGTACGATTGAAGGCGACGTTCCGAAGTTTTACGACGTAGAAATAGTTAAAGCAACCGCGCAGAGCGCGGAAGCGGAAAAAGGTCTTATTGTCAGAGTAACGGATAATACGTTAATCGGGAAAACAGGCGGAATAGTACAAGGTATGAGCGGCAGTCCGATTATACAAAACGGAAAACTCATAGGCGCATTGACGCACGTTTTTATCAATGATCCGTTAAGAGGATACGGAGTATATGCAGATTTTTTGATAAATAAATAACAATAATTCAATCGACTGCATATTATGTCGATATGAAATTATTGAGCGGTCGGTATAAAAGTTTCAAGCGGTATTACAGAGATTCCGTATTTTATAACAAACGGAGTTTCATATTTATGATAGCGGTGGGAATTATCGGATTGATTATCGGGATTGTTTCCGCCGTTATCAAGCACGAAATTATTATAGAAAAAGAGTTATACTTGAATTACGTGGCGTTGATTTCGACTTTCGATTGCGGAATTTTAACGTTTTTCATAAAAAATATTTTCATATTTATAATACTTTATGTATTTTTATACATAACTTTGTTGAGTAAAAGATTTAAGTTTTTTATATATTTAAGTTTTGCCTACTATTGCTACACGGTTTTCAGGGGCGCAACGATAATGCTGATTTACAGCGGAGTACTCGGTGTTTTATCCGCAATATTCTATTACGCTTTGTTTTGTGTGTTGTTCTCGGTATTCTATATACTGGCATCGTTGATAGTTTTTGAGAATAAATATACATGTTGCGTAAGTAAACAAAAAGCCGCCGCCGGCGATATTTTGATTTTGATGTTATTATCTCTCACTATTATACTTATTGTTTCGGTCGTTATGTTTTATGTTTTCTCCGTAATTGCGTAACGTGAATAACTTCCGTTTATTTACTTAAAATAATAAATGAGTACTCTAATCGTGACGGCGAAAGAGACTTTGTAAAACGGGGGAAAACAATATGAAGAAACTCATAATCACGTTAATTTTAACTGCGATGGTATGCGCGAGTATCTTACCTAACGTCGCGTATGCCGATTCGAGTTCGGGCTATGACGGAAAAGCCATGCTTTTAATGGATACGGCGTCGAAAACGGTTGTATACGAAAAAGAGGCGTACAAACATTTGCCTATTGCAAGTATGGTCAAAATAATGACGGCATTATTGACGTTTGAGGCGATAGACGACGGAAAAATCGATTTCAATCAAAAAGTAGCCGTAAGCGGTAACGCGTCGTCTATGGGCGGTTCTCAAATGTTTCTCGAAGAAGGAGACGAATACACGATAAGCGATTTATTGAAAGGCGTGATAGTCGTATCGGCAAACGACGCTTGCGTGGCACTTGCGGAAACGATTTCGGGCAGTACGAACGAATTTGTAAAGAAAATGAACGCGAGAGCAAAGTCACTCGGATTGAAAGATACGAATTTCGTAAACGTAACGGGTCTTCCCGCGCCCGAACAATATTCTTGCGCATACGACGTTGCGGTAATGCTCAGAGAACTGATTTTTCATAAAGAATATTATAATTACAGCAGAATATGGATGGAAGACTATACGCATCCCGACGGTCGAATAACTCAATTCGTCAATACGAACAAACTTATACGATTCAATAAAGACTGTCTGGGCGGAAAGACGGGATTTACCAACGAAGCTATGTTTTGTCTTGCTGCGTCGGCGGAACGCGACGGATTGAACGTAATTGCCGTGGTAATCGGCGCATCTACAAGCAAAGGAAGATTTGCGACGGTAACAAGTCTTTTCAATAAAGCGTTTGCGGAGTATGAAAATACCTATATAGTCGATAAAAACGTGCCTTTGGAAACAAAACTTTCAGTGAAAAATTCCAAAGTCAAAGAGATAAGCGTATATCCTGAAACAAGTTATACCGTATTTAACAAGAAAAGCGAAAGCGTTAAACCCGAAATAAGTTACGAATACAACCACGCAGTCGCGCCCGTCAGAAAGGGCGACGTAGTCGGACGGGTTATGATAAAGCTTAACGGAGAAAACAAAACGATTAATCTTTTGGCGGGAGAAAACGCGGATAAAATGTCGTATCTTGATGTAATTGACGAAATAAAAAACAAGTGGTAATCAAACGGAAAGCAATTTCCGTTTTACATATAAAATTTTATACGCGTTGTCGCAGTAGGAAATGTATTTTAATTGACTATTTAGTGGTTATTTGTTAAAATTTTACTAAATGTT
>ONBF01000051.1 GCA_900315995.1 uncultured Eubacteriales bacterium
CGCGGGAGCGGCGGCTTCTTCCACAGCTTCTTCAGCAGCGGCTTCAACGGTTTCAGCGGCTTCAGCGGCTTCTTCCACGGCTTCCTCAGCAGAGGTCTCAGCGACTTCTTCGGCGGCGGCTTCGGCGGCCTTCGCGGCGGCTTCGGCTTCGTTGGCCTTGGCGATCAGATCGTCGAAGGAGTAGACGGCGGGACCTCTGTCCACGGGCGCCTTTCTCTCTTCATACTTTCTTTCGGGCGGGGGAAGCAGCGCCTTGATGGACAGGCTGATTCTCTTCTTATCGAAATCGATATCGGTGATCTTGACCTTCACTTCGTCGCCGATAGAGAGAACGTCCTGCGGCTTCTCGATGCGCTCGTTGCGAAGATTAAGCATAACTTAAAAACCGTACTTCAAATAGATGCAAAGGTTAAACTCGTTGAGCCACAGACATTGAAACGTTTTGAAGGTAAGGCAAAAAGAGTCACTGATTTAAGAAAAATTTAAGAGGAATATATGAAAAAATTAATGATAGGTAACGAAGCGATAGCAAGAGGTGCGTACGAAGCGGGTATTAAAGTCGTATCTTCGTATCCGGGAACTCCGAGTACGGAGATAACGGAATTTGTCGCAGGGTACGATGAAATATATGCGGAGTGGGCGCCTAACGAAAAGGTCGCTATGGAAGTAGCGGCAGGCGCGTCGGTTGCAGGCGTTCGCACAATGGTATGTATGAAGCACGTCGGTATGAACGTTGCGGCTGATCCTATGTTTACTTTTGCATATACGGGTGTCAACGGCGGTGCGGTGATAGTAGTCGCGGACGACCCGGGAATGCACTCTTCGCAAAACGAACAGGACAGTAGGTTTTATGCAAGAAGCGCGCATATTCCGATGCTCGAACCGAGTGACAGCGATGAAGCGAGACGCTTTGTAAAGACGGCTTGCGAAATATCCGAACGTTACGATACGCCTGTAATTTTGAGAACGACTACGAGACTTGCACACTCTCAAAGCACGGTGACGTTTGGCGAAAGAGTCGAAACGGAAACGAAACCGTACGTTAAAGATATAACAAAATATGCTATGATGCCTGCGTCCGCTATCAAAAGACATCTTGCGGTCGAGGCGAGAGAAAATAGGTTAAAGGCTGAACAGGATAAACTCAATCTTGACGAAATCCATATTAAAGGGAAAGATTTTGGCGTTGTATGTTCGGGTGTCGTGTATCAATATGTTAAAGAAGCATTGCCCGATGCAAGCGTATACAAAGTAGGTATGGTATATCCGCTTAACGTGGAAGCGATACGAAAATTTTCCGAGAGCGTTAAAGAACTTATCGTTATTGAAGAACTCGAACCTTTCTTTGAAAATCAACTTAAAGCAAACGGTATTGCGTGTAGCGGTAAAGACAAGACGGGACTTCAAGGCGAACTTAACGTCAACAAAATAAAGAAAGCGGTATACGGCTTTGAAGAAAATAAACCGTTATCCGATTTACCCGTAAGACCGCCTATGCTTTGTGCAGGCTGTCCGCACAGAAGCGTGTTTTTCGTTCTCAATAAATTAGGTTGTACCGTAACGGGCGACATAGGATGTTATACGCTCGGTGCGCAGCCGCCTTTGAGAGCCATCGACACCGTGCTGTGTATGGGCGCAAGCGTTTCGATGGCGCACGGTTTCGAGAAAGCGTTGGGACGCGAGAATACGAAAAATCAAGTCGCGGTTATCGGCGATTCGACTTTTATTCACAGCGGAATAACGGGGCTTATCAATGCTGTATACAATAAAAGTAATATAACGCTCGTTATACTCGATAACAGAACTACGGGTATGACGGGACATCAAGACAATCCGGCTACCGGTAAAACGTTAAAGGGAGAGCGGACTTACGAACTCGACTTCGTAACTCTTGCCAAAGCTCTTAACGTTCCGAGTGTGGTACAAGTCGGCGCGTACGACCTTAAACTGCTCGAAGAAACAATCAAGGGCGAACTTAATAAAGATTGCGTTTCGGTGATAGTCGTTAAACAGCCGTGCGTATTGCTCGATAAGTCGAAGAAACCGTTTTTGAGAATCGACGGTTGCGTCGGTTGTAAACGATGTATGAAACTCGGTTGCCCCGCAATGTCACTCGACGATACGGGACGCGCGGTAATAGACAAGACCGTTTGCGTTGCTTGCGGCGTTTGTAAAGATATGTGTAAAGTCGGCGCAATAAAGGAGGCGTAATCTCATGGATATACTGATAGTCGGAGTGGGCGGACAAGGAACGCTTCTTGCAAGCAGAATATTAGGCGCATATGCGTACGCTGTCAATCAAGACGTAAAACTTAACGAAGTACACGGTATGAGCCAGCGTGGCGGCAGCGTAGTAACGCACGTAAGAGTAGGCGTAAACATTGCGTCGCCGACCGTATCGGCGGGAGACGCCGATATAGTGCTTGCGTTTGAACAACTCGAAGCCATGAGATATGCGCATTTCTTAAAGAAAGGCGGCAGTCTTGTAGTCAACACGCAGAAGATTATGCCTATGGGCGTAATAACGGGACAGTGTCAATATCCGACGAATACGGAAGAAAGGCTGAACGGAGAGTATAATAAGTACTTTATCGACGCTGAAAGTCTTGCGGAACAAGCGGGTAACGTTAAAGCCGTGAACGTCGTAATGATAGGCGCATTGACGCGAATTTTGAAACTTGACGAAAAAGTAATGAAGTCGGCGATTGAGAATACAGTTCCCGCTAAATTTCTCGAACTCAATATACAAGCGTTTGAGTCGGGATACAACTACGGAGTACAGTTATGAGTAAATACTATGACAAAGTCGAGACGATTTCTCGGGAAGAACTGACGGAATTACAAAGTAAACGGCTTGTCGAACTCGTTAAAAGAGTGTACGAAAACGTGCCGACTTATCGAGCGAAGATGGATGCCGTACATATTAAGCCCGAAGAAATAAGGTCGATAGCCGACATTTCGAAATTACCGTTTACCGAAAAGCAGGATTTACGCGGTAACTATCCTTTCGGACTGTTTGCAACGCCTATGAAAGACATAGTGCGTTTACACGCGTCTTCGGGAACCACGGGCAAACTTACTGTCGTCGGATATACGAAAAACGATCTTCACGCTTGGAGTAAAGTCGTGGCAAGAGCATTGACGGCGGCAGGCGTTACGGCAGATTCGATAGTGCAAGTGTCATACGGTTACGGTTTGTTTACGGGCGGACTCGGACTTCACTACGGAGTGGAAGAAATGGGGGCGACCGTTGTTCCGACTTCGAGCGGAAATACGCAAAGACAAATAATGTTAATGAAAGATTTTAAGGCGGACGTTCTTTGTTGCACACCGTCTTACGCAATATACCTTGCGGAAGAAGTAAAGAAGGAAAACTTATCTTTGGACGAACTTAACTTAAAGGTAGGCATATTCGGCGCGGAACCGTGGAGTGAAGAGATGCGTCAGGTTATAGAGAAGAGTTTGAAAATCAAAGCGTTTGATATTTACGGTTTGAGTGAAATAACGGGTCCCGGGGTTGCGTGCGAGTGCGAATATCACGACGGCTCGCATATTTCGGAAGATTATTTTTATCCCGAGATAATAGACCCCGTAACGGGAGAGCCGCTACCGTACGGGCAAGAAGGCGAGCTTGTTTTCACTACGCTTTGCAAAGAAGGTCTACCGCTTATAAGATACAGAACTCACGATATTACGTCGTTAAATATCGAGCCTTGTAGGTGCGGACGCACTTTTGTTCGTATGAATAGGGTAACGGGCAGATCGGACGATATGCTTATTATCCGTGGCGTCAACGTATTCCCGTCACAAATAGAAAGCGTTCTTATGCGTAACTGTAACGTTGAACCGTATTATCAAATAATCATAGACAGAGTTAATAATTTAGACGTTATGGAAATCGATGTTGAAGTCAACGATTCAATGTTCAGCGACAAAGTAAAAGAACTCGAAAGTTTGAAACGTGCGCTTGAAAGCGATTTGCAGTCAAACTTGTCGGTTTCGGCTAAGGTAAAACTCGTAGGCAGCAACACGCTGCCGAGAAGCGAAGGTAAAGCAAAGAGAATAACGGATAACAGAAAAATATAAAAGGAGAGAAATTATGTTAGTTAATCAGATTGCGGTTTTTTTGGAGAACAGACAAGGAAGAATATTCGAACTTACCGAAGCACTTAAAAAGGCGAATATCAATATGCTCGTTATGTCGATTGCCGACACGAGTGATTATGGCATATTGAGAGCGGTAACGGACGATAACGCAAAGGCTATTAAGACGCTCAAAGAAGCGGGATTTACCGTCAACAGTACCGATCTTGTCGGAATCGAAGTCGAAGATAGACCGGGCGGACTTGCGGAAGTTTTGAAAGTGCTTTATGAGGGCGGTATTGACATCGAATATCTTTACTCGTTCAAAAAGGCTAACGACGGTAACGCGATTATTTTGTTCAAAGTGGCGAATATCGATAAAACCATCGAAATAATCAAAAAGAGCGAAGTTAAACTTCTCGAACAAAAACTTTACTGATGACGCATTGTCAAACCAAGTGCAACACGATTATAAATTAATAATCGAAATGTAATACGATAATGATTATCAAACCAAGCGTAACATAGGGTTATTGCCAAACTAAATGTAATATGCGGATAAACAGTGAAGGTACTAATGTAACAACTATGACAATTATCAAACAAAGTGTAATACGGTGATGCGTTGTTAAACAAAGTGTAATACTTAGATAAGTAAGATTTATCCTACATTAACTCTATGTACGTAAACGTACATAGAGTTAATGTAGGTATGATAGGATAATGCCGAAAAACGAAGAAAACAACTAAGAACGAAGAAAAAACAGTTATCTAATTAAAGCGAAATTATATTACAATAGGTACAGTAAGTTTATGCTCAAAGACGAATTAAGAACACTTGTCAAACGCAAGCGACGGACGCTTAATGAGAGCGAACGCAAAAAAGCCGACGCAATCATTGCAGATAAGGTAATTAAACTTATCGAAAATGCAATTATCGAAAACGGAGTTATCGAAAACGGAATTGTCAAAAACGGAATTGTCGGAAATGCAATTACAGAAAATGGAAAACGTGTTCTTGCATATTATTCCTATAACAACGAAGTCGATACTCGAATTTTGATACGATTATTGAGAGACCGCGGTAACAAAGTGTATCTTCCGAGAGTAAATGGGGAGATACTCGAAGTCGTCGAATATAAAGAAGATGTTGTTACGGATAAACTGTACGAACCTAACGGACAGGCTGTGTTTCCGGACTTGGACGTAGTGATAGTACCGATAGTTGCATATGATAAAAATAAATACAGACTCGGCTACGGTAAAGGTTATTATGACAGGTTTTTAAGTACGGTTGACGCTTTGAAAATAGGAATAGCCTATAAAGTACAGGAAGTCGAAGACGTCTTTCACGAAACTCACGATATAAAACTCGACTTCATTGTAAATGAGTGTGAAACGATATGAGAGTAATTGCCGGACAATATAAAGGGAGAACATTGAAAAGTATTACGGGACGGGATATACGCCCCACGACCGACAACGTACGCGAGAGCATATTCAATATAATCGCCGCAAAAATCGACGGCGCGAAAGTACTCGATTTATTCGGCGGTACGGGTGCGCTCGGAATAGAATCTTTGTCACGCGGTGCGCAGAGCGTTATTTTTGCGGATAAGGCGCAGACAAGTTGCAGAGTAATCAAAGAAAATCTCGAATTAGTCAATGCGTCCGCCCGAATAATGAACGTTGACGCAACCATAGCTCTTGATATACTAAACGAAAAATTCGACGTAATCTTTATAGACCCGCCGTACGCAACGGACGGCGAACCGTATATAAGAAAGATTTCGGATAAGCGTTTACTTGACGAAAACGGAGTGTTGATTTATGAGCGAAGCTCGAAAGACGATGCAAGCGAAACAATAGGCGAATTGATTACGGCTGATACAAGAAAATACGGAAGCGTAAAATTGTTTTTTTACAAATGGAAAAGTGTGTAATAACGGGAACGTTCGATCCGTTTACAAACGGTCATAAATATATACTCGATACGGCGTGTAAACTCTTTATGAAAGTTTACGTTGTAATTTTCGTCAATCCGGACAAAACGTCGCTTTTCACTGCGGCGGAGCGACTTGAAAGGCTTAACGCGCTTGTAAAAGATTATAAAAACGTTGAAACGGACGCAAGTAACGGTTACGTTAAAGATTGGTGTAAAGCGCACGACGTAAACGTTGTTTTGAGAGGTGTGAGAAACTGCGATGACTACGAGTATGAAAAAATTATGGCGGAGTATAACCGTAAGCACGGAAACGTAACGACGTTATTTGTAAACGGAGTGGACGGCACTTGTTCGCATGACGTGCGAAATATGATTGAAAACGGTGAAGATTACGGAGAATATGTACCCAAGTCAATCGCCGAAACGATAAAAAATATAATCGGAAGGAGATAAGTATGCAAGACGTAATGTTATTGATTGAAGAGCTTGAAAACGAGCTTCTTGATTCAAGGTCGGGACTATTCGGGAAGAATAGAGTTGATAGCAATAAATGTTTGCAATTTTTGAACGATATTAAGACGGCGTTGCCGACAAATATAAGAGAAGCCCGTCAAATAGTCGAGACGAAACATCAGCAACTCGAACAAGCGGACATCGAAAGTCATCGGATAATTCAAGCAGCTCAGGAAAGAGCAGAAGAGTTAATGAGTGAATCTGCCGTTTTGAAGCGTGCCGAAGCGGAGGCGAAAGCGATAAGAGACGAAGCTGTCGCTTATAACGAAACTATGAGAGCAAGGGCGAGAGAATACGTGGACGCAATGTTTGCGGATATGGAAAAATTTCTTCTCGACACACTCGCGGTTATTCGTAATAACCGTGAAGAATTAAACGGAAGTATTATTAAAGGGAAAAAAATAATTAATGGCAAATAAAACTTTCGGACTTGCGCTCGGCGCGGGAGCAATGCGCGGTATGTGTCACATCGGAGTGCTTGAAGTGCTTGAACAACATAATCTTGTTCCCGATATGATTTCGGGTACGTCGATGGGTGCGGTAATAGGCGGGCTTTATGCTGCCGGCGTCAGTATAGACCAAATGAAAGAAATCAAAAGTGAAAATATAATACGTGAGTTGTGCGGAGATATCAATATAGAGGACTGCAAAATACCGTTTGTTGCCGTTGCCGTAGACGTCGTCAGCGGTAAAACGGTATACTTTGATAAAGGTAATCTTACTGACGCGATACGCGCAAGTTATGCGGTTCCCGGTGTGTTTGCTCCTGTTAAGATGGGCAATATGTTGCTTATGGACGGAGGATTGAAAGAACGTATTCCCGTAAACATTTTAAGAGATAAAGGCGCTAAGTATGTGGTGGGCGTAAATCCTTGCGAAAGTATAATCGAGGGTAAGTATCCTGCAAGTCTTCCCGAACAGATAGGCAGGATGTTCGAGATAATGGACTGGGAGATTACGAGAAATAAGTTACACGAAGCTGATTTCGTATTGTCGATAAAAAGCAAGCTTATGAGTTCGGCAAACGTATCGGAAGCGAGAATTGCTTATGAGCAAGGTTATGAAGCGGCTGCCGAAAATATAGAGCTTATCAAGAAACGTATACATAGGAAAGATAAAAAATTTTCGGGAATTTTCAGAAAAAGATGAAAGTAAAAATAAAAGATAATGTTACGGCAATCAGAGTTTGAGTTGTTTTAGTTGCGATATAAAAAGACGTTTTTATTCCGATTTCTTTCAAAAACGTCATTGATTGAAGCGTTACCGACAAACCGCCGACTGTTATAATTCCCGTAAGTGCCGGGATAACGAGTATCTCGGTAAGGGCTGACTTCGATAGAACGTAGCAACCTCTTGTCATTTCGATAAGTCCTTCGGCGATACCGCTCGTCAAAACGTTCGGAGCGATAAAACCGAAAGGCTTAACGATAAAAGATATAATACCGAGTGATACGAAAAGATCGGCAAGCATATAAAAAATTCCCACATAAGCTCCGACCGTCAATACGGATATTACCGACGAATATATTGATTCCGATAATACGGAATCGATTTTTTTTGCGCAAGGTATCGGCGCGACTACGTGCGGAATGTTTTTTTTGTTTCTGTACAAAAATCCGTTAATAAACGCCGAAAGGCAGTGTGCGGTATATATGACGATTGCAAAAGATTTATTATTAAGCATTGCCGCCCCTACGCTACCCAATATAAACATAGGTCCCGAAGTAGAACAAAAAGCAGTTATTGTTTTTGCTTCGTTTCGCGTTATGCTGCCTGATTTATAAAGGTCGGAGATAAGTTTAGCGCCTATGGGATAGCCGCTTATTACGCTCATTGAGAAAACGTACGAAGCGCAAGGAGGCACTCCGTAAAGTTTAATGAAAGGTTTTCCGAGCAATCGTCCCAAATCGTCCGCAAAATTCAGCGACGTCAAAATTTTCGAAAAGAAAAAGAAAGGAAGAAGAGCCGGTAAAACGTTTACGGCAAAAAGCAACAGTCCTTTGTAGCATGAATCCATCAGCTTATCGGGACGTACAACCAGTGCAATCAAAATGAAAAGCAAAGATATTTTGAGAAACAGATGTTTGATACCGAAAAGTTTTTTCACTCTATAATGTACAATCATAAGAAAGAAAATATGAAATAAAAATACTTTATGAGTAATAAACGTTTGTACTGAGTGCCGTTTGTGATATAATAAATACAATATATTTGAGAATAATATCTCGGAGAGTAATATGGATATAAAGTTTTCACCGCCTGATATAAGGGAAGAAGACATCAAAGCGGTAGAGGAAGTTTTAAGGTCAGGCTGGATAACGACCGGATTAAAAGTTCGCGAGTTTGAGAACGATATCGCAACGTTTTGCAAGAGTGAGAAAGCGGTAGCGTTTAACTCGGCGACGGCGGCTCTTGAAATGACTTTGAGAATGCTCGGAGTCGGAAAGGGAGACGAAGTGATAACTTCCGCTTATACGTATACTGCGTCGGCAAGCGTTATAGAACACGTAGGCGCAAAAATCGTGCTTGTCGATACGTATCCCGATTCGTATTTTATGGATCTCGATAAACTCGAAAAAGCGATTAATAAGCATACGAAAGTTATTATTCCCGTTGACATAGGCGGGATAATGTGTGATTATGATAAAATTTATGAAATAATCGAACGTAAGCGAAATAAATTCAGAGCGGCAAAAAATGAATTTCAAATGTTGTTTAACAGAATAATAGTACTTGCGGACGGAGCGCACTCGTTGGGTGCAACGTATCATGGTAGACCGAGCGGTTCGGTTGCCGATTTTACGTGTTTTTCTTTCCATGCGGTAAAAAATTTGACTACGGCGGAAGGCGGCGCGGTTACGTGGCCGCACAAAGACGGGCTTGACGACGGTTACGCTTGCCGTAAACTTGCGCGTATGGGGCTTCACGGGCAGAGTAAGGACGCTATGAGTAAACTCAAAAAAGGTGCGTGGGAATACGATATTACGATGTTAGGCTTTAAGAACAATATGACGGATATTGCGGCGGCACTCGGTATATCGCAATTAAAGCGTTACGAATCCTTGCTTAAAAGACGTCGAGAGATAGTCGAAAAGTATAATAAAGCGTTTAGGGATTTGAACGTAGCACCGGCAAATCACTTTAACGGTGATTCTGTATCGAGTTGCCATTTGTATCTTTTACAGCTTAACGGTTTCGATAAAGAAAAGAGAAACGAGATTATAGGACTTCTCGCGGAACAAGGAATTGCCGTTAATGTTCACTATAAACCGTTGCCGTTATTGTCGGCGTATAAAAACATAGGTTTCGATATTAATAGATATCCGAATGCATATCGTCAGTATGAACGGGAAATCACGTTGCCGTTAAATACCATTTTGACGGACGAAGAAGTCGATTACGTCATAGAGTCGTTTATCAAAGCTTATCATAGCGTATCATAATGTATAAACATTTTTTCAAACGGCTTTTAGATATTTTGTTTTCATTATTCGGCTTAATAATATTAAGTCCGTTTTTGTTGATATTCGCAATAATAATCAAATGCGATTCAAAAGGTCACGTATTGTTTAAGCAAGTAAGAGTAGGTCGTAAAGGTAAACTTTTCAAGATATGGAAGTTCAGAACAATGATTGAAAACGCCGAAGCAAAGGGACTGCAAATAAGCAGTAGCGACGACGCGAGGATTACGCGTTCGGGTAAGTGGCTGAGACGTACTAAAATCGATGAATTGCCGCAACTGTTCGATGT
>ONBF01000050.1:0-522 GCA_900315995.1 uncultured Eubacteriales bacterium
TAACAATACTTTACCGTCTTCTTTATAGTCGAAATATCTACGCTTCTCTCCCGAATAGTTTACATTTACATATCTCTATCGAGAAAATCCAACGATTTTTATGCGACATATTGTTTAGGCTACACACATCGTTTGGTCTTCCCGACAAGACAATTATTAGTATTTTACCGAAAAACGTAGAGAAAAGTCAATTAAAACAAGCAAGTAAAATTAAAAATTATACATTGATTATGTTAAGTTATAATTTTATTTAACAAATCTTAATATATTGTATTTAACCAATATTTTGTTTTTATAATTTAATTTTATGAAAATTAAATAAAATTAATAATATTAAACTGTTATTTAATGAACATCAAAAGACGGAAAATACAGTTGTGGACAATATAGTATATTACGGCTACGTTCGGATAAAATTTTTGAATTTTGACAGATTTTGACAGATTTTTGATATTTATTTATAACAAAAAAGCACGGCTGTTACCGCGCTTTACAGTGATTTTATTCTTTTGATTTATCGTC
>ONBF01000050.1:535-11797 GCA_900315995.1 uncultured Eubacteriales bacterium
GTTCGTTAAAAACTTAAAATAAATTATGTAATTGATGTTTTTAAGCGACATTTTCGGCACAAAGAAAATTTTCCGCGTTATTGAACGCATTAAATTATTCTACTTTATCCAAAAAACTCTGCCGTCTTTGATTGTCTTCGGCTTGTACCCGTCTATGAGCGAATATCCGAGCGCAACGTGTCCGACACCTTCGTATTCGTCAAAGTCAAGTCCGACGGACTTCAATATTTCTCTGCCTTCTTCCGTATCGAGTTCTTCCTTGGCTCTGTGTATCCAGCACGAACCGAGCCCTTGATTAGTCGCTTCGAGAAGCATATTCTCTATCATTGCCGAGCCGTCGTAACACGCGTTGCGCCATTTCTTGACGGCAACGAGCAGAATTACGGGCGCGCCGTAAAACATATCGCTTTCCGCTCCGCCTATCTTCGTATTAAGCGCGGCAAGTTTATCTCTGACAGTTTTATCCGTTATCGCAATTATTATTCCGTACTGATAACCCATACCGTTAGCGGCATAAAGTCCCGCGTTGATTATTTCGTCTATTTTCTCAATCTCGACGGGACGGTTTGAATCGTATTTTCTGCAACTGCGACGTTTTTTGATTATTTCAAGCATAAGTCACTCCTTAACGGTATATCAATAATATTGTAACACGTTTACCGCTGATTTTGTGTGATTTTCAAAAAACAAATAACAGCGATACGCTTTTATAAAGTTGCGTTTTTTGCGAAAAAATGATATTATAGTCAAAGATTGACAAAAAGGATTACTCTATTATGGCAAACAGTATAAAACAAAACGTCAAAAAAGCAAGAAAATGCGAAAATCTTAACGACCCGATTGATGCCTACATTATCGACTACGTCGCAATGTTTTTTTCGAGTATATTCATAAAACTTCATATTATCCCGAACGTTATAACCGTTCTTTCCGGAATAGTCGGTGTGACGGGCGGAATACTTCTCATATTCGACTCGCTTTTACTTAATGTTATCGGCGTTTTGCTTATTATTTTGTCTGCCGTATTCGACGCATGCGACGGACAGGTCGCAAGACTTACGAAACGATACAGCAATTTGGGCAGAACTCTCGACGGACTGTTCGACCTTTTCGTGTATCTTTCGATATATATCGCGCTTTGCATAAGACTTTTCCCCGCAAATATACCTTTTACCGATATACAATGGGGCTGGCGTATTATTCCTCTCGCATTTATTGCCTTTTATTTCCACGGTGCGCAAGCTCGTACCGCAGATTACTTTAAGAATCTCCATATGTATATGATTAAAAACAACAACGAGCTTTCGAGATCGTCGAATATCAAAAAAGAAATTGCCGAGTGCAAAAGTTTTTTCGAAAGACTTCGTTTGAAAGGATACTTGCTTTACACGAAAGCTCAAGAAAGCGACTGTCCGAAAAATCAAAAACTTTTGGATAAAACAGAACAAAACGGCGGTGTCAGTGAACAGTTAAGCGAAGCTTACGGACAAAAAAGTCGCAAATACGTAAAGTTTACCAACTTTCTTACGTTTAATCTGCGTACCATAATACTTTTTATCCTTTTGTTCTTACCCTATCATTTGGAGTGTTTCTTTTTCCCGCTCTTAATCGTCGTATTTGAAGTCATACGAGTTTTGATTATATTGAAATTCGAAAAACTTGCAAAATCACTCTTAAACAGAGAAGAGTTATTCGTCAATACCGAGAGAAACGATAAATGAAATTAAAATACAGAATAATATTCTTTTTAATAGGTCTTGCGGGTATCGGCATTATGATTTGGCAGTCGGACGTTTCGAGCGTCGATTGGGATTTTTTACTGACGACCGAGACTTTACTCTTTTTTCTCGCAATGTTCGGGCTTTGGCTCGTCATATATTCAATTCATACGATTTGCTACTATATAACCTTAGGTAAAGAGTGGAAAAAAGTCCCCTTTTTTTCGCTTTTGAAAATCTGCATATCGGGTTTTGCGCTTAACAACGTTACGCCTGCGGGACTTGTCGGCGGTGAACCGTATCGCATTATGGCTCTCAAAAAATATTGCTCGACCGAAAAAGCAAGTTCCGCAACTCTCACGTTTTCACTGTTCTACATTATAGGTCACGTGACGATTTGGCTTACGGGCGCAATAGTATTTTTCGTATCGGGATACCCGATCGATTCGATGCTCGGCATTATTCTTATTGTTACCGCCGTCGTAACTACGGGTATACTCGTTGCGTTTTTTTTAAGCAAACGGCGTGGTTTCGTTCGTCCGTTTATGAGTCTACTGGCAAAAATTCCGTTGCTTAAAAAACCGATGCGTAAAATATATGATAAAAACGAGAAAAGTTATCTTGAAATAGACGACAATATAAAGGCGTTCAGAAATACGAGAATAAGTTTTTGGACTGTTTTTACGCTTCAATACTTATCAAGAATATTAGAGTGCGTCGAGTATTATCTTATATTCGATTTTATCGGTCAATCTCTGAACGTATTCGACGGAATAATACTTTTGACAAGCGCGTCGCTTATCGGTAATCTTATGTTCCTTATTCCTATGCAAGCGGGTACACGCGAAGGCGGTCTCGTTATGGCGCTCGGAATACTTGCAATAGATACGGCTACCGGCATTATAGGCGCGCTTATTTACCGTATCCGCGACTTTGTTTGTATTATTATCGGAATTTTGCTTATTATGTTCGACAAAAGAAAAATAATCGGCAAGTCTTCGCCTGCCGAGAACGTCGAACTAAACGCGGAACAAGTCGACGAATCTGTCGAACAACCCGATACGGACTCTCAACCCGAAGAAAATTAATTCTTCGCTTATTTCCGCAATTCACTCATAAAAGCTTCTTTGTTTTCTTTTGCGGTAGTCGTGGGACGCCCCAAATCACTCCTTGCGCCGATTGCGCATTTTACTTCGATAAACGATAATTCGTTTTTATTTTTCGCGTTGCTGAGCGCGTCGTCAAGTTCTTCAAACGTACTCACGCTTATTACGTTCGGGTATCCGCACCCGTCCGCCACTTTAACGACGTCCGCGTAAGACATAACCGTAGGTTGACCGCCAACCGTTTCATGCGCGCCGTTATTGACAACTATATGTATGACGTTATTCGGCTTATTGCTTGCAAGCACCGCCATTGCCCCCATATGCATAAGCGCCGCGCCGTCGCCGTCGATTATCCAAACTCTTTTATTCGGTTTTTGCAAAGCTATTGCGAGCGCAATACTCGACGAGTGTCCCATCGAGCCTACCGTGAGAAAATCATACCCGTGGCTTTGTCCGTTTGCCTCTCTTATCTCAAATAACTCTCTCGACGCCTTGCCTGTGGTTGAAACAATAATATCGTTTTCCGCCACTTTTACGATATGTTTTATGATATCTTCACGGCGCATCGTATTCTTGTTTTCGTATTTTACGTTACCGTCATATTGAAACGCGCCTTTCTTTACAACAAAAGCAACTTGTCTGCCGCCGTTTAGTATTTTCCGAAATTCCTTCATAACGCTTTTCACTTCGTCAATCGACGTATCTTTGGAGATAATCGAATATTTTATATTCATTACGTCAAGCAAACGACACGTTATTTCGCCTTGAAATATATGTTGAGGCTCGTCGTGAACGTTAGGCTCTCCTCTCCAACCGATAACGAATATACACGGAATAGCGTATACCTTATCGTTCAAAAGCGAAGCAACGGGATTGATAACGTTCCCCTCTCCGCTGTTTTGCATATAAACGACAGGCGTTTTGCGGCTATTATATGATTTGTACCGTTTATACCGTACTTGTATATCAAATAATCACATAACGCTTTAAGCTGACTGTCGGGTACGCCGACAAAAAAATCAGCTTCCAAAGCGTTTACGAATTCTTCGATTTTCATTGATTGTACTCCTTATAATCGGGATCGACTTCTTCGAGTTCCTTAACCGAATCGATTTCGGTGATTTGATTGCTTGACACTTCATGCACGCGCAACTCGATTCTGTTGAGTTCGTTGTTGACGATGTCGTCCCAAAACAACTGCTCGTAACTCCCCGTATGCTTGTATGCTTCGATTACGGCGTCCGCAATTATTTTTGCGTCACGCTTCTTAAACCACGCTATTCCGCACATATTGTAACAATCGTCTCCGCGCTTTCCCACTCTGATTATACGACCGTTTTCGTCCTGCTCGAATACCCAGTCGTCACTGTGTCCTTTAACCATCTTTCCGTAATAGCACGAGTGATTAAGCTCCGCGAGAAATATGCTCGGATCGGATACATAAAGGTCAGCTTCGCATATAAAACAGTCCGCCGTACCCATAACGTCCGCGACGGCGCGTATAGACGAAATATTGTTTATCGTCAAATATTCGCGGTTTTCTATCAGTGATAAATTAGCGTATTTGTCAGTTAAATACGCAAATTGCTCTTTTTTATATCCGACAACAACGTAAATATGCTTGACTTCTCTACGTTCAAGCCCGTCTATGACCGTTTCTATCATGGGCTTGTCGAATACTCTTATCAAAGGTTTGGGGGTCTTTTCGGTAAGCGGCGCCATACGCGTTCCGAGTCCCGCCGCCATCAAAATCGCTATTTCGTCTTTCATATTACAATTCGTCTATCAACGTGATTATATCTTTAATCGGCATCAATCTTTCGTCAACTTCTTTGGCTCTGTGATATTTGAGAATATCAGTCGCCGTCCGTTGCATTGCGGGAAACGCGCTCCGCGTCAACTGATTTGCGTATATTACTATATTAACGCCATGCTCCGCAAGCTCTTCATTTGTAATCGTATTGAACGAAGACGGCACCACGACGAGCGGCGTTTCTTTATCTTTCGCTCTGAACTTGTCGCAAAACTCCAATATTTCGTCGGGCGTCTTCTTTCTCGAATGAATCATAATTCCGTCCGCCCCCGCTTCTACATACGCAAACGCACGGGTCAGCGCGTCTTCCATACCGCGTTCGAGTATCAACGATTCAACGCGCGCAATAATCATAAATTCATCGGTCAGTTTTACTCTTTTCCCCGCATTTATCTTTGCACAGAAGTTTTCTATCGAATCCTGCGTTTGCTCGACTTCCGTTCCGAACAAAGAATTCTTTTTAAGCCCCGTTTTGTCTTCTATGATAATAGCGGATACTCCCATACGTTCAAGCGACCTTACGGTATATACGAAGTGTTCAGTCAAATCACCGGTATCACCATCGAAAATAATAGGCTTCGTGGTAACTTCCATTATGTCGTCAATCGTTCTGAAACGCGACGTCATATCGACAAGTTCTATGTCGGGTTTACCTTTCGCGGTCGAATCGCAAAGAGACGATACCCACATAGCGTCAAACTGATCGAGTTTACCCTCACCCGTGTCTACAACCGTTTTTTCGACAATCAATCCCGTAAGCCCCGAGTGCGCTTCCATCGTTTTGACTATGGGACAGATTTTAATCAACTGTTTCAATCTCTTGCGCCTGTATTCGGGCATCGCAAGTTTTTCTTTGAGAAGCGCGTCCGTCTTTTTGACTTGCTCGGTTCGCGTATACGGTACTTCGATAAGCGTTCCGCCGTACTTTGCGAGAGTTTTGAGTAACTGTTCTCTCAATACCGACTCCGCTCCCGTCTTCCAATTATCGCCGTGAACGACATAATCGGGTCTTAACAATTCTATCACTTCGTCATAATGCATCCTTTGTTGGACTATAACTTCGGAAACGCCGGGTAACGATTTATAAAGTTTAATGCGCTCGTCCAAACTTACGGTCGGAAACTTGTTGTATCTTATCGATGCTTCGTCCGACAATGCTCCGACGATAACGTCGCCGTACTTCTTTGCCTCGTTGATAATTCTGATATGCCCTTCGTGAATAACGTCCGTAGTGAAACACGTGTAAACTTTTTTCGCACTCATTTAGCGTTTTGTCTCCTTGTATAATACCGGTATTCTTATGTTGTTTTTTCTAAGCGCTTCTTCGAATATAACGAAAAACGCTTCTATATCCGCAACGTCGATTGCTCCCAACGCGCATAGTCTGAACATACCTTTATTCTCCACTTTGCCGGGATATATGGTAAATCCTCTCTCGTAACAATAATCGTGTATTTTGATAAAGTCCCAATTATCGTCGTCCGGATATAACGCCGCAACCACAAGCCCCGATTGAATATCGCGCGGAATATAATCTTTGAAACCGAGCCTATCCAACCCTTCGTGCAATGCGTTGAATACTCGCGTATGACGTTCCCATTTTGCCCGCTCGCCTTCTTGATAGTATTCTTTAAGTGCTTGTATCGTCGCGTATATCGTCTGCACGGGGGGCGTAAAGTTCATTTCACCCGTCTTTTCGAAATAATCATACTGCCTATATAAGTTACAATAGTAACTGCGTTTCGGATAATCTTTACTCTTTTTAATCTCGTTTACGTTACCGATTATAAATGATAAACCCGTCATAGCCGTAATGCCCTTCTGAGCACTCGCCATACAAAAGTCTATGTTGTCCTTTTCTATATCAATCGGAATCATTGCAAGCGACGATGTGGTGTCAACCGTAAAAATCGCACCGTATTTATGTGCCAACGCACCTATCTCCTTTATCGGATTAAGCAATCCCGTTCCCGTTTCATTATGCGTGGTATGCACTATATAAATATCTTTATTGTTTTTGAGAGTTTCTTCGATAACTTCAAGATTCGGTCTTTGATTAATCGGAAATTTCAAATCGATATGCGGAAGATTGTAATATTCGCAAATATGAACCGCTCGGGTCGAGTATGCGCCGTTGTCAACGACTAAAACTTTCTTCCCCTCAGGCAGTAACGAATTGAGACATACGTCGATATTGATTGTTCCCGATCCGCAAAACAATACAGTCGTAAATTTATTGGGATCGCCGTGTACGATTTTCGTTATATCTTCACGCAACCCTTTCATCAAACCCGCAAACTCTTTTTCACGCGGACAAATATCGGGTACTATCTGCGCAAGTTTAACGGTATCCGTCGTTGTCGACGGACCCGGATTCAATAAAACGTTTCTTTTGATTTTCATTATACTTCACCTTAGTCAAAATACGCGCGAGTTACGCGTAAAAGCACATTTTAACATATTTTAACATATATAAAACATAAAATCAAGACTGAAAACGTATTGAATTATTTTATATTTTAATATTATTGATTTTATTTATCTTTAACAAAATTAAATTATTAAAAACAAAACCGAAAGTGCAACGAATAAAGTAGGAATACCGACCACCGCTTCGTAGCGGACGAATTTCTTAAAGCCGAACTTTACGTCGTAACGCCTGACGAGATCGGTAAACATAATACCCGCAAGCGCGCCGATCGGCGTCAAAAACGCGCCTAAATTGCTGCCGACAACCGACGCGTAGACGGCACGAATATATTCCGTTCCCGAAAGATTGACGGGTAACGTTGAGAACAGCATACTCATAGGGATATTGTTGATAACGTTAGCCGAAACATAAGATACAACGCCGTATGTAAACACAGTCGCCTTATCGCCCAAAAATGCTCCGATCACGGACGATACCCCTTGAATCTCAAACGCAACGACTATTACAAACATCGACAATACGAACGGAATAATTTGCCACGGAAGTCGCACGAGCGAACGTCCGAGCCTGCGGTCTTTCGCTTTTGAAAGTCTCCGAATAATCGCAAAAATCAAAAGAACGCACGCGCATATCACCGATACAAGCCACATTTCGATATTCACATATCCCGAAATAATCAAAAATACAAGGCATATCACAAGAAGCACTCCGCCGAAAACAAGGTCGGTTTTACTCTCGATTTCACAAGTTACTTCTTGTTTTTCGGGCGGTTGCTTTAAGCTCTTTTTGAACAGCAAGAGTATTACGCAAAACTCCGTAACGCCTGCGGCAAGCGTCGGTAAAATCATAACTTTAACATATTCAACGAAAGTTATTCCCGCGGACGTAGCAAGATACACGTTAGTCGGATTGCCTATGATAAGCGCCATCGAATACGTGTTCGCCGCCGCAAACTCTCCAACCAAGTACGGCAAAGGATCAATCTTCGTGTTTTTACAAAAGAAACAAATGAACGGCGTAAGCGTGAGTATCACTATATCGTTACTCGTAAATATCGTAAGTATTGCGGTCAATAAATAGAATACTATAAACAAAGAGAGTTGACTTTTACCCGATACGACAACCGCTTTCTTTGCAAGATAAGTAAAAAATCCCACTTCGTCGAGATAAACGGACAAAAAAGTCATTGATAAAAACAGCGCGAGAATTTTAAGCGGATTGACGGCGGAGTCGGTTACGAAAGAATTAAAAACCGCGTCTATAGGCGCAAAGCGCGCGCACAAAAGTATAAGCGCGCCGACAAGTGCAATTATCCAATATAAACCTATTTTAACGCAACCTATCTTTATACTCGGATAGAGTACAACGGATAACGTAAGCGCAATAAACGTAATACCTACAATAATCGTCGTTGCTAACATAATCACTCCGCAAATAATTGTAACATCGATATTAACGGAACACAATCGAATAAACAAAAATACCGTTGTCGAGCGGTATCGTTTTCATTTCTTTTTAGGCGCGGGCAATTCCCGATACATAACGTTGAAAAGTTGCGCCAAAAACTCTTTGTCTTCAATTCGGTCTACGAGAAGCATTTCGCTTCCGCCACTATACGGTATCTCACGGCTCGCGGACGGCATAAGTTCAAGTGAAGATTTCGTTTTCTTAACGAGAAACCTATCGTCGTATATTCCGCCGATCACTTTTCCGTCGTAATAAATTATATACTCGCCCATCATTGCGCGATATGCAACCTTGTCGAGCGCGGACAAACACTCCGAAACGTACTCAAAATAACCTTTACTTGATGCCACTTTTTATTCCCACTCGATAGTTGCCGGCGGTTTAGCCGTTATGTCATAAACCACTCGGTTGACGCACTTGACTTCGTTTACTATACGTGACGAAGCGCTTGCAAGTACATCGCGCGGAATATCAGCCCAATCGGCAGTCATACCGTCTACACTCGTAACTGCGCGTAATGCTATTGTATAATCATACGTCCTTTCGTCGCCCATAACTCCTACGGAACGCATATCGGTCAATACCGCAAAATACTGCCATATACTTTTATTAAGCCCCGCTTTCGAAATCTCTTCACGAAATATGCAATCCGCGTCTTGCAAAATATTTATTTTTTTCTTTGTAATATTGCCTATTATTCTTACGGCAAGCCCCGGTCCCGGGAAAGGCTGACGCAATACTATTTCTTCGGGAAGTCCGAGTGCTAAGCCGAGTTCTCTTACTTCGTCCTTAAACAAACTTCTCAACGGCTCTATTATTTTCTTAAAGTCCACGACTGACGGAAGACCGCCTACGTTGTGGTGACTTTTGATTACGGCACTCTTGCCGAGTCCGCTCTCAATAACATCGGGATAAATCGTGCCTTGAACCAAATAATCCACTTTGCCGACTTTCTTTGCCTCTTCACCGAAAACGTCGATAAAATCTTTACCTATTATCTTGCGCTTGCGCTCGGGGTCTCTAACTCCGCTTAAATCGTGCAAGAATTGCCGTGACGCGTCTACCTTAATAAGATTCATACCGCGTTCGTCGCGGAATACCCGCATTACTTCTTGCGCTTCGTTCTTTCTCAGCAGTCCGTGATCGACGAAAATACAAGTTAAATTATCGCCTACCGCTTTATGCAAAAGCGTTGCGGCAACCGCACTGTCCACGCCACCGCTCATACCGCACAAAACCTTTCCGTCTTTAACTTCATTACGTATTGCGGCAATCTGCTCGCCTACAAAGTCAGTCATTTGCCAATCGCCTTTCGCTTTGCAAACCGAATATAAAAAGTTTCTTAAAATTTTGTTGCCGTCTATCGTGTGTACTACTTCGGGATGAAATTGAACGGCGTATATTCGACGTTTGTTATCTTCAAACGCGGCGTTCTCGCATCCTGCGGTATACGCTGTTCTCTTGAACCCTTGCGGCAGCCCCTTAACGCAATCGGTATGGCTCATCCAACATACGTTGTCTTTATCAATGCCGTTAAACAATATGCTGTCTTCATATTTGATATCCGTTTTACCGTACTCACGTCTGTCGGCATGGTCTACGATTCCACCCAACATATGCGCCGTCAGTTGCATACCGTAACATATTCCGAGTACAGGCACCCCAAGTTTGAATACGTCGGGGCTTACTTTCGGCGCATCGTCCGCAAATACGCTCTGCGGTCCGCCCGTGAATATTATGCCGATCGGATTGTATGCGCGTATCTTGTCTATCGGCGCATCGGCGGAAACAAGCTCCGCATACACGTTGAGATTACGAACGCGACGTACGATAAGCTGATTGTACTGTCCGCCGAAATCAATAACTACTATCGTTTGATGATTCATATCCGTTTATCCTTGTCATTATCATAGATTAACAGTTATTATAACACACATATATAATAAAGAAAAACTTTTCAAAATAAAAAATCAGCGGTTTTCAAAAATTTCATAAGCAGTATGCTTTATCACTCTTTTATCTATTTGAAAACTTTGTAAAGAAGCGACGAAAGTATCAATGCGTTCCGAAATTGCTCTTCATTAATCATTTAATTTCTGTTCTCCGAATTTTTCGGATATAGTTCGGATTCAATATAGAGTTATTTTAAGACTTTTTTACTCATTTGTTTTTTCTTTATTGTTCTTAAAGTATTCTCTTTTAATAAGATATACTTCTCTGAACAATTATTTTCGATCGTATACCAATTTGCATTATAATTCTATCTAATATTTATCACGATTCCATTTATATCTTCTGTAATCTTCCTTAAATATAGAAATATAATCTATTAAGAATAGCGGAGAAACCAATAAAGGAATAAGTATAATTGCAAAAATATTATCAAAACCATATAATATATTTTCAAAAATACTACCCTTCCTATCGCATTTTCCGATATGATAAAAACACGTAAAAAGTGCTGTAGGATAAAACAACAGTAAAATCATACCTATTATAATAGGCCATATTAAATCCATGTCTTCAGACAATATATCTAAACTGAAAATTAATATCAGACCTGTAATTTCCATTATCATTATGGCAAATGTAATAGACAATACAATTTTATGTTTCTTCATATTCTCCCAAAGTATATCAACTATACTTTTTCATTTATCTTTCAAGAAAATCATTATTCTTATTTTGTTTGCATATATTGCTTACAAATAATTCATAATTTCTTTC
>ONBF01000071.1 GCA_900315995.1 uncultured Eubacteriales bacterium
CTCCGAATATACTCTTATTTCCCATACTTTTACTCTCTTATTTTTTTATTATGTGCATTGATTATATAATAAACTTTTCCTTTGTCAAACAAAAAACGGTAATATTTTTCCCTTAGTCGAAATTTTATTTTCAACAAAATACCGCAAGTAAAATAAACACAAATAAATTATCAAACCGAAAATATTTTATCCGTCTTGAAGTTATGTTTTTATATGTACTCCGATATTACTTCGATTGGAATACAGTACGAAATACCGTAAATAACGTTCCCCGAATTATCTTTCAGCCTAAACGTCGTTATCCCGATTAAATTTCCGTCCTTATCGAGTAATGCTCCGCCGCTGTTACCGTCCGCAATCGTTAAATCGCATTGAATAACTTTTCTTGTTATCCCGTCATACGAAACTTGAATATTTGCATTTGAAACGATACCTTTTGTTATGGACAGTCCGCCGTTGTTCAAATTGCCGATTGCATAAACTTGATTTCCGTTTTCGATTTTTGAAGAATCTCCGAGAGATATTGCCTTGAAAGCGCAATTCAAATCGTCGAGTTTCAATACAGCCAAGTCCGAATCGGTATCATATTTGATTAAAGAAACCGAACGATAGTTTTCTTCAAAAGAAAATCTTATTTCTATATTCTCAAACGAATAATAAACGCCAATTTTTTTATATGTAACGACGTGAGCGTTTGTAACAAGCGTTCCGTCCGATTTTATAAATTCCGCCGTTCCGAAACTTTCGCCGATGTCTTGCGTTGACGCTTTTATTTCAACGATGCTGTTTATAGAATCTTTGAATATTTTTTCATCTGTTTTGAATATTCTTTCATCTGTTCGGCTGAACGTTTTTACAGCAAAAAAAACATTGAAAACAATGCTGGTCACAAGCATAACACTCAATAATATATAAGGAACATACTTCTTCATATAAACTCCTTTATTCCGTTTCGTTTATTTCGAATTATAGAATACGAAAAAATAAATGTCAATAATATCCCGTCGTAAAACACTGAAAACGGAGCGCAAGACTTGCGCTCCGTCGATCTCGTATCAGTTGTATATCATATTATTGCGTCGATAAACTCTTTTGCGTCGAATTCTTCGAGATCGTCTATTCCTTCGCCAAGTCCCACATACAGTACGGGTATTTCCTTCTGTCCGCTTATTGCAATTACAACTCCGCCCTTTGCCGTCCCGTCGAGTTTTGTCAATATTATTCCGTCTATATCGACGACTTCGTCGAATACGTCGACTTGAGCAACGGCGTTTTGCCCTATCGTCGCGTCTACGACTATCAAACTGTAAACCGTCGCTTCCTTATACTCTCTGTCGATTACTCTGTATATCTTGCCGAGCTCGTCCATAAGGTTCTTTTTGTTTTGAAGTCTTCCCGCGGTATCGACGATAAGCACGTCGTTATTTTTGGCTTTGGCAGATTGTATTGCGTCGTACACAACCGACGCGGGATCCGCGCCCTCTGCGTGTTTAACTATTCTGACGCCCGCTCTCTCCGCCCAAACGGTAAGCTGTTCGGCTGCCGCCGCTCTGAACGTATCTCCCGCCGCAAGCAACACGCTTTTGCCCTGCTTTTTGAATTTATGCGCGAGTTTTCCGATTGAGGTAGTCTTACCCGTTCCGTTTACTCCCGATACGAGTATTACCGCAGGGTATTGCATCGGCGGCACTTCAAAGTCTATCTCGTCAAGCAATAACTGTTTAAGCTCGTCCTTTGCTTGAATCGGCTCTTTGATACGTTTCTTATAGACAACGTCTTTAAGCTCTTCGATAACGCGTTCGGATACCTCGACGCCTACGTCGGCGGATATGAGCGCATAGTACAAGTCCTCGTAAAACTCGTCGTTAATGTTTTTCCGATTGAATATTTCGAAAAATTTTCTTGAAAACGCTTCTTTCGTCTTTGAAAGTTTTTCGGCTAATTTTTTGAATATTCCCATAATGCTCCTTTATTAAAATAACACGCAAAAGCGTGTCATCTTTTGATTGTTCTCAAAGTAGTTATCAATCTTTTGCGTACTGCTTCAATGCGTCAACAAGCCGTACGGATACCATACGCGAAATACCTTTCTCGGGCATCGTAACACCGTACATACTGTCTACGAGTTCCATCATCGGCTTTTTGTGGGTGATAACGATAAACTGTGTGGTCTTACTGTATATGCGTAAGTACGACGCAAGCAATCTCGTATTGCTCTCGTCGAGTGCCGAGTCGATTTCGTCCAGCAAGCAGAACGGAAGCGGTTTGAGTTTCATAATAGCGAACATAATGCAAATTGCGGTCAACGCGCTTTCGCCGCCCGACAAAAGCGAAATGTTTTGAAGTTTCTTTCCGGGCGGTTCCGCCATTATCTTAATACCCGCTTCGAGCGGATCGTCCGTTTCGGTCGTGTCAAGTTCAAGTCTTCCCTCGCCGCCGCCGAACAACTCGGTAAATACCGCGCTGAAATTCTGATTGATTTGTTCAAACTGCGCGCTGAACTGCTCCGCCATCTGCTGCGTTAAGTTTTTGATTATATTGATAAGGTCGTTTTCCGCTTTCTCCGCGTCCTGCTTTTGTTTTAAGCCGCGTTCGTAGTTTTCTTTCAACTCTCTGTACTCTTCG
>ONBF01000049.1:0-943 GCA_900315995.1 uncultured Eubacteriales bacterium
CGCTGAGAAGATATAATCAAAAAACAGTCGGAGGTAACCGGTGTCAAAAGAAGATGTAATAGAAGCCGAAGGCTCGGTAATAGAAGTATTACCCGGCGCGACGTTCAAAGTAAAGCTTAATAACGGTCACGTTATCACTGCTTATTTGTCGGGAAAGCTGAGAATGAACTACATCAAAATACTTGAGGGCGACTCGGTAAAAATCGAGATGAGCCCGTACGATTTGACAAAAGGAAGAATTACCTGGAGAAGCAAGAACTGAGAAGTTCTAAGGAATTGGAGGGAATCATGAAAGTAAGACCATCTGTAAAACCTATGTGTGACAAGTGCAAAGTTATTAAACGTAACGGACAGGTTATGGTAATTTGCTCGAAGAGCAAGAAGCACAAGCAAAGACAAGGTTAAACCCTGTCGCGCTGTTTTGCGCGATTATTAAGCAGCTATCAAAGTTGCAGAGCGGCTGGACGGCTCGAACGCATTCCGAATTTTAACGAGACGTCTATAATGCAACAAGATTGAATAAACAAATTATTTTTTGGAGGTAGAACATGGCTCGTATAGCAGGTGTAGATTTACCGCGTGAAAAGCGCGTAGAAATCGGTTTGACCTACGTATATGGAATAGGTCGAGCGACCGCTAACAAAATTTTGTCCGAGACAAAAGTCAGTCCGGACATAAGAGTTAAGGATTTAACGGAAGAACAAGTAACCGCTCTGCGTGATTACATTGAACACAATCTTCAAGTTGAAGGTGATTTGAAGCGTGAAGTTGCTCTGAATATCAAACGTCTTATGGAAATCGGCTGTTACCGCGGAGTAAGACATCGTAAAGGTTTACCCGTCAGAGGACAAAACACCAAACAAAACGCAAGGACGAGAAAAGGTCCGAAGCGTACCGTCGGACGCAGTAAGTCCAAGTAATCAGGAGGAGAAAAATGGCTGTT
>ONBF01000049.1:948-8705 GCA_900315995.1 uncultured Eubacteriales bacterium
TAACAATACGATAGTAACCATCTCCGACGCGGTCGGCAACGTGGTAAGTTGGTCGAGTTGCGGAAAACTCGGGCTTAAAGGTTCAAGAAAGAGTACGCCGTTTGCGGCGCAAATGGCTGCGGAAGACGCAGGAAAGGCAGCGTACGATCAAGGAATGAGAAGCGTTGAAGTTTACATCAAAGGACCCGGATCGGGCAGAGAATCGGCAATCCGCGCGCTTGCGAACGTAGGACTTGAAGTAACGCTTATTCAAGACGTATCGCCGATTCCGCACAACGGATGTCGTCCGCCGAAGCCCAGAAGGCTCTAAGATTAGGAGGTAAAACAAATGGCAAGATATATAGGAGCGTCCTGCCGTCTATGCAGACGTGAAGGAACGAAATTATTCTTAAAAGGTGACAGATGCTATTCCGCAAAGTGCGCTTTGACGCACAGAGCAGGCGGACTTGCGGCGCCCGGACAACACGGCACGAGCAGAAAGAAAGCGTCGGGCTATGCAATCCAGCTTCGTGAAAAGCAAAAGGCAAAGCGCGCATACGGTTTACTTGAAAATCAATTCCATATGTATTATGAGAAAGCCGAAAAGATGCGTGGCGTAACCGGTGCCAATATGCTTATTCTTATCGAGCGCAGACTTGATAACGTAGTATACCGTATGGGTATCGGCGTATCGAGAGCTCAGGCAAGACAGCTTGTCAATCACTCTTTGATTACCGTCAACGGTAAAACCGTTAATATTCCGTCCTATCTTGTAAAAGCAGGCGACGAAGTTGCGGTTAAGGAGAGTAAGAAAGAGAGAGTTATTTTCAAGGAGTTAAAAGAAGCGAAACCCGCAGCTCTTCCGAAATGGGTAGAGTTTGACAATGCGACGCTTAAAGGTAAGGTTATCGCGCTTCCCGAAAGAGAAGACATAGATTTACCGATAGCGGAACATTTAATCGTTGAGTTGTACTCGAAGTAATAATGGGAGGATTCAAATATGTTGGAAATAATGAGACCTAAGATTACGGTACCGGAAGAGAACGAAAGGAAAGATCACGCTAAGTTTGTAGTAGAACCGTTAGAGCGCGGATTCGGCACAACGCTCGGAAACGCATTGAGACGTATACTTCTCTCGTCGTTACCGGGAGCGGCGGCGATAGGAATACAGATCGAAGGCGTAAATCACGAATTTTCCACTATTCCGGGAATGCGCGAAGACGTAATGGGTTTGATTCTTAACTTGAAAGGCGTAGCGTTCAGAGCCCCTGACGGAGCTGATTATAAGTGTATACTTTCATTAAAGAAAGTCGGACCGTGCGTAGTTACCGCGGCAGATATTGCCGTAAACAGCGAAGTATCCGTGCTTAACCCCGATTATTATCTTTGCACGCTCGATGAAGGCGGCGCAATCGATATGAAGATTACGGTTGCCAACGGACGCGGATACGTTCCCGCAGACGGAGTTAAAATTCCCAACGCACCTATCGGATACATACCGATAGACGGAATATTCACGCCTGTTATTAAAGCGAACTATACGGTTGAAAGCACTCGTGTCAAACAAAGTATCGATTACGATAAATTAACCATCGAAGTACAAACGGACGGAACGAAGAGCGCAAGAGAAGTTATTTCGTTGTCCGCGCAAATTATGAGCGAGTTACTCGAATTGTTCGTCGATCTCGGCGACTTTTCGGCTCGCACGCGTATTATTATCGAAGACGACGGGCTGAAAGCGGGCGGAGTTATCGATATGAACATTGAAGATCTCGACTTATCGGTAAGAAGTTATAACTGCTTAAAGCGCGCAGGTATACATACCGTGAAAGATTTGGTGCAAAAGACGGAAGACGATATATTGAAAGTCAGAAATTTAGGAAAGAAGTCCTTAGACGAAGTTATGAACAAAATTACCGAGATGGGTTTGAGTTTCAAGATTAAGGATGAATAAGGAGATAAACGATGGCAAGAAAATTAGGTAGACCTGCCGATCAAAGAAAGGCATTATTGAGAAATCAAGTTTCCGATTTACTTTGGAACGGAAAGATAGAGACGACTCTTCAAAAGGCGAAAGAGACGAAGCGTGTAGCCGAAAAGGTTATCACACTTGCAGTCAGAACCTATGAAGACACCGTAAACGTTACTAAGGAGAAGACCAACTTAAAAGGTGAGAAAGTAGCGGTTAAATTTACAGCGGACGGCACGAAGAAGCTTGCGGCACGCCGTAAGATTATGGCTATCGTATATGATCTTCAAGAGCAACGCGTTAAGGGTGAAAGAAAGGCTGATTTCAAAGAGCGTACAAAGGACATCGAACATCCGCTTGTGGAAAAGATTTTCAACGAATACGCACCGATGTTTGCCGCACGTGAAAAACGTTTGGGACAGGGCGGCGGATACACGCGCATTTTCAAACTCGGCACAAGACGCGGAGACAATGCGGAAATGGCTATTCTTGAACTTTTGAAAGATGTTCCCGAAAAGAAATAATTTTAAGTTTATCCGATAGATAAACGACAAATTCACCGCAATACGACTGCCGAACGGAAAAGCAATCGTATTATCAAACGGTCACAGCAAGGATTTGGAATTTCCAAGTCCTTTTTGTTTCATATGATTTTCGTTGGGGACGTCGGAATTGTTTTTAACGTGAAGATATATTTTTGATATTTTATCAGATGCAATTAATAGTTGAAATTATAATGATATTGAATTGCGCCTCATAAAATAAGATTATTTTTTTTCGCAAAATGTAGTTTTTCCGTTTGACAATTTCGAGAAATCTCATTATAGTATACAAAGGTATAAAACAAATTAACCGAGAAAACAGTAAATAATTACATTGTAGAGGTGGGAATATGAATTCACAAAAGAGAAAGGCAGTGACAAAATTTTTACCGTATATAATCGCTTTCGTTATAATCGCCGTAATGATTATGGCGTTTGTGCCGATGAAAACGGTAATTGTTGAAGCAAGTTGTGAAGAAGACGGAGCGGTCTATAAGTGCAGTTTGTTTGGGATTAGATATAAAACCGAAAGTATCGGTGCATTGGGACACGAACACGGGACGTTGAGTTACGTGAAAGAACCGACTTGTACGGAATATGGAACGACGACTGTCAGCAAGTGTTCTCGATGCGGGGAAGTTTTGGAAGAAGAAGCCACTGTTTCACCGTTGGGACACGATTTCAAAAACGGTCGATGCACGCGATGCGGTTTGACGTATACCGAACCGGTAGAAGCCGTGGGAATTTCGTTAAACGGAAATAGTACGAATAAGTTTAATTATAAGTTATTCAGCGGAAATATATCGACGGTGCTTAGTATTAACGGCGAAACTTATAATGAAGCGCAATCGCCTTTCGGTGTATCTTTCGAGTTTGAAGAAGATATCAACGCAAAAGTCGAAAACGGCGAGTTATATATCGACGATGTTGTGGGGACTGTTCATTTAAGCGTCACAATACAAGGAAGCAACGTAGTAACCGAAAATGTTGTGATAAATGTCGAATGTCCCGAAAACGCCAAGTTGATGTCGATTGAAACTCAACGTGTGAGTGCAACCGGCAGAAAATATACCGAAGGAGAGTTGTTTAATCCTAAGGATATAAGGGTGTCGGGAATCTATTCGATGGATATGGAAACGAAGAAATTCAGAATATTGGATTTTAAGTATGAAGATATTACATTGGATCCGAGCGTATCGGAAATAGAAATAACGTATTGCGATAAAAAAGTGGCATATCCGATTACGGTTTCACCTAAAATGTTGGAAAAGATAGAAATAGATACATACGCTTCGACTACCGAGTATAACGAAGGACAAAAGTTTAACGCGGACGGATTGATTATAAAAGCATATTACGAAAATAATAAAGAACCACTTTTAGTTCCGTATGATAAAGATCATCTTGATTATTATTTTATCAAAACGGAAACTTATCTTAAAGAAACGGATACGAGCGTCCGTATTTACTTTACGGATAACGGTGTTACGAAGTATGTGGATCATCCGATAAAGGTTAATCCGAAGATATTATTAAACTTAACGGTTGACGATACCGACGTCAGAAAATATTACACTGCGGGAGATTGTTTTGACCCTGACGGGTTGATAGTGACGGCGGAGTTCAAGTATATAGGAGAACAAATAATAACGGACTATTCATATGACAAAACCGCGTTATCTTGCGAAACGACGGATGTTATTATTTCGTATACGGTGGGAGACGTTACGTTTGAAAAGAGTATATGCGTTACCGTTGACCGACAGCCCTATCAAAAGTTATGTCGCATAAAAGTAGCGACGCCCGGGGCGGTTAATATTTCGTGGATTTATAATTATAAAAAAGACGGTGAAAGTGTATCGGATAATACGAATTGGAAAGAGTATTCATTGCTTTATGATAAAACAAACGGAGAATATGACGTGCCTGTCGGGGCGATAGTAACCGTGACTGTCATAAATCCCGCAATTATCGATATTGAGATAAACGGTAAAAGCGGCAATATGAACTATGAAGAAAAATCGGTCAGTCGGAAGATCAAAAACTGTGATGGAATAAATATCACTTTGACAGAAACGACTGTATCGCAGAGTTTAATCAGATTTACGGGAGACGGAAAAAATCAATACTTCTTATACGACGGAGCGTGGGACGGGTATTTGACGGAAGAAAATCTCGGAAGGCTTAACGCTGTATATAACGATAACGAAAATTCATATCATTTATATTTAATAGACGGTGAATTTTTACGGTATGAAGATTTAAGTACGAAACGATTTGAGAAAAATTCCGTAATCAACGTTACGAAAAACTCAAAAGCGGAAGACGCCAAGAGAGTTATACTTCATTTAAGCGGAACAATATCGTACACTGTTCGTATTCCGAAAGACGAGTTGGACGATTGGATTATACCTTTGTTTAGTAAGGCGGGATATGAATATAAAGGATTGGCTCGAGAAGAGAACGGAGAAGTTCTTTCCCGAGAGGAAATAATCAATTTGTTGCGATTGAACGAAGAAATCGATTTGTATATTGTTTGGAAAAAAAATGAAGAAGAGACTGTCGATTATTCGAACAAATATATACATAAAGGCGAAGACGGAGCAACGATAACGGATAATAAAACAGACGACGGTGATATAGCCGTATGCGGCGAGTGGTATCTGAATTGTACCGATGACGACAATAGCGTTACGTGTGAAGTGGTCGTTATTCTTAATGGAAACGGTACGTTTGGATATTCGTTTACTTATAATGGAAAATTGAATTGCAAGTATTTCGGAAAATACAGGATAAACGGGAACTGTATAGAGATAATTTCTTCCGAACCGAGCATAGACGGCATACCGTACTTAAACGGATCGGATTTCGGAATATCGATAGAAAAAAACGATTTGCAATGCAATTTAATACTTATTGACAATGAAATAATAAGTTTTGAAACGTGTCAATTAGCGCACAGATAAAGGGGAGATAACGGTATGGAAACGAAAAGACGAATTGGTCTTATAAGGTTAGGTATAATATGTTTGGTATGTTTGGGGTTGATTTTCTCCGCATTTTATGCGAAGCCCATCACATATGCGGATGTGGGTATTCCGTTTGTGATAGACAAAAACCCGATAGAAAACGTTACGATATTTTCTGATTCCATTACGGCGAAACTTGAAAGGGGGCAATCGGTTCGACTGTCCGTAGAAGTTTCACCTACCAATGCGGAGAAAACGCTTGTAGAAACGTCGTATGAAATAATAAAAGGAAAGAAATATGCTTCTGTCAAAGACGGAGATACGCTTGAAGTATCGACGAGCGCGCCGATTGGTGAAGTGATAGAAGTAAAAGCCGTAGTAGACGGCGTAGAGAGCGAAAACGTATTGAGATTTGAAATCGTTGAAACGCCCGTTTCGTATATTGAAATCACTAACGAAGAAACGGAAATCGTACTCGGCAGTTTGTTTAGGTTAGAGACGAAAATTTCCCCCGAAAACGCGACCAATCAAGCGGTAATCTATTCCGTGACGAGCGGAAGCGAATATGTACATATCGGTTACGGCGGCTTTGTACGGTTCAAGAAAACCGAAATTCCCGACGATTTGACGGTTACGTTTGAGGCAAAGAGCGTTGACAACCCGTCTGCTGTTGCGGAAAAGACTTTTTCCGTAAAAAAATCTGTTTTCGATGTAATCATTGACGCGACTTTCGAGTTAAGTGAAGTTGAAACGATGCGCACGTATTCGTTCAATACGGAGGCGTACAAAAATTATTTCGGCGGAAAGGATGTAGAGTACAGCATAGATGTTGACGAAGATGTTGACGAAGATGTTGACGAAAACACAGCGAATATAGATGTTGACGAAAAAACAGCGACGATTGACAGTGAAGGATTGTTGTATATAAAGCCGACGGCGACTGTCGGACAAACCATAACCGTCACGATAAAGTCGTCCGATGGCGAAAAAACTCATATACAGAATTTGAAAGTCGTAGCCGTATATCCCAAAACTATTGCGGCGAATATCGTTACCGAGCCGAGTATTGTGCATGAAAACGTTGCCTATTATCTTGCGGGAGACGAAATAGAATTGGAAGCGGTATTGGGACCGATAAACACATCCGAAAAGGCGTTCGGTTTTGAAGTATCTGACGATACGTTGGCGACGGTAGACGGCAATAAGGTAAAAATCGCCGATAATATAACCGCCGAAAACACATCTTTCGAGATTTGCGCATATACGCCCTATTATGATGACCAACATCCGCTTTTGAGATCCGATCGGTTAGTAATCAATATTTACGTTCCCGCGACCGCAGTTGCTGTCGAAAAGAACACGCACGGCATAAATAATCTTAAACGCAATCAAAACGCAATCGAATTGGAAGAAGGGAACCGTTACGATATATCCGAATTGATGCGCGTTTCCGTTTTACCGTCAAACAATTCCGCTTGCAATCAAAAATATAAATTGTGTAACGACTCTCTTGCGTACGCGAGCATTGCGGAGAAAAGTAACGGTAACGACGAATTGATAATCAAAGGAAATCTCCCTGCGGGCGTAATAAAAGTCGGCGTTTACGTCGAAACCGAAACGTATAACGCAAACGGCGAATACTTAACCGTAAAGTCCGCGCCGTTGTATTTCGATGTGTATAAACCTACGCAGTTCATAAAACTCACGTTATTGACGGAAAACCCGTATAGCGCAAAGGCTACATCGAGTACCGTTGAAATAAACGTAGCCGTCAGTGATACGGCAAGTATTAATATGCCGTCGTTTGAAATTGTTCAAGGCGATGAGTTTATCGACGGCGATATAGCATACGAAAACTCCGTAGTTTCTTTCAAATTAAAGAAATCAAATGAATTGGGCGTATATAAACCGATCAAAATAATCGCGACGCAAGACGGAAAAAGTAAAGAAATTTCGATTGATTATGTAATTCCCGACGAAGAGTTGGAGTTGCTTCCCGACCGTGTGGATAGGGGAAGCAGATATGCTTTCAGCGTAAAACATACGTTTAACACCACAAATAATGAGATTGAGTGGAGAGTTTCCGACGCGTCGAGACTGTTGGGCGTTTCGAAAGTAAATACCGCGTCCGATACGTTTTACATACCGAGAAATCTATGCGCGGATACCGAGATAACAATCGAGTACAGATCTGCGGAAAAAGTATTTTTCGGGAATAATGCTCCTTGGAAAACAGCGGTATATACGGTTAAAAAGTTGAACGCAAATACTGAAAACATAGAACGTGTTTATAACAAT
>ONBF01000048.1 GCA_900315995.1 uncultured Eubacteriales bacterium
AAATGAGAAAAAGAAAAAAGAATGTGGTGTACAGTTTACTAAATGCTTCAAAATCAGCAATTTTTTCCGCTGTCGAAATTCATAATAAGCCACAATTTTTATATAGATATCCAACAGTATCAATGTTGATTATAAATGCTTGGGAATTGTTATTGAAGGCATATATATACAAATATATTTCCAATACAAAAATATACGAAAAAGATGATAAAAAACATACAATTAGTTTTTCAAAAGCTTTGATACTTGTTAATGATGATATAAACACTAAGGAGGGTTCTAAAACATTTGATGTTGTTTTTGCTAATCTTGATTTAATTGAACAATATAGAAATACAAATGTGCATTATTTTGAAGAAGAATTAAATCCTGCTATATATATGTTATTAAGTCGAAGCGTTATAAATTATAATAACTTTTTAGATAAATATTTTAACAAGGATATAACAAAAGAAAGCAGTTTATTTATTTTGCCAATAGGTTTTAATATTCCTTTTAATCCAATCGATTTTTTAAATAAAAACTATGATAGTGTGAATAATGATTTTGTGTCTGCGATAATAAAATACATTAAGGATTTGAATGATGATGATATTCAGGAACCGATAATAGTTGGCTTTGACACATTACTAACTAGTGTAAAAAATATTTCCAATTCCGATATCATTGCTGCAATAAATCAACAAGATAAACAAGCCATACCAGTTTATAAGGCGTATAGGCTAACAAATGACCCTAATGCTCCAGCAATTAAATCAGTTGATGAAATTTTACCAGATTTAGAATATAAAGAATACGTCAGAAAAATATTAGATAAAGATAATACAATAAAACAAAATCCAAAATTTCACGCAATAAATAAGTTGATAAAGGAAGACAACACACTTTGCAAGATTAGGCACTTGAACCCAAATAACAAAAAAAGTCCAAAACAATGTTTTTATTACGAAAGGGCTGTTGATAAATTTATTGAATTATATCATCAACATTTTGACACCATTTGACACCATTTACACCAGATTTTGATAGTTTTAGAGCGTTTAAGACTGAAAGTTGAGATTTTCAATTTTCGGTCTTTTTTATTGAATTTTTTGATACCAAATGTCCTTGAAAAAATTGTGTCAAATATTTTTTATGAAAATTTTAACACAGAAATTAAAAATAAAAAAAATCGCTAAAACCCTTGATTTTACTGGGATTTAGCGACTTTTGAAATATGGAGCTGCTAACCGGACTTGAACCGGTGACAGCGTCGAAACACTCGCTTTATCGTCTATGCTCGACAGGCTCGCATATGACGAATTTACGCTCGGTTTCTCCTTACCCCAAAACGTCTTACGACGCTTCGGGGACCCTGATCGGATGAGGTCACCATATCAAATCTTTTTAGCAGAAACAAAAAGCACCGTCATAAAAACGGTGCTTTTTGATTGGAGCTGCTAACCGGACTTGAACCGGTGACCTCATCCTTACCAAGGATGTGCTCTACCGACTGAGCCATAGCAGCAAATGACGATTTCGCTTAGTCATTATAAATTTTTTTTGACGTATTGTCAATAAAAACAAGTATAAGTATTGCGTTGCGTGTTGTATTTTTTTATAATTATGATATAATAATTAAAAACTTATAAGGAGAATTATATGAGTAAATTTTTTATTTGCAGTCATTGCGGAAACGTTATAGGTAAAGTTATCGACAAAGGCGTACCGTTAATGTGTTGCGGAGTTAAGATGCAAGAACTTGTTCCGAACACGGTCGAAGCGAGTACCGAAAAGCATTTACCGACGGTAAACGTTGACGGCAACACGATTAAAGTTAAAGTCGGAAGCGTTGCACATCCGATGACGGACGAGCATCACATATCTTTCGTATATTTGGAAACAAACGCGGGCGGACAACGAAAGAATTTAAGCGGTGCGCCCGAAACGGAATTTGCTTTATCAAGCGGTGAAAAGCCGATAGCGGTGTACGCATACTGCAATCTTCACGGACTTTGGAAGGTCGCACTTTAATGAGAGATTATGCCGTTGAATTAAAAAAGCGCGTCGAGTACGTTAAGAATAAACTCAAAGAATCCGGGGCAAGCGGAATAGTATACGGCAACAGCGGTGGCAAGGACTGTGCGCTGGTGGGTATTATTTGCAAGAAAGCGTGTGAAAATACGCTCGCAGTCATTATGCCGTGTAATTCAAAAGTTAATTTAACAACCGATATGCAGGACGCGATAGCGTTATGCAATCAATTCGATATAGAATACAGGACGGTCGATTTGACCGCCACCAAAGCCGCGCTTGTTAAAGAACTCGGTAAAGCGATCGATATTAACCGTTCGGCAGATATAAATATCAATCCGCGACTTCGTATGACGACGTTGTACGCAATAGGCGCGGCGGAAAACAGACTTGTAGCGGGGACGGGCAACAAAAGCGAAATATATATGGGCTACTTCACGAAGTGGGGTGACGGCGCATATGACTTCGACCCGATAGCCGACTTAACGGTCGGCGAAGTGTACGATTTTCTCGCCTTTCTCGACGCGCCCGCAAGCATAAGGACAAAGGCGCCGTCAGCGGGACTGTTCGAGGGACAAACCGACGAACTCGAAATGGGCGTTACGTACAAAACGATAGACGATTACATTAACGGAAAAAACATATCTGCGCACGATAAAGAGATAATAGACGGTTATCATAGGAAGTCGGAGCACAAAAGAGTTTTATCGAGCGTATATAAAGAAATAACAAATGGAAAACGAAAAGACGAACAACATTAATGAAAATACGTTGTTGAAAGAAAAAAACTTTAATGGCGACAACGATATATCCCGAGGTCGTGAAAAAGTAAACAGCCTTATTAATAAAAAACAAGAAGATGTTTTTTTGGTAGGCGACTACAAAATAGATTCGGGAGAAAGCGAGCTTCTTTGGTGGAATAAGGATTCCATCAATAAAAAGGTTGCCGAAAAAAAAGAACTTGCCGAAAAAAAGCAAGACTTAAAACAGCAAGAAGCCGTAATCGAAGAGTATAAAAAGAATAACAATGCTTACAGACAGAGACTTGAAGCGGAGAAGAGACGTTTTGAAGAAGAACGCAAAAACAATAACGAAAAATACAAGCAGGAAGAAAAGGAACGTCAATTAAAGCGTGAAAAGGAACTTGCCGAAGCGGAGCGTCAGCGTCTTAAACAAGAAGAAGAAGCTCAAAGCATAGCGAACGAAATTCAAAAGCGTAAAGACGAACTCGAACGTAAGAAAAAAGAAGAACTTGAATTGCGTATTCAACGCGAACACGAATTAAAACTTACGCAAATTCAAAAACGGAAGGAAATAGAAGCGCAACAGCAACGTATGCGTGAAGACGAGGCGGAAGCGGGACTTCAAGCGCAAGAACTTGCGTTGCTTGCCGAAAAACGTGAAACCGAAAAGATATTGGCGCGCGAGCAGGAGATAATCGAAAATCTGGATCGCGAATACAAGCAGATGTATGCGCGTGCGGAAGAACTTGCGATAGAACGCGCTAAGAAGAACGCGCTTATGAACGATTACGCCGCTATGAGCGAAGAAAAGCGTATAGCCGACCTTAAACGTATGCACAGTATATACGACGTTGCTTTTCTTCCGTATAAAAAGGATTACGGCGCGTTCGGCGCGGATAACATAATGGAGTTACACGAGATTAGTCTCATAAAATCCGAAAACGGCAAAATAGTCGTCAATATGGCGGATTTTAATATAGCGAATACAGGCATAACCATTGTATCCGGATTTTCGCGCGAACAGATAGACGGTATAGTGTCGATAATTCGCCGTGATTACGATAAAGAGTATATAATAAGCGGCGGTGAGATGAGATACGACGGCGTTATTGCAACCGATATGAAACGCAGTAAGTACCACGAGTTGACAAACGGAGCGTTTTACGTAATGCCTAATTCGATAGGCAAAACCAAAAATATATTAAAAACCGTAAATATGTTCATTAAGTCCGAAATGGGTAAAAATTATGACGAAAACAAAGTGCTTGAATTTTTTGAAACTTTGAACGTGAAGTCGCCGTCAAAACTTCTCGTACGTCCGCTTGTCGCTTGCAGTGTATCGGAGCTTACGAAAGTGTATCTTACGGGCGCGTTTTTGACTGACGCGCGAATAGTTATGCTTTGCGAACCGCAAAGGTATCTCGATTGCGTCAGCCGCCTTGCGCTTGTCGGAAAAATAAAAGATTGGAATACAAGTAACCCGAAACAGTCACTCGTTATATTTACGTCGGATAAGGCGATAATCGAAGTCAACGCAACGCTTGTAAGGAGAATTATCAAATGAACGATTTGTTTTGTTTTGACGTGGATAACTTAAAAACAGTTATTAAGGACGGCGAAGGGCTTTCGATCTTCGGTACGGCAAATTCGGGCAAGTCAGAACTCCTTTATAATATTTTCAACAGAAAGAAAGGTACGTTGTATCGCGGTATCGTTTCGAGATTTTCGGCGGAAGAAACGGCATTGTTCAATTCTGAAATAGGATATTATGACGGCTCTTTATACGGCGACCCCGAAGAGCCCGTGGCTGTACTCGTCGGAAATTCGGCACACGTGTTCGGAGTGGAGCCGAAACAAATTCTTAACGCGTTCGAGATAGCGCCCGACGATCTCAAACTTAAATTGAAACAGACTGATGAGTGGCTTAACTTGAAACTCGGTCTTCTGAACGAACTTTCAAAAGAGTATAAATTACTTTTTATTGACGACGTATTCGGCTTGGACTACGGATTCAAGAGACGGCTTGTTCCTATGCTTCTCCATATAAAAAAACAACTTTCAATGAATTTCGTTATCGCTACGAACGACGTCGAATTCGCAAATATTCTGACTGATAAAATTCTCGTGTTGTATGATGGGCATCTTGTTGAATACGGGACGGTTAAAGCGATAACCGAAACGCCTAAGCATCCGTATACAAAGTGGCTTATGGATTCGTCTAAACTCGTTATTAATCGGGAAAACAGATTTTTCGGGGACTTCGACGCAAAAGCAGGGAAAAAGAATTGCAGATTTTGTTACGTTTGTCCTTCTTCGTCGGCTGAGTGTAAATCGGTCGTTCCGCAAATAAAAGTTACGTCTACGGGCAGTTATTGCGCTTGCAATTTGAAATTATGATTATTGATAGCAACCGAGCGAAATAAGAAGCCCGTTGTTTACTCTCGTCATTACATCGCTCGGCAGTTCGCCGATTTTATCTTTAAGCCGCGTTTTGTCAATAGTTCGTATTTGTTCGAGCAGTATTATCGAATTTTTGGGAAGTCCCGAACCTTCGTCAAGTTGTATATGCGTAGGCAAACGGGCTTTATTGAGTTGGCTCGTTATTGCCGCCGCTATGACGGTCGGACTGTATTTATTGCCGATGTCGTTCTGCACGACGAGTACGGGGCGTATTCCGCCTTGCTCGCTCCCGATGACGGGGCTTAAATCGGCATAATATAATTCTCCGCGTTTAATCACTGTTTGCTCCTCGATACATCATATGTTCCGAAACGTTCTCGGCGTGATATAACTATTGCCGTGTGGACGTAAATTATTCAATTAAAGGTTGTGAAAATCGTTATGAGTGGTATAATTATTGACGGGGTGAGTTATGGAAAAACAGATTTTCGATACACTGAAAAGAATTATCGCTTATAAAACCGTCGAGGCGGAAAGCAGACCCGGTATGCCGTTCGGGGAGCAGAATTTCGCGTGTTTGACCGACGTTCTCAAAATGTGCGAATCGTTCGGTATGAAGACGCTAAACTTAGACGGCTACTGCGGATATGCGGAAACGGGCGATGGCGAACTTGTAGGTATACTCTGTCACTTGGACGTCGTGCCGACGGGAGATAATTGGAATACCGATCCGTTTGAAGCGGTAATAAAGGACGGATATATTTACGGTCGCGGCGTGGTGGACGATAAAGGACCCGCCGTTCTTAATATCTATGCGGTTAAAGAACTTATCGAAAGCGGGCTTAAACCGAAAAGGCGTATAAGACTTATTTTCGGGTGCAATGAAGAAAGCGGTATGAAATGTATGGAATATTATAAATCGCACTCCGAAATACCGTCGTTAGCATACGCTCCCGACGCCGAATTTCCGCTGATTGTTACCGAGAAAGGTATAGCGGATGTAGTAGCGTACTTATCAAAACCCGTCGGGTTGTCATATATAAAAGGCGGTCAGAGACGAAATATAGTACCTGATTCATGCGAAGCGAAAATCGAGAAAAAACGCGTAGTCGATATAACGAAAGCGAAGGCGTGTTTGATACGCGAAGACGACGACTTTTATATTCTTTCGGCAAAAGGTAAAGCGGCGCACGCGTCTACTCCGAAACTCGGCGAAAACGCAATAGTTAAAGTACTTGAAGACTTGTATGCCGTAACGCGTGACAGCGTATATAAAAAAATTGCGGACAAATGCGTTACGGACGGTAGCGGTATAGGACTTAAAGTCGAAGATTTCAGCGGAGCGTTCACGGTTAATCTCGGAAAAATCGAGACCGAAAACGAAAAGCTTAAACTGAATATCGATATGCGCTGTCCCGTCACGATGTGTGAAGATAAAGTGAAAGCGGGCGCGAACGCGTTCTCTGTCGAAAACGATGTAACGTTTTCACCGCCGCTTAATGCGGACGAAAATTCGTATTTGGTCAAGACATTGCTCGGCGTTTACGGAGACGTTACGAAAAACGATAAAAAACCTTTGAGAATCGGAGGCGGAACGTATGCGCGCGCATTGCCTTGTCCTGCGGTTGCGTTCGGACCCGTTGAGACGGACGAAATTTGCAATGTCCACGACGCGAACGAAAGAATAAGCGTAGAAAGTTTTGAAAAAGCGTACGAAATTTACAAAACCGCGATTAAAAGACTTTGTTTTTAGGTTGATATTTTACCGTTTTAATACTTGTAACGTTCTTTATGTAAATGCTATAATAGAATATAGGTATTTTTATGAAAGAACTTTATGATTTAAGCGAATACGGCGACGCCGTTAAAACAAGGGCGAAACAAGTCAAAATTTTTTGGGGCGTATTAATAATCGGTATTTTGTTCAATATCGGCGTTTTCGTATTAAAGCTTGTATTCGTAAAGTGGGGTGAATCCGCTGCTGTTTATTTTGTAATAAACGTGGTTTCGACGATCGCGCTTCTTATGTTCTGTATGATTTACAGAGGAATACCTATGCGAATTACGCGTGCATATGTCCCGTTTCTTTTCAGCGTTACACATAACGACGTTAAGGCGGAAAAGGGCGTTTATCTCAAAACGCTTGCCGACACGGTCGAAAAGTCGGGTATCAAGTGTTACGAAATGCTGTTGTACGGCGGAGTAGATTCAAAGGGACGCGTTAAGGTAGGTCGCGTACTTGTTGAGGAAACGAGAGGCAAGTTGGAGTTTAACCGCGGTGATATTGTGGAGTACAAAGCGTGCGACAAAATTCTTATCGCATACGAAACGATCGGAACAAAAGTATTTGATGAAAACGAAACGGAACAGCTCGAAAGAGAATTAACCGAAAAGACAGCGTTATAACGATTAAGGAGGATATATGAAAGCCATCGTATCCGTTATCGGAAAGGATAAAAAGGGAATAATCGCCAAAGTAAGCGGTTTATTGTTTGAAGAAGACGTCAATATCGAAGACATTTCACAAACGATTATGCAAGATTACTTTACTATGATTATGCTTATCGAACTTAAAGAGTCGGCGGATTTTGCCGTGCTTAACGATAAACTCAATAAACTCGGCGAAAGTATAGGCGTCAGCATTACGCTTCAACACGAAGACGTTTTTAACGTTATGCACAGAGTATAGAGGCGTGTTATGTTGCAAAATCGTGAAATAATCGAAACAATAGATATGATAAGACGGGAGCATCTCGATATAAGGACTCTTACGATGGGAATCTCTCTTTTCGACTG
>ONBF01000021.1 GCA_900315995.1 uncultured Eubacteriales bacterium
CTGTTGCTTCCTTAACATAATCACTATTAACACTATTGTAAATTCCTATGGTTGTTTTGACGTCTTTATGACCTAAAAGTTGTTGAATTACTATTGGATTTTCGTTAAGTTCAAAAAGCATATTTGAAAATGTGTAGCAAAGCGAATAAAACGAATCCCTGAATTTGAAGTGAACCAAAATATCGAGCAGAAATAACGAACTTTTGAAAGTATATTTTCTTAATTCCTATTTACCAAACAAACTTACAAGCAACTTAATGACGTCCTTTCGCATAGCGTCGTAGTCTATATAGTCGTGACGGTCGTATATGGCTTCGTGCGCATAGTCTTGTATTATATTCATAGCAATATGTACTTTTTCTTCGAGCCGTTCCGTAGTGACGCCGATTTCGTTAAGTCTCTGAGCCGCCGAAACCGTAATGTGTTTTTCAAGATGCAAAAACTCTTCGTTAATATCTTCATTGACAAATGCAAGAGAGTGCAATATGTTATGTAAATTCGCACTCTTCTGATGTATTGATTGCGTAACGGTTATTATATTGTCGAACAGTTCTTCAAGCGATACGTCTTTTGATACCGACGTAAAGTATTCCATTACGGGCGTCGCCGTTTCGCGTATATAAATTTTCAAAACGTAAAAAAGTATATCGCGCTTATCGGCAAAATATCCGTAAACGATACCCGTGGATACCCCCGCTCTTTTCGCTATATCCGACGTGACCGTACCGTGATAACCGTTTTCGGAAAAAAGTTCGTATGCCGCCTTGATTATCCGCTCTTTCTTATCTATGGATCTTTGCTGTTTCGGTTGTCTTATACTCTTTTCCATACCCGCTTTCCTTTTTTATTACGTTAATATTATAAACTTTCTTTTATAAAAAAGCAATATCAATACGAAAATCGAATATGAATAATTGTTCATATTCGCTTGACATTTATTTTTTGTACACGTATAATAATTATGAATATGAATAATTGTTCATATTTTGAAAAATCAAAACATCAATATTAATTAAGGAGACAATATGCCGATAGTAATTGCACCGCACAACTGCATTTTGAAAATAGTTCGCATAACCGCGGAAGAAAAACTCAAAAAGCATCTTGAAAATTTGGGAATAGCCGTAAACGGAGAAATAACCGTTTTAAGTTCTTCGGGCGGAAGCGTTGTCTTAAAAGTAAAAGACGGCAAAATCGCGCTTGACAGAGATGTATCCGCCAAAATTTTCGTCGCGTAAGTTAAAAAAATAATTTATAAGGAGATATATATGAACAAAACTCTCGATCAATTCTCAATCGGTGAAACGGGTATCGTAAAAGCCGTTATCGCCGAAGGCAAAATCAAAAGGCGACTGTTTGATATGGGTATTACACCCGGTGCGGAAGTTTTTATGCGTAAGCGCGCGCCACTCGGCGACCCTATCGAAATCACGTTACGCGGATATGAACTCACTCTCCGTAAAAGCGAAGCCGCTTGCGTTAATATGGAGGTTACGGACAAATGAAAAAAATCGTTTTGGCGGGTAATCCGAATTGCGGTAAAACCACCTTATTTAACAGTTTGACAGGTTCGACGGCGCACGTCGGCAACTGGCCCGGCGTAACGGTAGACAAGCGCGACGGCGTATATAAGAAGACGCCCGAAAACGTCGCGATTATTGACTTACCGGGTATATACTCTCTATCCCCGTATACTCCCGAAGAAATCATTTCGAGAAATTATATTCTCTATGAAAAACCCGATTGTATAATCAATATCGTAGACTCGACCAATCTTGAACGCAATCTCTACTTGACAACTCAACTTCTCGAAACGGACGTTCCCGTGGTTGTTGCGCTGAATATGATCGACGTAGTGAACAAGAACGGAGACAAAATCGATGTGAAAGCACTCGAAGATAAACTCGGTGTCCCTGTCGTCGCCATTTCCGCGCTTAAAGAAAAAGGGCTTAAAGAATTGATGGATAAGGCATACGAAGAAAGCCGCGTTGTCCGTGAAGGCACTACCGTATTGACCGACACCCCGCTTGCGCGTCTTATCGACGACGTAAAAACCGCGCTGAAAAAACAAAACGTCGAAAACCCGTTGTTCCACGCGATAAAACTTGTCGAAAACGATTCGATGGAACTCAATACGCATAAAGAAACCGCGCCGATGGTTGAAGAATTCAAAAAGACGTTTGAAGACAATACGTTCGGCAAGGATTTTGAAGCAATAATCGCCGACGGAAGATATAAGTACATATCGAAAAATTTTGCGCAAACGGTTACGAAAAAAGAAAAGGATAAACTCAAAATGACTCCGTCGGACAAAGCGGACAAAGTTTTAACTCATAAGATTTGGGGCATACCGATTTTTCTGCTCGTACTGTTTGCGATATTCCACTTGACGTTTGCGGAAGACTTTCTGTATCTCGGCGCAATCTTTAATTTTCCCACTCTCGAAGAACTGGGGCTTTTGACGGAAGACGGCGAACCGATTAACTTCGGCGTTCAGTTGCTTTCGACTTTTTACGATGGGCAGATAGCGTCTCCCGGTATATTTATCGACCATATTTGGAACGATTTGATTATCGGAAATCTGTTCGGTTGGCTCGGCGGACTTGTCGAAGACAGCTCGTTGTCACAATGGGCAATCGGGCTTATCAACAACGGTATACTTGAAGGTATCGCGGCAGTCCTTTCGTTTTTACCGTGTATCCTTACTCTGTTTCTGTTCTTTTCAATACTCGAAGACAGCGGATATATGGCGCGTATCGCGTTTATACTCGACAAAATGTTCAGAAGATTCGGTTTATCGGGCAGAGCGTTTATGCCTATGATTATGGGTTTCGGCTGTTCCGTCCCCGCAATGATCAACACAAGAACGCTTGCGGACGACAAAGAAAGAACGGCGACAGTCAGAGTTATTCCGTTTTTTTCGTGCGGCGCAAAACTTCCGATACTTACCGCCGTTGCGGGCGCAATCGTCGTATATTTCGGCGTGGGAAACGCTGACTTAATAACGTACGGTATGTACCTTTTGGGAATAGTCGCGGCAATCGCATCCGTTCTCCTTATGAGAAGCACGTCTTTGAAAGGCGAAACTCCGCCGTTTATTATGGAACTACCATCGTATCACACTCCGCAATTCAAAAACCTTATGGCACACCTTTGGGATAAAGGAAAACATTTCGTTAAGAAAGCGTTTACGATAATCATTGCATCCACTATCGTTATTTGGCTTCTTTCTCACTTTTCGTTTGCTTGGCAATTCCTTGAAGACGAACAAATCAACGACAGTATTTTAGCTGACGTTTCTAAATTCGTTCAACCGTTGTTTACTCCGCTCGGATTCGGCAGTCAACTCGGTCAATACGGTTGGGTATTCGTCGTAGCGGTTGTAGCAGGACTTATCGCAAAAGAGAACGTCATCGCAACGTTCGCGACGCTTGCGGCTTGCTTGACGGCTGTCGTCGGTATGGACTTCGGCGAACTCGCAATCGACGCGGAAGACGGTATAGACGCCGTACAATCTATGATTATGGCGACGGGCATCACTATCCCCGCTCTTATATCTTTCATAGCGTTCAATATGACTACCATACCTTGCTTTGCGGCGGTCGGCACGGCAAAAGCCGAACTCGGCAATAAGAAGAGTTTCAAAGGCACGCTCTTGTTCTGGTTTCTCTCTTCGTATATAATAGGCGCAATGGTATACACTGTCGGCTCTTGGTGGTGGACAACGTTTATCTGGACGCTTGCAATAGCAATAACCGTTATGGGAATAGTATTTCGGAATAAACATAATAAAGTCGGGAGAAATCAACTATGAGCGTGTGGGAAATAATCTCAATAGTCGCGTGTTCGCTGTTCGTAATCGGAGTTATTACGTCGCGCGTTGTAAAAAGAATAAAAGGTAAACCTACCTGCGACTGCGGTTGCGACTGTGCTCACTGCTCGGGCTGTTATCACTCGAAAGTCGATAAAACGAAAAAAGACAATTAATAAAAAGGCACTCAAACGAGTGTCTTTTTTAATTGAGTTTACATCTTAAACTGTGCGGTATACCGCGCGGTCCGCGTATTGCGCATATCCCGTATTCGTCTTTTAGCCTTTCAAACGTGAATTCATCCGCACCGTATTTCTTGATAAGTTCTATTTTCATTAGCGCGGGCACGTTTAATTTATCCGACTTGAAGTTGCACGGTATATCCGTTTCAAGTACGTTGCACTTATAGAGTATTGCGGACACGGGCGCCGTAACGTACATATACACAACGTCTCCCGTTATTATCCCCGCTCCCTGTTTCCAGTCGATAACGCTTTCATTGTCGAACGCATGTTCAATGTTGTAATACTTTGGATTTGCGGGTACGAGCCAATCTTTAGGCTCACGATATTTTATCTTTTTCGCTTTGGACGCGGTGCTTGCAAAGCTTTCATCAATAAGCGCGAAAATCTTTTCAAGCGGAACGGTCCCGTCAAGCAAAACGGACAGCCAATTGCCTTTGGATAAATGATACCCCGGGAATATTCCGTTTTCATTAAGCATTATATTGATAAGAAATTTGTCGTTCGACTTTACGTTAAGAACGTCTACGTATTCGTCACCATTAAGCCCGAGTTTATTATACGGTATATTCATAATAAGCCCGAACCACTTTTTGTTATCAATATGCCTAAACACTGCGTATTCGGGGAACTTAAACCACGGGTACTCTATTTCGCTGCCGTACTTTTCGGTAACGTACTTAAACACTTCGTTTCTCAATGACTTTTTCAAATATTTCATAATCTTATTTCTTGTCAGAGTGTTTTTCTCCGCCGCCTTTCTTCTCGACCGTCTCCACTACATACGACTCCGCATTGAGTCCTATAACAATGGACGCTATCTCGATAAGTGCAATACTCAAAAACGTCCCTACGATTGCATTTGTCACAGCATATACCAAATACACGAGAAACATTGATATTGCGAATATAATAACGTTGGTAAACAATAACAGCGCAACGTTCTTCATATTGACTATATTCTTAAACTTAACCTTTTTGACGGCGTGAACGACATAGGCTTCGATAAGAGAAACAAATCCCGAAATCACAAAAAATGCTAACACCACGATAAAAGCGGCAAATCCGTTCACTTTCGACATAATACTCAAACAAGCGACAATGACCGTAACGTTAACGATTGCATGAACTATTGCAAGCAGTATCGTTTTCCAAAGCGAACGCTTGACTGTTTCTCTCCTGATTTGAAAACGTAAGAGTACATAACCGACTATCATTGCAAATACTGTAACTATCACGAATATTGCAAAAAATTTACCGATTTCCTCTATGCACTCCAAAACAAGCGTTTTTATTTGTTCGAGTGCGGGATTTGCGTCTTCGAAAATCGCGGTAACGCAGCCGTTCAGTGCTGAGGTAAGCCAATCATTATCGAGCATTTGACTTACGGCGACGTCGGGCTTGCTCCAATCAAGCGCGCGCACCGAGTCGAGCAAACTGCTCCACGCCGCGCCCCAATTTATCTCTGTTTCGCTTACTGTATCCGATACGCCCGTCAACATCTCCTTAACGGAATTCATTATCCCTGGAATCAGTATCGAAAGCCCGATAACCGCGCCGAGAGCAATAACTCCGAGCGGTGTGAAAAAGTATTTGAAACTTTTGAAATAATTCTTTAATCCTTTCTTAACCATAGTCTTACCTTTTGTTTAACGTTGCTATATAGTTTAATACCCCATCGAGAGTGCCTTTATTATATTCCGATATATCCTTATTGCTTTTGTTCAACAAACAATCGGTTACGAGATACACGTTAAGTCCCGATTCCTTTGCCACCATATCTTCGTTTACGTCGTTACCGACCATAATACTTTCGTTCGGCGATATATCGAGTTTGGACATTATCTCCTTATAATACATAACGTTCGGCTTTGAAAAGCTTGAATTTTCATAGGCGGTAATATATGTAAAGTCGTCGGGATCGACGCCCGCCCAAATCAATCTTTTCTTTTGTGCGACAAGCGGAAAAACGGGATTTGAAGCAATCACGAGTTTATAACCTTGCGATTTCAATTCTTTAACTACGTTACGGCTTACGTCGCTCACGTTCGCATATTCTTTAACCGAATCGAACTCGTTCTCATAAAAACTATCCAACGCCGCTTTGTCTTTAAGAACACTCTCTCCGTACGCTTTTGAAAGCGTTGCCCAAAACACTTCTTCGTTTAATCGTTTGCCGTCGTTGGCAACCATTGCGGACATCCCTTTCCACACGTTTTCGATAAATATATCTTTATCGTATCCGAGCGTTGCGACTTTCTTGCCAAGCACGGAAAAGTATTCTTTGACGAACACTTTTTCGTTCATATTAAGCAATGTTCCATCCAAATCGAATAAAACGTTTTTAATCATATTATAATAACCCTATTGATTTATTGTCGGATTTAAGATTATCCGAAGTTATTTTTATCTCGTTTTCATTTGCGTTTATCTCGGCAGTCGCTTCAACCGTCTCTCCGATCGACAACGCGTACGCATAATTTTCCGATACAGCGGAAAATATATTGAAAATAATCGCAAATACAGTAATTATGATAACCGCTCTGAATATTAACGTGCATCGTGCAAAAATTTTCACTTTATCTCCTGAGACATAATAAAGAACTTTTTAATTATAATACAAATATCCGGTTTTGTATAGGAAATTTATCTCGATTGCTTCCCGTTAAAATTTATTTCCGAAAATTATAAACACGTTATCAGAAAGAGCATAAACGCAACGGTAAGACAGCACACTGCCGATATAAAAGACGCACTCTTGAAAAAGTTTTCCCGAGTTTCCTTTTCGTTTTCGATTTCCGTAGGTTTTGAAATAGGAGTCTTTGTCATATCGCTGAAAAACTTAATATCCGCTTCTTCGTTTTCCGCCAAAATCAAATTGCCTATATTATTATTAAGTCGGTATCCTGCTTCGAGCAGTATATTTTTAAGCGGTTTGATTACATTACTATATTTCCAAGGTACACTCGCAGTCGGAATATTCAAAATATCCGCAATCTCTTTGTTTTTGTATTCATATGCAAGTTTTAACAAAACGATTTGCCTGTCCGTATCTTCGAAATATTTGTTGATTATTTCGTATACGCTCGGTAACGCTCCTTTCCGTTTATTATCTTCGTCAATCTCTTCGACTTGCGTATTATCGTCGGCTCGTTTATTCTTAATCTTCAAATAATCAAGTGCCGTAATATGCGCGGTTTTCAATATCCATGCAAACGCGTCCGTCCCGTCCCGCTGTTCTTGCACCGTTTCACGAATTTTAACGAAAGTTTTTTTTAATAAACTCTTTGCGTCTTTACTGTTTTTCGTGTAGACGTACAAAAATCCGAATACTTCTTTTTTACACGCGTCGAATAGTTTTTGAAAAGCAATCTCGTCTTGCTTTTTAACATCTTTTATCAATACATTTAATTCACTTTTATCCATACGTATCCCGTATCCCACATTATCTGTAAACTTATTATACTACAAATACAGTATTCTTTTGCAAGCGTTAGCATAAGTTTTATAATTTCACAAATTATGCCCAACGGCTAAGCCGATTACAATAATCATTATTCACTGTAATTTATTTAACTGTATAAATAATAAGAAATAAATAACATTTCTTCGGAAGAGATTGAAATTTTTAATATAAAATATCTCTTGTTGTTTCATAAATAAATGTAAAAATCAGTTGACAATTACAATGAGTATATATAATATTCCTAATGGTTGGATTTAACTCGGAGAAGTATTAAATGCACAATATAAATTTAACTACATTTGGTCGTAAAAAGATTAAATATCAAGTGAAAGCCGAAAAAGAATTGACTGATTCTAAATGTAACGGTGAAGAAGTCATTTTATCTCTTTTAGAAAAGAAACTTGTTCTTGCCTGGTATTTCCCTTTTATAGCGTTTTTTATGTTTATACTGGGTTTTATCGGGCAAACGCTTGATATGGATACCTTTGAAGATTTATTTTTAGCAACACGCCATAAAATTACTATAAGGTTAAAGGGTGTTTCTAATCAAATAAATTTAAGATTAAATGTTGACACTAATGAAATTACAAGTAATTGCAAATCTGTTGAAGTGATTTCGCAAACTGATTACTATGACTCAAAATTGGTTAAGAGAGTTAAAATTTGCAAAATAATGACAATATGCTTTATAGTTGCTATTTTGTTATTGATATTTGGATTAATAATTCTCTCGGCTATTAAAAGTTAATGTCTTTTGTTAAATTCTATGTTAGGTTTAATTAAATCTTAAAAAGATTATTAAGTTTGAGAATATTCTATAATGGAATACATTGAAAGAAAAAGTAACTTAGTGTAGGACAAATAGGTGATGCTTTATTCAAATACGCTTGGTCTTTTACTTCATTGGGCGGATTGATAAGTTTTGTTTTAGACATTGCGATAGACGGAAATGCTGACGGAATAATCTATTCTTGGTGATATATGAAAACAAAAATCAATTTAATACATAAAAAGCCATACGGTATAATGTATGATTTATACTTAGACAATAAGAAAGTAAATCCTAAAAAGGAAATCGAACTTAACGAAAATTCCACATTATACTTGATTGAACAGAATTTAGTTTTATGCAAATTCTGGTGGCTTTTATTTATTTTTGATTTTATCGGGCGTTTTTTTGGATGCGATATGTCACTTGAAGAGTGTAAGGATAAACAAAACATTATACCCATTAAATTAAAAGGTAAAATATCGGATAAGATTGATATTACAGTAACGGAAAATGCCGCAGAAATATTAATTTCGGGACAAGAAGATTACGAAATAGGGCAAATAATAGAGAAAGATCGCCCCGAAGTTAAAAAAAGAGTAAAAGCATACAAGAGAATTGTAATATCCGCTATATTGACAATATTGTTTATCATTGCTATTATTGTTTTCGTGGCAATTAAAAATAAGGGGTGATACTAAACGTAGATTGGATCGTTCGGTATATTGTTAAAAATATGACTTGTAACACTATTTTTGCCCTGTTTGGTAAAATTAATATAGGAGATATTTAACGAGTGGCATTAAATAATATTTGTAGTATTATAAATAATGTTTTAGGCGAATTTGTTTTAATGGTGATTATGGTGATTATTGCCATACCTTTCAGTATTGGATTGATTGTTTTGGAGAACAAAATCAAAAACTGTTATGAGAATATTGGAAGTAAACCATTTGAAACAAAAAAGTTGTATCATATTCTTTCGGGAATTATTACAGTTTTTATTACAGCGGTTACCGTTTTGATAATAGAATTTGGGTTTAGATTCAATATTTCGGAAAGCGACATAATGATATTTGCAATACTAGTGGAGTTTGTAGGAATATATCTGATTGCTGAAACTTTTTTTGCATTATATGTATATCTTAAACTAAAAAATATTTGTCGAAGATAAAATAAGATAACGTTCTTCAAATTTTATTGATAACTTATATACGGAAGAAATTTAAGCATATTTATAAACTTACTTCATTATAATCTTTTTGATGACTGTTTTTGTAGCATTTTTTATAAAACATATACCGACTTGAATTGAAAAATTATTTGTTAAAATATAAATATTGCACAAATAATAAGAAATAAATAACATTTCTTCGAAAGAGATTGAAATTTTTAATATAAAATATCTTTAAGATTTTATAGGGGGATATTTTATGTTATATAAAGACTGGTTGTCTGAGTGGATAGAGTGTTACGTAAGATGTTCGCATAAAACACGCACTTACTTACGTTATAAACTATTAATCGAAAAACATATCGTATCGTGTTTAGGCGGCTTTGATTTAGACGAATTGACGCCGCAAATATTACAAAACTTTATAAAAGAATTATGTGACAACGGAAACAGTAAGACGGGTAAAGGCTTGTCGCCTAACTCGGTCAATTCGATAATATCCGTTATAAAAAATTCGTTAAAAACGGCAAATTTATTATTGTATACTCAAAACAATTCGGCAGATAAAATAATTCGTCCCAAAACAGTTGAAAAACAAATCGTGTGCTTTAACATATCGGAACAAAAAAGTATAGAAACGTATTGCTTACACGGTAAAAAGAAAAAGTTAATCGGGATAATAATATGTTTGTACACTGGTTTACGTATCGGCGAGTTGCTTGCGCTCAAATGGGAAGATATAGACTTCAACAAATCAATTATGTATATCAACAAAACTTGTCACGACAGTCCGAACGGCAGAGTTGTCGAAACGCCGAAGACAAATTCGTCTAATAGGATAATCCCCCTACCGAAACTAATACTTAATCTCATTAAAGATTTGAAAAGAAATTCAAAGTGTGAATATTTGATAGTTGATACGGATAAACCCGTTGCCGTCAGATCGTATCAACGCACTTTTGAATTATTGCTTAAAAAGTTGCGTATCGAACACAAATGTTTCCACGCATTACGGCATACCTTTGCAACCCGTGCGCTCGAATGCGGTATGGACGTTAAAACATTGTCCGAACTATTGGGGCATAAAGATTCTACGATTACATTAAACCGTTACGCCCACTCAATGATAGAACATAAAACGGATATGATGAATAGACTTGCTAAAAATTTAATGAAAAAATCCGCTGATTAATGTAATAAGCGGACATTTAATTATAATTATTTTATCACAATTACGACTTCAAAGCAATTATTTATTATATTTCTTTGTAATTTTTATTATTTTGTGCTCTGCTATTCTGTTTGATGTACAATTTCTTTCAATTTGTGCATCAATTACATTAATTGATGTACATTTTAACGGACATTTGTACACGGATAAGGTGGCAATAAATGTCTGATAATAAGAATTTAAGAGAAGCAAAGAAAGCAAAGAAAGATGAATTTTATACGCAATTAGTTGATATTGAACTTGAATTAAAACACTATAAAGAGTTTTTGAAAAACAAAATAGTTTTTTGTAATTGTGATGACCCTTATGAAAGTAATTTTTTCAAGTATTTTGCAATTAATTTCAATCATTTGGGGCTTAAAAAGCTTATTGCTACTTGTTATGATACGTCGCCCGTTTCTTATACGCAATTATCATTTTTCGGTGTAAATGAAAACAAAACTTATCCGAATAAAAACAGACGCGCGTATCGAATTGAAATAAATGAAGTTCCCGATATGAATAATGACGGAGCAATCGATTTAAGCGACGTAAAACTCTTGTTGCTAAACAAAAAGAATACTCTTGTTCACTTAAACGGTGACGGTGATTTCAGAAGTGAAGAATGCATTGAATTTTTGAAACAAGCGGATATTGTTGTTACCAATCCCCCCTTTTCATTATTCAGAGAATATGTTGCTCAATTATTTGAGTATGATAAAAAATTTATAATACTCGGTAACGTTAATGCAATTACTTATAAAGAAATTTTCAAACTTATAAAAGATAACAAAATTTGGCTCGGACAAAGTATTCATAGCGGAGACAGAGAATTCAGAGTGCCGGATTCGTATCCGATAACATCTAATAGCTATCGAGTTGACGAAAACGGCGTTAAATATATTCGTGTAAAAGGCGTCAGATGGTGGACAAACATCGATTATAAAGAAAGGCACGAAGATTTGGTTCTTTATAAAAAATATAATAAAAAAGAATTTCCGAATTACGATAACTATAATGCAATAAACGTTGATAAAACTTGCGATATTCCAATGGATTATAACGGATATATCGGTGTGCCGATAACGTTTTTGGATAAATACAATCCCGATCAATTTGAACTATTCGGCATAATGAATACGGGCGAACAAAATACAGGTATACGGTATCCGAATACACCTCACGGAAGACCCTTAATCAATGGAGTGGAAAAATATTTAAGATTAATTATCAGGAGAAAAAATTATGAAAATTGAGTTAAAAGAGATATTGATTAAAGATGTTGCAATGAATTACATAGACAGTGCGGAAGAAGGCGTTATCGGATATGACGGTAAACTTAATATACGACCGAAATATCAACGCGAATTTGTTTATGACGAGAAAAAACGAAATGCCGTTATAGACACAATTTTCAAAGGTTTTCCTTTGAACGTTATGTATTGGGTAAAAAACGAAGACGGCAGTTTTGAAGTTCTTGACGGACAACAAAGAACTATCAGCTTTTGTCAATATATCAATGGAGATTTTTCAATAAACAATAAATATTATCACAATCTCACACAAGCGGAAAAAGATAAGATTGATAATTATAAACTTATGATATATTTTTGTGAAGGCAATGATAAAGAAAAACTTGACTGGTTTGAAATCATTAATATTGCAGGTGAAAAATTAACGGCACAAGAATTAAAAAATGCAATTTATACAGGGTCTTGGCTTACAAGCGCAAAGACATATTTCAGTAAAAGTAATTGTGCGGCGTATTTACTTGCCAAAGATTATGTAAACGGCTCTCCGATAAGACAAGATTATCTCGAAACCGCACTTAAATGGATTAACAACGGTGACGTTAACGGATATATGGCAACGCATCAGCATCAGCCAAATGCAAATGAACTTTGGACGTATTTCAGAAATGTTATCGAATGGGTAAAAATGACGTTCGTTACTTATCGCAAAGAAATGAAAGGTGTAATTTGGGGCGCATTGTATAACGGTTTCAAATACGATACTTTTGATACGGATAAACTTGAAGAAGAAATCAAAAACTTAATGATGGATGATGACGTAACAAACAAAAAAGGTATTTACTATTACGTTTTAACACGAAACGAAAACTATCTCAATATTCGCGCGTTCAGTGAAAGCCAAAAACGAAGCGCATATGAAAGACAAAAAGGTATTTGCCCTATTTGTCACAAGACCTTTGACATTAAAGAAATGGAAGGAGACCACATTACGCCGTGGCATTTGGGCGGCAAGACGACCGCTGAGAATTGTCAAATGCTTTGTTTGGAGTGCAATAGAAGAAAATCAGGGAAATAGATTGAATTAAACAACAGTGTTATATGATATAAATTGTCAAACTGAATGCAACACTTAGTGATAAAAAAGTTAAATAAATCTACGGTTTTTTGATAATATAGAACTTTTTATTGTTTTATCGTGGATTTTAAGTATCTGTCGTTTATCAGACGATATATTGTCTTAAACGAAAGTATTTTTAATTCGCAATGTGTTTTGGCTATCTGTTCGGGTAAGACTATGTAAGTTTTGGTATTTTTTGTGACTGAATTTATTATACCATAGATTTATATGAACTGTTTTATTTTTGCCTTACCGTTGCACTTAATGGTATAATTCACCGAAATTAATAATTCCGCCTTATTAAGACGGAATACGTTGTTTATTTAACGGCTTTAACCGTAAGCCAATGTTTTTCTTCAACGCCGTTTATTTCAACTTTGATAAACCCCGCGCGAAAAAGTTCGCTCTTCAACTCTTCACCCGTATATATAATCATATCGCCTATATCGTCAACCCATCTTGCGTCGCTTTCGTGCAAGCCGTCCGCTTCGTTACATATAATAAATGTACCGTCATTTTTCAATACGGAATAAATTTCGATAAACGCGCCTTGCAAATCTTTCCAAAAATATACGGTTTCAAAAGCGGTTATTATATCGACGCTTTCTCTTTCAAACGGCAAATCGCAAACGTCCGCGTTCAATATTTCGCACCTTCCGTTTTCGATTGCTTGCTTATTTACTTTTTTTGCAACCCTTACGCTTGTCTTTGAGTAATCAACGCCAACGACTTTGCCACCCGAAAATTTATCAAGCATACGCGCGACGTTTCCGCCCCCGCCGCAACCTATATCTACGACTAATGAGTTATCTTCGATTTCGATAAAGTCAAGTCCCCACTCGGCAAGTTCTTTATGATGCCCGTCGTTCATACGTTTACACATCTTCCTACCGCCTAATCCCTTAGGCTTCTTTGCGTTTTTAATATTTACACCCATAATAATAATTCTGAATTATATTCGTCTCCTACGACTGTTTTCGATGGTTTCGGATAATATATCGTTCTTTAAGTGAACGTCTAATTGATTGAACGGAATTTCGATGCCTTCGGCGTCGAACGCGTTCTTAATGCTCTCGGTTAATTCATATTGCGTGTTTTTATAATTCTCCGATTTAACCCAAACTATAACCTTAATATCCACACTGCTTGAAGACAAAGCTTCGATAACGACTTTATGTTCAAATTCCGTCAATACGTTTTCATTATTAAGATACGTATTTTCCGCAATTTCACGCGCCTTGTTAACATTTTCCGTATATGAGATCGGGAACACAAGCTCCAATCTTCTCGTACCCTTTTCCGTATAGTTTATTATAGTCGTTGTTGACAACAAGCCGTTTGGAAGATATATCGTTTTGTTATCGGGAGTTCTTATTTTAGTGTGGCACACTCTTATTTCTTCAACTGTACCTTCTTTATCGAGTGCGCAAATAAAATCGTCCAACTTAAACGGTCTTGTCATAAGTATAAGTATACCGCCCGAAAAGTTCGACAAAGCTCCGTTAAACGCCATACCGAGTCCGATACCTGCCGACATAATTACCGCGGTTATTGCAGTCACGTCGATTCCGATTTGGTTAGCCAACACTATAACCACTAATATCTTCAACGCCACTCGAACTATGTTATTAATTGTCTTTAAGACAGTCCTATCCGCGTGCTTGTCGGCTTTTTTCTTACTAAGTCGTCTCGTAATTCTTCGCGATATAAAGTCTATGATTATGAAAGATATAATCAACACCACTATCGCTATAACGATTTTTATACCCGTATTTTCAAGCCAAACTTTTGTTTTATTCCATAATTCTTCCCAATCCATAGTACACCTTACAATTTTTATCTATAAGTATATACACTATTTTAACCGAAAAGTCAAACTGTATAATCAACTCAGCGCAATTTCTATCTTCCCGCTTAAAAAAAAACTCCGCTTTAACGGCGGAGTCAGTCATAAAACTTCTTAATCGTTAAACGGATTATTCCGCAACGTACGGAAGTAAAGCCATATATCTTGCGCGCTTGATAGCCGTCGCCAAAACTCTTTGATGAGCAGCGCAAACGCCGGACATACGACGCGGAAGAATCTTACCCTTTTCGGTAATGAATTTTTTAAGTCTCGCCGTGTCCTTATAATCGATATATTTGATTTTTTCCACGCAAAAATAGCAAACCTTTTTCTTAGGCATCATTTTACGCGGTTTCTTGATTTCTTCTGTTCCGTTATTCATATTTCTTAATCCCCCTTTCTAAAACGGTAAATCGTCTTCAACTGCCGTTAACTTGTCTACGGGCTTATTGTTATCCTTAGCGTTAGCGGGCGCATCGATAAACTCCTCATCACCTTTGGAGCTTAAAAACTGCACTTCGTCCGCAACGACTTCGGTAACATAGCGTTTGCTGCCGTCCGTTCCGTCGTAGCTTCTCGTTTGGATAGAACCGCAGATTGCAGCCTTACTTCCTTTCTTTAAGTATTTACTGCAATTATCGGCAGTCGTACGCCAAGTAACGATGTTGATAAAATCTGTATCACGATTGCCGTCCGCAGACGCGTATCTGCGCGTTACGGCAAGTGAAAATCTGCATATTGAAAGTCCGGTTTGAGTTGTGGTCAACTCAGGATCTCTCGTTAAATTCCCGATTAAAAATACTTTGTTCATAATTTCTCCTTATGAGAATTGTTATGCTTGCTCTTCGGTCTTTTCTTCGACTTTTTCTTCCGTCGATTCCTGAGCTTTGGTTTCACTTTCGTTATTCTTAACTTCGCGAGCCATATCGTTTAACGCTTTGTCGTCGAGTGCAAGTATTAAGTTTCTTACGACGCCGTCAGTTATACGTAATTGTCTCGAAAGCTCGGAAACAACATCGGTTTCTGCTTTGAAAACCGTCAAAACGTAATAACCTTCCGTTTTGAAGTTAATGGGATACGCAAATTTACGCATGCCCCATTTGTCAAGCTTTTCAACGCTTCCGCCATTGTCCGTTACGACAGCCGAGAATTTGTTAATAATTGCTTCTCTTTGCTCATCAGTCGTATCTGCGGACAAAATGTAAAGTAATTCATAGCTTTTCATGTGACTTATACCTCCTTTCGGTCTTTGCGGTTTTGTCATTTGACAAAACAAGGAAAACGCTTATGTATTATACAAAAAATTTTTAACATAGTCAACCGTTTTATATTACATTATTTAATCGTTTTTCCAAGTCTTCGGACTGAAAAGCAACAGAATCGGGAAAATTTCCAGTCTTCCGATAAGCATAATTATCGAAAGTATTATTTTACTCAGACCGCCGTAAGCAAGTAAATTGCCGTCACCGAATTGACCGAGCGCAGGTCCCACGTTGTTCAAGCACGACAGCGTTACCGTAAAGTTACTCGTAAAGTCGAAACCGTCGATTGATATTAAAAGCGTTCCGATTATTGCGATTATCACATAAATGACGAAATATCCGTACACGTTAAGCATTAGCGTGGGAGATACCGCTTTCCCGTCCATTTTTATCATTCTGACGCTTCGATTTGATTTTATATTTCGTGTAGTCGCAAGCGCGCCTTTACCGAGCAATAACATACGCGACACTTTGAAACCGCCGCCCGTACTGCCTGCGCACGCCCCCATACACATAATAAACACGAGAATAACTTGCGCCATTGTAGGCCACGCCGACACGTCCGCCGTCAAAAAACCCGTCGTGGACGAAAAGGCAAGTATTTGGAAACCCGAATATCTCAAAGCCGTGAAGAAATTTCCGTAAGTATTGATAAGAAGAAGCGCAACGGAAATTATCGCAACAGATAATATAAGAATATAGTATCTCAATTCTTCACTCTTCAACACTTCTTTGAAACGTTTTATTAATATCAGAAAATACATCGTAAAATTCACTCCGAACAGAAACATAAAGAGCATTACGACTATCTCAACGAACAAACTGTTATATCCCGCGATACTTGCGTTCAGATTGGCAAAACCGCCCGTACCCGCCGTCGATAATGCTATACATATCGAATCAAACGCCTCCACTCCGCCTATTAAAAGCACAAGAAACTCTATCACCATAAGCAAAGTGTATATAAGGTAAAGTATCCGAGCCGTATATCTTACGCGCGCAACGAGTTTACCGGGTTGCGTACCCGTACTCTCGAATTTCATAACGTGCATAAACCCCGCGCTTACGTTCGGCATAACGGCAAGCATAAACATAAGCACGCCCATCCCGCCCATAAAATGCATCAAACATCTCCAAAACCGTAAACCTTTGGAAATGGACTCAACGTCCGCAATAACCGACGCACCCGTAGTCGTAAATCCGGAAGTCGATTCAAAAATCGCGTCGATAACTCCGAGCGTCCCCGAGAATATGAACGGTAACGCTCCCGCAAGTGCCATAACTATCCAAGATACGCCCACGACGATTATACCTTCGTTTGCCCTTATTGTCTTGTCTTCGGGTGGTTTTGACGTAAGAAAAACGGACGGCACTATGAGAATAAGCATCGCATAGACGTAGGGAAGAATACAACTTAAAGATCTCCCGTCCAAATTAATGATTTCAATAAAAGCGGGAGCCGATAAAGATAACGCCGCGTATCTTATAACAAGTCCTATTGTGTGAAATGTCATCCGATAATTCATAATTCCAATATATCTTCTACCGACGTAAATCTGTTATCGGCAGTAACGATGATTATATGGTCGCCGATCAAAAGTTCGGTATTTCCGTCAGGGATAACCGTTTGTTTTCCTCTTATTATTCCGACTATCAACAAATTCTTTTTGAACTTGATGTCCCTTAATTTTTCGTTGACGCTCGGGAAATTTTCGGGGATTTCGAATTCAAGTGCTTCCGCTCTCTCGTCCGCCATCTTATAAAGCGTCAATATGCACTCGTGGGCAGGTGCCGAAAGTGCACGCGCATATCTTATTATTTGCTGTGCTACTACCAAATGCGGTGAAATAACGCTGTCCATATCTATCTCTTCAAGTATACTCGAATAGCTGTAATTCGTCATCCGACAAATAACCTGACGTATGCGCGCTTGATTGCAAAACATCGAAATAATGATATTCTGCTCGTCGCTGTCGGTCATAACGGTCACGGCGTCGCTTGATTTAAGCCCCTCTTCGTCAAGCACTTGTTTATCACTGCCGTCTCCGCAAATAACGTTAACACTCGTTCCCAAAAGGTTTGAGAGTTCGAAACATCTGTTCATATTCTTCTCGATTATTTTAACCGATACCCCTACTTCGTCAAGCTGTCGGGCAAGATAATACGCGGTATTGCCGCCGCCGATTATCATAACCGACTTGGCGCGTTGATTAAACATTTTAAGATCTTTGAAGAAAGCCGCAAGATTAACGGACGTGGACGCGACCGACAATCTGTCGCGCGCTTCGATTATCGTATTGCCCGTCGGGATAATAAGCTCGTCATTACGCAATATTGCGCATATAACAACGGGTTTTTTGAAAAATCCCGCAACTTCTCTTATAGGACGGTTACACAGCATATTGTTCTCGTCCACGTCGAATTCGACTATGCCGATTCTGCCTTTTGCAAAATGCTCCACCTTGTTTGCGGACGGATATTTGAGCATTTGCGCGATAGCGGACGCCGTCTCTTGTTCGGGGTTGAATATCATGGATATTCCGAGTTTTTTCTTCATAAAATCGAGCTGCTCAACATAATCGGGATCTCTTACCCTTGCTATCGAGTGCTTTGCGCCCAACAATCTGCCTATTTGACAACACATAATATTGAGTTCGTCTTGTCTTGTCGCGGCAATGATTATATCGGCGGTATTCGCTCCCGCCGCAAGAAGTATCTCTTTAATAGCACCGTTACCGCAAATACAGTTAACATCGTACTTAACGCCGATGTTTTCGATAATAGCCTGATTTGAATCGACGACCACGATGTCGTGACCTTCTTGCGATAAATATTTTACGAGCGCGTCGCCTACGCGACCGCCGCCCACAACAACAATTTTCATCAAGCCTCCGTTATTGTCGTTTTCGATAACGATAATTATACCACAACGACAAACTATAATCAATTATATTGATAAATAAGTGCGTTTTATTTCAAATATAAAACCGAATTATTACAAGTACTTGTAAGTTATAATCATTTGCCGAATTTTTGAAGCTTTTGTATCTTTTAGAGATTTGTGTTATAATACATATATAATATTAAGGAATAAACAATGAACGAATATATCAATTTGACAACAGACAATATCGACGACGAACACATTTGTTGCGCAATCGGAGACCCTAAACACAGTGACGGAGTTCTCAAAAAGAAAGCGTGGATAAAGGACAAATTGCGTGACGGACATATATTCCGTAAACTCAACGCACGCGGTAAAATTTTTATCGAATACGAACCGCTCAAAACCGCTTGGACGTCTGTCGTCGGGGAAAACTATATTTACATTTATTGTCTTTGGGTCGCCGGTAGTTATAAAGGAAAAGGTTACGCAAGAGAACTTCTCGAATATTGCATATCAGATGCAAAATCAAAGAATATGTCGGGTATATGCACGATTGTAACAGAGAAAAAGAAACCGTTTTTAGGCGATAAAAAATTTTTCGAACACTTCGGGTTCAAAATAGCAGACAGTATACTTGACTATGATCTTATGGTACTTTCGTTCGACAACTCCCCTAAACCGAAATTTTGCGAAACCGCTCGTAAAATGACTATCGACAACCGAAATTTTACGATATACTACGCTGACCAATGTCCATACGTCGAATATGAGATTATTGAACTTACGAATTATGCAAAAGAAAAATGCATACCGCTCGACTTTATTAAAATAGACTCATCGGATAAAGCGAAAAACGTTCCTTGCGTCTTTACCGCTTGGGCAAACTTCTATAAAGGGAAATTTATTTCAAATACAATCCTTAACGCCAACGCATTTGAAAAGTTATTAAACAAAGAGTGACGATACATTTTGTCACTCTTTGTTCGTAGACAGTCAATTAATCAACTTTTAATGAAAACATATTTTGTTTGAAAATCAAATTCAAATTTATCATCAGGAAAAACATACTCGTTCAAATTATATGTGTTTTGATAATAAATGTTATTAATCTCATTATCAGACCTATCAAAAACAGACCAAAACTTATAGAATTCCAATTCGTCGTTAAGATTTGCCTTTATAAAATCAATAAATTTCATAAAGTTTTTCTTCTTTTCATTATCATAAAAGTTTGCATAATTTGTAATATTATACCCTATTTCGTTTCCGATAGGATCTGATACGTAATAATACTTTTTTTCAAAACCGATATGATTAATATATCTTTCAATATTGTCTATTTTTTGAAAGCCCAAGTTCAATTTATCAATATCTTCTATTTTCGAATTGCTTCCAATAACATAATACGCACTCATTTGTACTCCTACAAATTTATATATGGCGAACCGAATAAACAATGCCCTAAATACTTTGATAATCTACCGTCTGTCTTTCTACTTCGACCGTTGTCGTCCTTAAAACTTGCCCTGCTCCGTTCACTTCAACCATACCCGGCGTCACAAGC
>ONBF01000020.1 GCA_900315995.1 uncultured Eubacteriales bacterium
ATTTAAAGAATTGGCTATTATTTCATATGTGCTTTGTGAACGTAAGTTTATCGATTTGTTCGATAATATTTTACACGACTTACATATAAAAGATATCGAATACGTTCCCTCAGTTTGGGCGGAAACGATGTATTTGTTCGAGAACGAACAAAGGGACAAATCAGTATTGTTACTTGATGTCGGACACATTACGTCTTCGCTTGTTCTTGCAAGAGGAGACGGTTTGCTTCATTTATCAACGTTTTCAATGGGCGGCGGGCATATCGCGGGAGATATAAGTATGTGTATGAATATTCCGTACGCACAAGCCGAAACTCTTAAACAGTATATCAATCTTTCGCTTAATCCCGCAAACGATGATGTATATAAGATTTATTCCGACAACGTGCCGATTGCTTTTCAGGCAACTACCGTTAACGAAATAGTTCGCGAACGTGTAAAGCTTATCGGCGAAATGATAAATCAATGTATATCGAAGTGTGAATACGAGTGTCCTCCGTATTTACCGCTTTATTTGACGGGCGGTGGACTTTGTCATATAAGAGGCGCAAAAGAGATAATCGCAAAAATCGTTTCACGTCCCGTCGAAATAGTCGCTCCGCCCATTCCGCAATCAAGCAGACCTCAATTCTCATCGACGTGGGGCTTATTGGATGTTGCGATTAAACATACAAAATCGAATACTTTTTTCAAAAAATTATTTAGATAAGAATTATTCGGAGGGTATAAATATGAGTTTTGATAATTATAGCGAAAACTATACGGATTTGAATAAATCCGACGAACAAGAAAACGAGACGCAAGAAACGGTTCAGGAAGAACCGAAAAAGTACACGTCTGTTTTCGATTCGCAAACGGAATCTGCCGTTCAGGCTTCCGATCTGCCGACCAAACCTGCAATTATTAAGGTACTCGGTATAGGCGGAGCGGGAAACAATGCAATTAACCGCATGATAACCGCGGGTGTTAAATCGGCTGATTTTATAGCTGTTAATACGGATAATCAAGCTCTTATTATGTCCGAAGCAAAAGAAAAAATTCAAATAGGTAAAGCTATAACCAACGGAAAAGGTGCGGGCGCAATGCCGATAATCGGAGAACAAGCGGCTCTTGAAAGTCAAGAAGAATTAATGAAGGTAATTAAGAATACCGACCTTATTTTCATTACTGCCGGTATGGGGGGCGGTACGGGAACGGGTGCTGCTCCCGTTATAGCAAAGATGGCAAAAGATATGGGTATACTAACCGTTGCGGTTGTTACTAAGCCTTTCGGATTTGAGGGTTATAAGCGTATGAAAAACGCAGAAGAGGGTATAAGTAAACTTCGTAACTGCGTAGATACTTTACTTGTAATTCCGAACGAAAAGCTTTGGGACGTTGCCGGAGGCAATATTTCGTTGCTTGACGCGTTCGGTATCGCCGACGACGTTTTGAGACAAGGTATCCAGGGGATATCTGACTTAATCGTTATTCCGTCGCTTATTAACTTGGACTTCGCGGACGTTTGCACAATTATGAGAGATAAGGGCTATGCTCATATGGGTATAGGCAAGGGAACGGGAAAGAATAAGACGATTGACGCCGTTATGAACGCTATTTCAAGTCCGTTGCTTGAAACGCATATCGAAGGGGCAACGGGCGTGTTGATTTACATAAACGGCGGTACGGACGTTCAACTCGGAGAGGTTCAGGACGCTTGTAATATGGTTAGAGAAGCCGTATCTCCCGAAGCTAACATTATCGTCGGTTTCGGCGCGGATAAACAACTTGAAGGCACCGTTATGGTTACGGTTATCGCAACAGGATTTGAAGATCCCACCGCAAGTTCTTCCGAAAAGCCGAAAGAGGCAGTCGGTGAAAACGGTAATCAACAACCGCAAGGTGTGCATAGTGTAAATCAATACGTTAATCAGTTTGCGGCACAAAGACAGCAAAACGTTCAAGGCGTCGGCAATTTTCAATCTCAAAACGTTAAAATCGACACTACGCCGAATACACAACAGAACGGCAATAACGACAACGGAGTTCATTCGTCGCGTATAGCTTTTGACGACAGCGATATTCCTCCGTTTTTGAGAAAAATGAAAAAATAATCGCGTTAAATTCAATATGACAAAAAAGCACAATTACTTGTGCTTTTTTTTATTATATTCGTTTTTTTACGTATTATAATCGACTTATGGTCGTTTATATTGAATACTTAATTTTCGACAATATGCTTGTTAATGTGCTGATAATAACGGTAACTTTACTTGCAATGAAGAAAAAAACGTTGTTTTTGAGAATTTTCGCGGGTAGCGCGGTGGGAACAGTTGCTGCCGTAATTATGCCGATAATTGAAATAAGCGGTATTATTTTGTTTATATATAAATTTGCCGCGTCTTTGATAATAGTTTCTTTAATTACAAAATATTTCAGAGTTAAAGAATACTTTATCGGACTAATACTTTTTTATTTGGTTTCATTAGTATTCGGCGGAATTGTATATGTTTTGTGTAACAACAGTCTGACAATCGAAGGATATTATACACGAAGCGATATTAACATAGGAATACTTGCGCTTGCAGGACTTATAACAGTGTACATATTAAGACAATCAAGCGCATACATTTTTAGTGCCGAACAGAAAAAAAATAAATTGAAAGTCGTTGAAATCGTATCCGCGTCGGGTAAAAAAATCGGAGAATATGTAGCGTTGATTGATACCGGAAATAATTTGTACTATATGGGGCGTCCCGTTATATTTATATCGAAACAATATGCAAACCGTATAAGCGGTGATGAAATAGGAAAAGTTACCGTAAACACCGTTGTCGGTTCTAAATGTATGGATATACGTATTATTCCGAAAATAAGAATTTCGTATCTTGATTCGTACATAGAGTATAATAACGTTTATTGTGCGATAAGCAGTGAGAAATTTGCTTATTACGATATAATCTTGCATTCGTCGATGGAGGTGTCAGATGTTAAAACGGTTAATGCGTAAAATACTCGGATTCTTCGATATAAAAGTCTTTGAAGATAAGCTTGTCAACTTTATTGCGGGCGGTGCGGCGTTGCCGACGCCGTATACGCCCGACGAAGAACAAGCGGTGCTTGAAGAACTGAGAAACGGCAACGAGGAAGCTCGCGCAAAACTTATAGAGCATAATTTACGGCTTGTCGTATATATTGCGAAACGCTTTGAAAGTACGGGCGTTGATATAGAAGATTTAATATCAATCGGCAGTATAGGGCTTATTAAGGCTATCAACAGTTATAAAGCCGATAAAAACATAAAACTTGCAACTTACGCAAGCAGATGCATTGAAAACGAAATACTGATGTATTTGAGAAAAACTTCGAAAATTAAAGTCGAGGTATCTTTCGACGAGCCGCTTAACACGGATGCGGAAGGAAATATCTTGTCTATAAGCGACGTTCTCGGAACCGACCCCGATTGTGTATATAAAGACCTTGAAAATGAAGACGAAAAGGACATGCTTACCGAAACTTTCGCAAAATTGAACAGTCGGGAAAAACTTATTATGGAAATGCGCTATGGGCTTATGGGAAAAGAAGAGAAGACGCAAAAGGAAGTAGCGGATATGATGGGAATATCTCAGTCGTACATATCAAGGCTTGAAAAGAAAATACTTATGCGGATGAAAAAAGAAATGAATAAACTCGTCTGAGTTTTGGTATAAAAATGTCTTAATAGTCAATTATAGTAACGCGAGGGCATTATGCGTAAAGTTACTATAATCGGCGTGGATACTGCGACGCTTCCGAAACTTACGTCGGAAGATACGAACAAAATACTTAACGAAATCAAAACTACGGGCAATGAAGAACTGAAACAATATTTCATTAACGCGAATTTAAGACTTGTACTGAGTATCGTTCAAAGATTCAACAACGACAAAGTGAGCAGCGACGACCTTTTTCAAGTAGGTTGCGTCGGACTGTTAAAAGCCGTAAATAATTTCGATACGTCTCTTAATGTAATGTTTTCTACCTACGCGGTCCCTATGATTATAGGCGAGATAAAACGCTTTATGCGCGACGCAAACTCGTTAAAGGTGAGCAGAAAAATAAGAGATACGGCGTATCTTGCGCTTAAAGCAAAAGAAAAATTGAGACACGAGGGAAACGTAGAGCCGCAACTGTTTGAAATAGCGCAGGAACTCGATATGCCCGTACAAGATATAGAGCAAGCACTCGACGCAGTGTCCGACCCCGTATCGTTATATGAAAGCGTATACGGAGACGGGGAAGACAGTTTATTGTTGATGGAGCAGATATGCGACACAAAAAGCAATGAAGTAAATTGGATAGATAACGTTGAATTGACGGACGCCGTTGCTTTACTTCCCGAAAAGGAAAAGAAAATAATCGTTCTCAGATATTATATCGGCAAAACACAGATGGAAATCGCCGAAGAACTCGATATATCCCAAGCGCAAGTAAGTAGGATGGAGAAAAACGCATTACGGAAAATAAAAGAAAAAGTAAAAGAGTAAAGGAGTATTTCTTAACGTTATACTGAATCTTTATTTTTTAACTTATTATATTCTTATGTATAGTGGCTCTAACAAAGATATTGACAAGCAGTTAAGATAACAGTTATAATTAATTAAATAACATTTAGGAGAATTATACTATGAAGAAATTAATTATTATAGCTGGTTCACCAAATAGCGGAAAAACATTGACAACAAACAAATTGATTTCAAAACTTATTTATGAAAAACACTTTGAAATAGAAGAGTATTTTAATGATGATAGTGAAAAAGAGTTTTGGAATAAAGACCGAAATGGCGAAAAAAAGGTTGGTGGGTCTATTGCTTTGAGTAGAGACAATAGAAAAATAGCGATTTTTACATACGGCGATACCGAAAAGGCAATCAAGTACATTTTTGAAGAGATTTATAATCGAGATTTTGAAAGTATAGTGTTCTGTTCGCATGCGACACGTGGTAAAAAAGTATTTGATAAAGTTTATGAATATTTAAAAGGAATAGATTTGAATGAAGTTAAAGTGATACCAATCCATAAGAATTTATTAGCAAATTACAATAAAAACGAAATGGAAAATGAATATATGGAAAATGAATATACGGCAAACTTGATAATGGAATTTCTTGAAGTATAAAGTAATCAATCGTCTTGCGAAATTATCGGTTAAACTGTATAATATATCTATTAATTGAAATACGAGTATTATATGAAACGAAATTCGATTGCGTTAAACTACATTTGGAAAAATTCAAAGAAATATCTTCCCAAGATATTGTTTTTGGTAATACTTAACGTTATTTCGTCGCTTTTATTCGTATTTACGGCGTTTTTTTAGGGGAGATTGCTTGATAACGCAATCGACAACGGTAGCGGTACTATTACAGTAAACGCGCTTATTGTGCTTTCGGCAATAATCGCGCAGTTTATATAAGGTAAAGTAACGATTAATGATAATATCCGCGTTGACGCGACGACGAGATGTTTGTTTTCATACGTTCCGCAAGGAAACAAAATAATAAGCGGTACGATAAGAGATAACTTGACGTTCTTTTCAAAAGATTATAATGACGAAACAATAAACAATGCGCTTCAAACCGTTTTTTTGAAAAACGATATCGATAATCTTCCGAATAAACTCGATAGCGTTCTTAAAGAAGGCGGAGAAGGATTATCCGACGGACAACTTCAAAGACTTGCGATTGCAAGAGCGCTTATTAACGACGCGCCCGTGTTACTGCTTGACGAAGCAACTGCCGAACTCGACGAGAATACTGAGTGTAAAATTCTCGAAAATATTAATAAATTGTCGGATAAAACCGTGCTTTTTATAACGCACAGAAGTAGCGCAATGGCTGTTTGCAAACATATTTTACGCGGTCAAAACAAAAATTTCGTTATGATAAAATAATCTTAATTATTAACATCTTTCAGTTCACGCGCATACTCTCTAATATGCGAGGGAATATGGATATAACTTTTTGTGAATTGAGAGAAAAAGAAGTGGTCAATCTTGCCGACGGTAAACGTCTCGGTCGTGTTCAGGATCTCGTTATCGAGCCTTGCGGTAAAGTCATAGGGCTTGTTGTTCCCGGAGAAAAGAAACTTATCAAAGCATTGAGCCGAGACGAAAGTATATTCGTTGCGTGGAAAAATATCGTAAAACTCGGCGACGATGTTATACTTATCGACTTAAACGGGATAGTGCCTTGTAATAATAATTGTTAAAAACATTTACACTTATCACAATATATTGTATACTTATTGTGAGGTGGCACTATGAAATGTATGTACTGCGGTTGTCTTGAAAGCAAGGTTATCGATTCAAGACTCAATGAAGACGGAACGTCAATAAGACGTCGTCGCGAGTGCGTTAATTGCGGAAAACGGTTTACGACTTACGAAACGATTGAAACCACGCCGATACTTGTTATCAAACGTAACGGTACGCGCCAAGCTCTCGACGTCAATAAAATCAAGTCCGGAATAATACGCGCGTGTGAAAAACGTCCCGTTCCTATGGCTGAGATTGAAAAAATCGTTTCCGACATCGAAAAACATATTCACAATTCGCTTGAACAGGAAATTTCAAGTCAGCAAATAGGTGAACTCGTTATGGAGAAGTTAAAAAGTCTCGACGAGATCGCATACGTAAGATTTGCGTCCGTCTACCGTCAGTTTAAGGATATTAATACCTTTTTGAGTGAAATTCAGGATATGATGAAGAAAAACAAATGATAACTTTTTCAGCGGATAAATATTACGCAAAACTTACCAAAGCCATACTTAAACAGCGTCCCGAATTATCTTATAACGAGTTACGGAAAGCTATAAGAAATAAGAATATAAAAATCAACGGCGTAAGAATCGACCGTGACGTCGAATTGTCGCAAGGCGATAAGGTGGAAATATATATTAAACCGCGAAATTTTGAAACCTATCGACAGGGCGCCGTATATGAAGATCAAAACATAGCGGTTTTTTATAAACCGAAAGGTGTTCAAAGCGTCGGCGAAGATTCGCTGTCTGAAAAACTTAAAAACTTTTACGATTATATCGAACCGTGCCATAGGCTCGATACGAATACGGACGGTTTAATGATTTTCGCACTTAATGAAAATGCGTATAACGAACTTCTTTTTCTGATAAAAGAACGTAAAATAAGAAAGTTTTATAAAGCGATCGTATACGGTGAGCCTAAGGGGAAGAAGTTGACTTTATTCCTTGTGAAAGATTCGAAAACGGGAATTGTCAAAGCTTACGAAAAGCAGGTGAGAGGGGCTTCAAAAGCCGAAACGGAATTCAGAATAATAAAGTCGTACGGAGATTGTTCGGAAATCGAAGCGGAACTTTTAACCGGCAAAACGCATCAAATAAGAGTATCTTTCGCGCATTTCGGCAATCCGATTCTCGGTGACGGCAAATACGGCAGCAACACGCTTAACAAGGCTTATAAAGTACATAAACAATGTTTAACGGCATATAAACTTAAATTCAACATCGAACGTTCGAAAATTTTCAATTATCTTAACGGTAAAATTATCGAAATTCCCGTTAAATTCCCCGTAAAAAAACAGGACTAGCAACAAAGCGCCGTTTTATTCATATATTACTATGCATAAAACGGAGGTTGTTATTTTGTTTGAAGGTCTTTTTAATCTGCTTTCCGACGTAGTTTTATTTTCTTCATATATCGGCGCAAAAAGTACTTTTCCACGTCCGTTATCGCCGGAAAAAGAACGGGAATATCTGTTAAAAGCGAAAGACGGAGATCAAGACGCAAAAGACGTTTTAATCAAACATAATCTTCGTCTCGTTGTACATATCGTTAAAAAATACAACAACTATAACGACGTGGACGAATTGATTTCGGTCGGCAGCATCGGTCTTATTAAGGCGATAAACACTTACGAGATGGGTAAGGGAACGCAACTCGTCACATACGCCGCAAGATGTATTGAAAACGAAATACTTATGACGCTGAGAGCAAATAAAAAGCTTAAAAGTAACGTTTCGATAGACGCGCCTATGGGAACGGATAAGGACGGAAACGAAATATCTTTAATTGACGTTTTGTGTTCGGAAGAGGACTGTATATTCGATTCGGTCGAACACAGTATGCTTTCGGATAAACTCTTTGAACTCGTTAAAAACGTTCTTGACGAAAGAGAATATCGAACAATCGTATTAAGATACGGACTGAACGGCTCTCCCGCGCTTACTCAGCGAGAAGTCGCAAAACTGTTCGGAATATCCCGTTCGTACGTATCGAGAATAGAAAAACGAGCTCTCAATAAGATTAAAGTTAATATTGATCGTGAAGAATTGTTTATTTAGATATACTTGACAAGTATTCGTATAAGAGTTACGATTATTATGAGTTAATCGGATGATCGCGTGTAGTAATTATACGAGGAAAGTCCGAGCACCGCAGAGCAGGACGCCGGCTAACTACCGGTGAAGGCGACTTCAAGGAAAGTGCAACAGAGATATACCGCCGAATATATTCGGTAAGGGTGGAAAGGGGAGGTAAAAGCTCACCGACGGATTTGGTAACTTATCCGCCATGTAAACCCCGTTCGGTGCAAGACAGGAAGCGTTTTAACGCGGCTCGCCAGCTTCCGGTATTCGCTTGAACGCATTGGTAACAATGCGCCTAGATAGATGGTCATCCAAGACAGAACTCGGCTTACAGATTAACTCTTTATCGGAAGTCTTACGTCAAATCGTATGGCTTCCGTTTTTTTTATCCGTTAATGGCAATACTCTGAATATGATTTATGTGTTATTGTTTTTATCGGTTGTATCGGCGTCGGTTCTTCTTATCGAAATCGTATCGCATTTCGATAAGTATATGTTTTTTGTTAAAACGTATTTTATGAAAACAAGATTGAAAAACGCAAAAGCAAAAACTTCACGAAATAAACGGATACTTAATTCCGAGTGTTCGAAATTGATTGATAATATTCTGTCTTACGGAATTGAATACGTAAGTAAAAATCCGCCGAAAACTTTGATAAAGCTGTATCGGGGATATAGTAGATTAGACGGAGTGAAAATGTTCAAGGATATATTATACGAGTCGAAATTCGATGCGTCAGCATTCAAAACTTTGATACTCGATTCAAAACTCGACTATATGGAAAGCGTTTTATCCGATTATATTTATAAATATTGTCTGTTGGAAGAAATTGTTTCAACCGTCCGAATTATCAATAAATGCCGATTTGAATTCGAGGTTGCGTGCGCGTTCAAAAGACTTATAAAAATAGCCGATTTAATAGAATTAAATGTTATTTTCGAGAGACCGAACGGTGTACGGGTATGGCTTGAAAATAACGGCTTTAATTATAAAAAAGGCGCATATTTGGTTTCAAATAAAATTTACAAAACGGAATATAAAAGTTTGAAATTAAAATGCGAAGATACGGATAATATCATATTTGCGCTGAATAATCGTTTCAAAATAAATTCGGCGTCGACTTTAAGTATATATACGAATTGCGGAGAAATTTTTTGTGAAGACGCTGTGTCGGACGGTGCGGTTGAGTATCCGTTTTATTTAGAATCGCAAAAATTAAAAAATGTATTCGGCAAAAAATCTTTAATTTGTTTATCAGACAGCATCGAGATAAATTATGATTTGAATACGGATAAAGAGTTATTGATAAAATTTTCTTTCCCGTATTTTGAAAGTATCGGATTCGGAAATGGGATAATGAGATTTAAGAAGAGCGGACTGACGATGCTTTTGAAAAATTCAAGCATCGCTTATATCGAACGAATCAATAACAGTATAGAAGTGTATCTTAACGTTACGCAAGGGGGCTATAATCTTATATACGGAACAAGAGCGTTGATTACTATCGGTGATATGCAAAAAAAATTGTTTTCATTGTGTCAACCGGTTAAAATTCATACACTGCTTTCGGAATCGGAAAACAATATAAAATACAGAAAAAAATATTTTGATAATGACGGAAATTTATGTGAAATAAATTATAAACAACGTAATGAACTCAATATTGAATTTGAAGATAAGCCGATATATCTCAAAAAAGTTATGTTTTTTGACAAAACGGAAACATATTATCAATTCGGAAATTATTCGATAACCGTTTCATGTGATTACGATAAAACGTATTACAATATAATTTCGGATGCAATAGATATTAAACGTATTTTTATAAATGCCGAAAACGGAAATTTTACTGCCGATAAGAATACTTTGCTTTTTTGTCGCAACGGTGAAACAAAAAAAATTAAAATATACGGTACGGATCGTGTTTCAATCAAGAACGGAATTATTACCGCCGCAATCAAAAATAAAATAAGTATTAAACTCGGAACCGAAAAAAACTCGTCATATATGCTTCCCAAGACGATTGAATTAAATTCGCCCGATTTGGCGTTGAATCTTTTATTGCGACATCCGCTTAAATTTCAGTTGATAGGCATAACGGCATACGATACCGAGCCGAAAGAGATAGGACTTGACGCATTTATAACTATGTTAAGTGCGCATATTTATATATGTCCCGATATTGTAATGAGAGCAATAGACGATTTGTTTACCGTTGATTTCACGATTGATAAAGGGTTGTATTTCTTCAATCTTGTATTCGATTGTGTTAAAACCATGCAAAACGACGATCTTTTGTGTAATGCGGATAATTCATATAAAATAGAAAAATTTCTTTTGAACGGTTATCAACATATTATCGACGGTAAAGAAAAGTACGCGATATTGTTCTTAACCTGCGTAAGCGAGTTCATCCCGTATGCAACTTCCGAATCGAAAGCAAAACTTATCGACTATATGGAAAACGTCAAAAGAAAATACGCTTTGAATTACAAAGAAGTTTGTGAATTGAAAGAAGAGTATCCCGTTATTTATTATTCCGATTCGGACGATGGCGTAATAAAAGATATAATTAAAATGCATGAATATTCAAAAAACAAAGATGACGTATACGATATATTAAATAAACTTAACTCGATTAAAAATTATATTTTCGGACGATCGGATAATCCGTATTCGTTTTCAAACGACGGAAAAAAATACGATACGATTTGCGCTTCTTTATTTTACAGAGTGTTTTTAGCGGATATTATAGGAATAAAACACGATAAAGGAAAATTGAAAATCGAACCGAATTTACCTAAAAGCTGGGATTATTGCAACGCGGTATTTCATTACGATAACGGCGAATATCATTTATGTTTTATCAAGGGCGATAAAAAATCCGTACTTTGCGACGGCGTTGCTTCCGCAAACGACTCTATACCGCTTATTGCGGACGATACGAAATACGTTGAAGTATATTACGATTAATTATAGACTAATAACGTTTTTTTTGATAAAATATTACCGTTGAACGAATTAAGTCGTTTAACGTAACTCGGAGTGATTGCAAATGGATAATTTATTTGAAAATTTACATGACGATAAAAAACCGCTCGCGGAAAGGATGAGACCGAAAAATTTGAACGGATTCGTCGGTCAAAAACATATTCTCGGAAACGGAAAATTGTTAAGAAGATTGATTGAAGCAAAGCGCGTGCCGAGCGTAATATTCTACGGACCGCCCGGTACGGGCAAAACCACGCTTGCCGAAATAATAGCCGAAACCGCGGATTCGCAATTCGTTAAACTTAATGCCGTATCGAGCGGCGTCGCGGACGTTAAAGCTGTTATTGAACAAGCAAAAAAAGATTTTGAATTATACGGCAAAAAAACATATTTGCTTCTCGACGAGTGTCACAGATGGAGTAGAGCACAAAGTGATTCGTTGTTAGCCTCGCTTGAAAAAGGTTTTGTCAGTTTCATAGGCTGTACGACCGAAAACCCGTATTACAGTATGACGAGAGCAATAGTATCGAGATGTTCCGTTTTTGAATTCAAAAGAATAGATTCAGAAGATATAAAGGAAGTTTTGAAACGGGCAATTGCCGCCGACAACGGATTAAATCGTTACAACGTCAGAATAGATGACGATGCGCTTGATTACTTTGCCGCCACTTGCGCGGGAGATATAAGAAGCGCGTTGAACGGTTTGGAACTCGGTGCGATTACAACGCCGTTAAATTCAGATTCCGAAATACATATTACCAAAGAAATAGCGGCAGAGTGTCTTCAAAAGAAAGCTTTAAGTCTCAATGAAAACACTTATTACCATCTTCTGAGTGCGTTTTGCAAAAGTTTAAGAGGTAGCGACGTTACGGCGGCGTTATATTATGCGAACCGCTTAATCGAAGCGGGGATAGAACCGCAGATTCTTGCGCGCAGAACAATAGCACATGCCTCCGAAGACGTCGGGATGAGTGATCCTATGGCTTTAATTCAAGCGTGCGCAAGTTTGTACGCGCTCGATAATCTCGGTATGCCCGAAGGAAATCTTGCTCTTACACAGGCAATAATTTATGTTTGTGAAGCAAAAAAAGACAATAACGTTGTAGTTGCTATGAATATGGCTCGGGATGACGCTGTCAATAATCCGGACGACAATATTCCCGAATATCTCAAAAATCATACCGAAGCAAGTAAATTTTATAAATATCCGCACGATTACGGCGGTTACGTGGAACAGCAGTACCTGCCTGACAGTCTTAAAAACAGAAATTATTATAAGAAAAAAAATTAGCGGAAATCGTATTAAATTATAAATATAATTGGACAATAACGATTTATTTTTATATAATTATATATAATATACAAAAATAAGGAGGAATTTATGGAATTAAAAGGCAGTAAAACGGAAAAAAACCTGCAAACCGCTTTTGCGGGAGAAAGTCAAGCCAGAAACAAATACGATTATTTTGCGTCGGTAGCTAAAAAAGAAGGCTATCAACAGATTGCGGCGTTTTTCGAAGAAACTTCCGCAAACGAGAAAGAACACGCAAAAATATGGGCGAAGCATTTGGGTGTTATCGGAACCACGGTTGATAATTTGGAAGCGGCTGCAAACGGCGAAAACTTCGAGTGGGTTTCTATGTACAAAGAGTTTGCGGAAATTGCAAAAGAAGAAGGCTTTCTTCAAATTGCCGCACAATTCGAAGGCGTTGCAAAAATAGAAAAAGCACATGAAGAAAGATACCGTGCATTGAAACTTAATATTGAAAATAACTTTGTATTCGGCAAAGACGACGTAGTTATGTGGAAATGCAGGAACTGCGGACACATACATATCGGTAAAAATGCTCCGCAATTATGTCCCGTTTGCGCGCATCCGCAAGCTTACTTTGAAGTGGAAAATAAAAATTATTGATATTTGATTACGCATAAAAAGAAACCTCGCCATAGTTGCGAGGTTTCTTTTTTACAAAAAACCACGCAATTTCCGATATATCTTTATTCCGAATATATAACCGCTTGATGTTAATTAACAAAAAAATCTCCGCTCTCGCAATATTTATTTATCACAAAAAATATAAAGACCGATTAAAGTTATGTTTTATTAAAAAATAAAAATAATGATTAAATTATTGTTTTTTATATATGGAAACAAATAAAATATTTTCGGAAATTTTGAATTAGAAATAGTCAGTTAAATCATATTTTATCGATTCGAGTAAAATATAAAAATAAAAAATTTTCGATAAAATATGTATAATAATGCAAAAATATGTATATAAATAATATAATTTAATATTAGAAATTATTAAAAATATTAAATGCTTGAATTAAACGTAAATTTATTTACTCTGATTTAATCAAATAGATTGCGTTATATAATCATATATACATTTCATTTTATTGAATATAAATTATATTTATCAAATAAGAATCTTTAATATTGTATATTTATACAAAAATTTATTTGATTTGATTTTACAAAAAGGTGTAAAAATCATTGCGAAACGGGAAGAAATATTGTATTATGTTCAAGAGAAATGAAACATATGGCACTTGACGTCGGTGACGTCAGAATCGGAATAGCAATGAGCGATATGCTCGGAATAATCGCAAACGGTTACGAGACGTATATTCGTAAAAAAAACGAGTCGGATTTCGTTTATTTGAGCGAATTGATTAAAAATAACGGTATAGGTACGGTTGTTATCGGGTTGCCTGTAAATATGAGCGGAGACGAGGGAAATCGTGCTAAAATCGTGAGAGATTTTGCCGCTGAACTTCAAAAACGCGTCGATATTCCGATAGTGTTTCAAGACGAAAGATTAAGCACGGTTTCGGCGGAGCGAATTTTATTGGAAGCTGACGTCAGCCGAAATAAACGTAAAACAGTTATAGACAAGATTGCCGCGACGATTATTCTTCAAAGCTATCTCGACAAAAAATAAAGGAGTAAACTTATGTCTACACAAAAAAAACAACAAGCAGAAGAGACCGTTGAAGAAATCGAAGTTATTACTCTCGAAGACGAAAACGGAAAACAAAGTGAATTTCAAGTTATTGCAACGCTTGATTACGATGGTAGCACTTTCGCCGTTCTCGAAGAAAGAGAAGAGGCTGAAAGCGATTCCGAAAACGGTGAGGTTTTGATATTCAAAATCGCGGAAGAAGACGGGGAAGAATCTTTACTCCCCATCGATGACGACGCACTCGAAGAAAAAGTGTTTAATGAATTTTTGAAATTGTTAAACGCTGACAGTCAATAAATATTATCTGTTGCCGACAGTTGATTTTATTAATACTGTTATTGACGGGAATACGGAAAACGGATTCCCTTTTTTTATTTTCGATGCGTTTTTTATTTGCATAATGATTTTGTTTATGTTAATATATGTATAAATTTTATAAATTCGCACCGTGTGTTACTTCTGTCGTCGTAATCGGCGGTTTTGCATACGGGAGGGTTTAACAGGAGGTTTTTATGTCAGTTATTTCTATGAAACAGTTGTTGGAAGCGGGTGTTCACTTCGGTCACCAGACGAAGAGATGGAACCCAAAAATGTCGAAGTATATCTACGGCGCTCGTAATGATATTCATATCATCGATCTCGAATTGACCGCCGATTTGATCGAAAAGGCGTACGAATTCTGAAGAGGCTGAAAAGCTTGCAGACGATGTAAATGCACAGGCTCAGGAAGCTATCGAGACCGAGGCAAAACGCTGTGATATGTGCTATATGAACCAAAGATGGTTAGGCGGTACGCTTACCAATTTCAGAACAATTCGCACCCGTATCGACAGATTGAACAAAATCAATCAAATGGAAATTATGGGCGAATTCGATTTATTGCCCAAAAAAGAAGTGCTTAAATTAAAAGCGGAACGCGATCAGCTCGAAAAAAATCTCGGCGGCATCAAAAATATGCGTAATTTACCGAGTGCTTTGTTTATAGTTGATCTCAAAAAAGAGGAAATCGCAGTCAAAGAAGCGAAACTTCTCAATATTCCGATCGTCGCTATCGTCGATACTAACTGTAATCCCGAAGACGTTGACTATCCTATTCCCGGAAACGACGACGCTATACGCGCTATCGCGTTGATAAGCGGAGTAATCGCAAACGCGGTAATAGAGGGAAGAGAAGGAGAACAAGGTCTTGCGGAAAAACTTGCTGCCGAAGAAAACGCGGAAACGACGGAAACTTCCGTAAGCGAAGAAGTCGTTGTTGAAAATACTGAGAATATTTGATTATAAGGAGAGAAATTATATGTTTACAAGTCAAGACGTAATGAAATTGAGACAAATGACGGGCGTCGGTATGATGGACTGCAAAAAGGCTCTTGAAGCTACCGACGGAAATTTTGACGAAGCAATCAAGTTTCTTCGTGAAAAAGGTATGGCTACCGCGGCTAAAAAAGCGGGGCGTATAGCGTCGGAAGGTCTTGTTCTTTCTTATAAAAACAACGGCGTTTGCACGTTGGTTGAAGTTAATTGCGAAACGGACTTCGTCGCAAGAGGAGATCAATTCAAAAATTTCGTAACCGGCGTTGCGGAATACGTTGCAAACAATAACATTAACACACTTGAAGAACTTGTTGCGGCAAAGACTGCCGACGTCAACGAAGCGATTGCCAAAATCGGCGAAAAGATTGCTATCAGACGTTTTGTGAAATACGTTGAAAATAATTCAACCGTTGACAGTTACATCCATATGGGCGGTAAAATCGGCGTAGTAGTGGAGGCAAGTAAAAACATACCTGCCGAAGTAATTCACGACGTTGCGCTTCAAATAGCGGCGGCAAAACCCTCGTACGTATCAAAGGACGAAGTTCCGCAAGACGAAATAGCCAAAGAAAAAGAAATTCTCAAAGCGCAAGCGTTGAACGAACCCAATCCGAAGCCCGTGAATATCATTGAAAAGATGGTAGAGGGAAGAATAAATAAGTACTATAAAGACGTGTGCTTGCTCGAACAACCTTTCGTAAAGAACGGTGATATGAGCATCGCTCAATACTTAAAGGCGTCGAACGCAAGTATTATTCGCTTTACGCGTTTCGAAATGGGCGAAGGACTTGAAAAGAAACAAGACGATATGGCGTCTGAAGTTCAAGCTCAACTCGATAAACTGAAAAAATAATTCTGGAGGAACGCTTATTAACCGTTTGCGGTCGATAAGCGTTCTTTTTTATGGAGAGAATTATGAAATATAAGCGCATTTTAATTAAAATCAGCGGAGAAGCTCTCGCCGGTGAAAAAGGTTTCGGACTTGATAATCAGGTAATCAAAAACCTTGTCGATCAGCTTTATCTTATTCATAAAGCGGGAATAGAAACGGGGATAATTATAGGTGCGGGCAACTTTTGGCGCGGAAGACAAGGCAGCGATATGGACAGAACGACTGCCGACCATATGGGAATGCTTGCGACTATGATTAATTCGCTTGCTCTTCAAGACGCTATGGAAAAACACGGTATCGAAACGCGCGTTCAATCTGCGATAACAATTCAAAGAGTGGCTGAACCTTATATTTTAAGGAAAGCCATGAGGCATTTCGAAAAGGGACGGATGGTTATTTTTGCTTGCGGCACGGGCAATCCTTATTTTTCAACGGATACGGGCGCCGCGTTACGCGCAGCCGAAATCGGCGCGGATATAATACTGCTTGCGAAAAACGTAGACGGTATTTACAGCGACGACCCAAACAAAAATCCGAACGCCGAGAAATTCGATAAAATATCTTATAAAGAAATAATCAACCGCGGACTTGCCGCTATGGATACGACGGCAATTACGCTTTGTATGGAAAACAACATACCGATATTAGCCTTTGGATTGAGCGAAGAAAACAGCGTATTCCGCGCGGCAAACGGCGAAAAACTCGGTACGCTTATATCAAATAATTAATTACGGAGTGAGACTATGGCAAACGAATCCATTGAAGTTTTGGAAGTATTCGATAAATTGGAAACATCTTGTTCTAAAACGTATAATAATCTCGTTAACGAATATCTCGAAATTCGTGCCGGACGCGCAAATCCGCACGTTTTGGATAAGGTACTCGTAGATTATTACAATACGCCGACGCCTATTAATCAAATAGGTAACGTAACGGTAAGCGAAGCGCGCGTTCTCGTCATTTCCGTTTGGGATACGAGCGTTTTGAAGAACGTGGAAAAAGCCATTATCAACGCCAATATCGGTTTGGTTCCGAATAATGACGGTAAAGTTATACGTCTTGTTTTTCCCGAGCTTACCGAAGAGAGACGTAAAGAACTTGTCAAACAAATCAAGAAACTCGCGGAAGAAACGAAAGTTGTGGTTCGATGCCACAGACGCGATGCGCTCGAAGAATTGAAAAAATTCAAAAAAGACAGCGTAATAACCGAAGACGATTATACTTCTTATGAAAAGGATGTCGATAAAGAAATAAACTCACAAATCGAAAAGATAGATAAATTGTCTCAAAACAAAGAAAAAGAGGTAATGAGTGTATAATTATCTCATCGGTAAAACCGTTGACGAAGCGGTTGAATATTGTAAAAAAAACGCTTTGTCTTATGATTTGAATTGTATAAAATCTTACAGAAATTATGCGTACGATACAAAGCTTATCGTTCGCGTTGTCGAGCGCGGCGGAAAGTTAATGCTGTCATACGGTGATTTTATGCAAAATGCAGTTGTCGATAATCTGAAAATATGAAAATCACGGTTCCGAAACATATAGGTTTTATTATGGACGGAAACGGGCGTTGGGCAAAGAAACGTCTGCTGCCCCGTTCGTTAGGTCACCGAGAGGGAGTAAAAGCGTTAAAACGCGTAATCGACGCTTGTATCGACTACGGCGTCGAATATGTTACGGTGTACACTTTCTCGACTGAAAACTGGAATCGTCCTAAAAAAGAAGTAGACGCTCTTATGAATCTTATACGGGAGTTTAAGGATAAAGATTTCAAAAATGAATTCAATAAACCCGTCAGAGTAAGATTTATAGGAAATATCGACGGATTGCCCGATGATATTGCAACAGCAGTAAAAGAAGTTGAATTATCGTCGAAGGACGTAAAAGATTTTTGTTTGGTTATTGCATTGAATTACGGCGCAAAAGACGAAATCGTTCACGCGTGTAATAAAATGCGTGAAACTGGTGTTGTCGCAACAAATGAAAATATCGGTGATTATCTCTATACGGCGGGTATTCCCGATCCCGATTTGATTGTCAGAACGGGCGGGGAAAAGCGTTTGAGTAATTTTCTGTTGCTTCAATCCGCATACGCAGAATTTGAATTTCTCGACGTTTTGTGGCCCGATATGGATAAAAAAGATGTTGCGCAAATAATGAAAGATTATTCAAAGCGCGAAAGAAAATACGGTAGAGTTAAATGAAAGTCAGAGTAATAACGGGTTTTTTGATATTCGTTGCGTTAGTCGCGTCGCTTGTATTACGACAAGTACTCGGTAATCTTGTATTTGATGTTTTCATATTCGTTATTATGCTCGCTACGTCATACGAAACGTTTCGTTGCTTAAACGGCGAAAATTCGAAAATAATATTCTTTGTTCCGACTTTAATCGGTTTTACACTGAGTGTTGCGGGATATTATGTTCTTGGCTTTAAGGGTATCTTACTTGCCTTTTGCATCGGACTTTTTATATCGGCAATGTTTTTCTTGTTTTTGAAAAATACCGGACTTAACGATTTGTTTTCGATGATATTCATTATGCTTTATCCGATAGGTATAACGTATTGCGCCGTTTATATTAATCACGATTTCGGAGGTTTTCTCGGAATTGTACTCGTATTAACCGTTGCGACTTTCACCGATACGTTCGCGTATTTTGTCGGGATACTGTTCGGAAAGCATAAGCTTTGTCCGTCAATCAGTCCGAAGAAGACGGTCGAAGGATTTTTCGGCGGAATATTCGGCGGTATACTCGCTGCCGGTTTATGCTTTTTGTTATTTGAAGTATTTGAAATTTTCAATTCGATTGCGGACGTTTATTCACTCGGCGGAGTGAATAAGTTTTGGATCTATTTGATAGTAGGCATTGTCGGCGCATTACTGGATACGTTAGGCGATTTGTTCGCAAGTCAACTCAAACGTAAATGCGGTATAAAAGATTTCGGTCGCATTTTCCCGGGACACGGCGGCTTCCTTGACAGAGTGGACGGACTTATTTTCGTTCTTCCGCTTATTGTGATTGTTTCGTATTTTGCGTTATGAAAACCGTTTCTTTAATCGGCAGTACGGGTTCAATAGGACGTCAAACGCTCGACGTCGTAAAAATGCACAAAGATAAATTCAGTGTGAAATGCTTAACTGCGCGCAGTAATGTTGAATTGTTGCTAAAACAAGCCGAAGAGTTTCTGCCCGAATATATCGGCGTCACGGATACGGATAAATATAAAGAGTTAAAAACTTTTTCAAATAATAAATACAAAATACTCGCACCCGATGAAGCGAATATGTTCGCTTCGACCGCGGCTGATTTTATTGTGGTTTCGTGTACGGGAATAAACGGTTTATTGCCTACGATAAACGCGCTGAAAAACGGTAAAAACGTAGGGCTTGCGAATAAAGAAACGCTTGTTACCGGAGGTAAATTCGTTATCGACGCGTTGAGAGAAGGCAAAGGAAATCTGTTCCCGATAGACAGTGAACATTCTGCCGTTTGGCAATCCTTGCGCGCGGGAAACGAAAAAGAAGTTAAAAAAGTTATTCTCACGGCGAGCGGAGGACCGTTTGTCGATTATACAAAAGAAGAACTTAAAAGCGTTACGCCGAGTATGGCTCTTAAACATCCGAATTGGAATATGGGCGGAAAAATAACGATAGATTCGGCAACGCTTATGAATAAAGGTCTCGAATTTATCGAGGCAATGTATTTGTTCGACTTAAAACCCGAACAAATCGAAATAGTCGTACACCGTCAAAGCATAATTCATTCGATGGTCGAGTATATTGATAATGCGGTTGTTTGCGAAATGAGTTATCCTACGATGATAATTCCGATACAGTACGCAATGACGTATCCCGAAAGATCGGAAACCGAGATAAAATCACTTGATTTTTGCGCTGTCGGTAAGTTCGATTTCGAAAAACCGAGATACGACGCTTTCCCGTGTCTGCGCTTAGCGTTGAACGCCGCGCAATACGGCGGAATTATGCCTATTGTGCTTAACGCGGCAAACGATTTCGCCGTTTATGAATTTTTACGCGAAAAAATAGGGTTTATTGATATTGCGAAAATTGTCGAATGTGAATTAAACCGTACGGTTAATGTGAATAATTATTCATTGGAAGATATCCCGTTGATTGATCGGGAAGTAAAGGAACGTTTGGAGGGAACTTGTTAATTAACGGTCTATTCTGCATAACTTTCGGAGAAGTTATGCTGAGCATATTATATGTCATTATAGCATTGCTCGTTCTTATGGCAATGGTCGTTATACACGAAGCGGGACACTATTTGGTAGGTAAACTGCTTGGTTTTCAAATTAATGAGTTTTCTATCGGTTTCGGTAAAGCAATCTTTCAAAAACGGCTTAAAAACGGCGAAATGTTTTCAATAAGAATAGTTCCTTTGGGTGGATATTGCGCATTTGAGGGCGAAGATGAGCAAAACGATAACCCGAAAGCGTTCAATAATCAAAAATGCTGGAAGCGAATTTTGGTGCTGTTTGCCGGGGCGTTTTTTAATTTTATCTCCGCAATTTTAATAATAAGTTGCACGTTTATGACTTACGGGGATACTGTTCCCGTAATAATCGATCAATATATAGACGCGGACGGAAATACTGTTGCGTTCGATTCGGGTACGTCCGATATGCAAACAGGAGATTATATACTGTCGGTTGACGGGACGAATTTATCGTTTATCCAAACTATACCGCCTAAAAAAGATGGACAAACCGAAAGAGAATTCAGAATAAGAAGATACAATGAAGACGGCTCATACGTCGATAAGGACGTTAATTATACTGTCGGCGAAGGCGTTATTCCTATTCAGTATAAAACATTAAAATACGGGTTTTTCGAGGCAATGGGAAGAGGCTTCGTAGTCAATTTTCAATTAGTAGGTAAAATATTCAGCGTTTTCGTCGGTTTGTTTACGGGGGCAACCGCAACCGACGATTTGGGCGGTCCCGTCACAACGATTTCGACATTGTCGCAATTTGCGGGATTGGGACTCGGTATCCTTATGTATGCGGTTTGTTTGATTTCCGCAAATCTCGCTTTCTTCAATCTGATGCCTATTCCCGCATTGGACGGTTCACGTATCGTTTTCGTTATTATCGAGTGGATAAGGGGCAAACCCGTTAAACGTAACGTGGAAGCTACTATACATTTTGTAGGCTTGGTTCTGCTTTTTGCTTTTGCAATTTTCGTGGATATGTTAAAATTATTCTGATATGACAAAAGAAGTAACGATTAAAAACGTAAAAATAGGTAACGGCAACCCCGTGGCTATACAGTCGATGACGAATACGAAAACGGGTGACGTAGACGCAATGATTGCACAGATAAACGCTTTGAAAAAAGCGGGGTGTGATATAGTTCGTTTTACCGTAAACGACGCCGCCTTGCGCTTAAAGCAATCGAAAACGGTATACATAAAATACGCATTAATCCCGGAAATATCGGCGCGGAACAAAACGTGAGAGCCGTAGTTGACGCCGCTAAACTTCATAATATTCCGATAAGAGTGGGAGTAAACGGCGGTTCGATTCAATCTGATTTACTTAAAAAATACGGGAATACCGCAAAATCTTTATATGAAAGCGCAGTTCAAAATGTAAGACTTCTTGAAAAATTCGGATTTGACAATATAGTGATATCCGCAAAAGCATCCGACGTAAAACGTACCATCGACGTATACAGATTGCTTTCGAAGTTACAGTATCCGCTGCACATAGGCGTTACGGAAGCGGGACTCGGAGAGGACGCGTTAGTCAAAAGTTCGGTTGCGCTCGGTTCGCTTCTTGCGGACGGAATAGGGGACACTGTCAGAGTATCTATGACGGGAGACCCCGTTCAAGAAGTATCTGCCGCAAAGAAAATTCTGCGTGCGGTCGGGCTCGATAACAATTACGTTGAAATAGTCGCGTGTCCGACTTGCGGACGAACGGCGTTTGATATGACTTCAATCGTTGAAGAGTTGAAAGAGCGTACGAAAAATATAAACAAGAATTTGAAAATTGCGGTTATGGGATGCGTTGTAAACGGTCCCGGTGAAGCGCGTGAGTGTAATTTCGGAATTGCCGGCGGAGCGGACAAGTCCGCGCTGTTCGTAAACGGTAAAGTAGTCGGAACGGTTGATAACGATAAAATTACGGAAACGCTTATGAAACTCACGGAGGAATACGTTGGATAAAATTCTGGAAATTTTCAACGAGAATACTTCAAAAAAATATGACTTTTTGAAAATAAATTCGTTAAATATAAAAGTATCTCAAAAAAAAGTTTTACTTACGCTTTTGATTCAAAGCGAAAAGTACGACACTTTGACAGCCGACGAGAAAAACGAAATAACTGCCGTAATGAGCGATATAGTAAAGAGCGTTTCATCAGATTACTCTACCGAAATCAATTATAAAAAGTCATATGCAGACTGTGACGTTATCGAAGAATATACAATAAACTATTTGCGTGAAAACAACCCGATGCTCTGCACGGAACTGAAAAGAAGTTATATCAAAGCAACCGAAGGACGATACGGATACACGTTGACAGTTACCGCTCCGAAATACATAATCGACGCCTTTTCGATGACGGACGTTACTCCGAAATTAAAAGAATTTTATTATCGTAATTTCTTTGAAGATATTGACCTCGATTATAAAGTTGCCGACGTGGAAACAAGCGGCGAAAAACTCGGAGTGGATAACGATATAAGGCTTAACGTCATTAAAGAAATAAACGTAAGCGACGTTGTTAAGATTGTCGGTTATCCTATTGAGAAAAAACCGAAATTTATAAAAAAATCGCAAAGAATCGCAAGCGACTGCGTTTTGTGCGGAAAAATAGTCGATAAACAGAGAAGAACAAGCGCGAAAGAACGGGTTTTTTACACCTTCACTCTCGACGACAGCACCGATAAAATTCGCTGTCTGTATTTTCCGAAAAAGGATAAAGTCGATAATTTCTTCAACGTCGTGGACGGTACCGAAGTTTTAATGCGCGGAAGTATAAAAGCGGACGAAAACAGTAAGCTGTTTACTTTTTGGGTAAACGATATTTCGTTATGTAAAATCGACTGGAATACCGCCGTTGACGAAACCGTTTACAAAGACGTTCCCGAACATTATACGAGAATACTTCCCGAACCGTTTGAAGATTATTATCAATCGAATATTTTCGATAAAACGGACATACCCGAATATGCACTCGGTAAAACTTTCGTTGTGTTCGATTTCGAAACAACGGGACTCGATACGCAAAACGATACGCCGATTGAACTCGGCGCGCTTAAAATAACGGACGGCGTTTTTACAGAAAAGTTTTCAACGCTTATCAATCCTCAAAGAAGTATTTCTCCCGAAATTACGAAAATTACGAATATCTGCGACGCGGACGTTGCGGGCGCACCGAAATTCAGCGAGATAGTCGGAGATTTTTATAAATTCACGAGAGGGGCGATACTTGTCGGGCATAACGTCGATTTCGACCTTGGCTTTCTCAAACGGTTGGGGCAAGACAATTCGTATAATTTCTATGACAATGAAACGTTAGATACGATAAAACTCGCAAGAAAATATATTCATCCGACTAATTTCACGCTTGAAAAGGTCGGCTTGTTCTTCGGATTAAAAGGCGAAGGATTGCACAGAGCGTTCAACGACGTGGTGCTGACGGCAAAAGTTTTATTGAAATTAATTGAATTTATTAAAAAACAGTTGTAAATAAATTATTTATATGTTATTATATCTATGCTTGATATTGATTTTTGAGAGTGGGAAAACCCACTCTTAACTTTTATCAACGGAGATGCTTATGTCGAATACAGTCGAAAAATTGTACGACCTGTTGTCGCCGAAGGCGGCTGAACTCGGATACGAAACAGTCGAAATAAAATATGAAAAATCCGAATTGATCGTATATATTTGGAAGAAAGGCGGAGTAAATCTCGACGACTGCGAAAAGTTTCATAATGCGGCAAGTGAATTATTGGACGGATTCGATTTTACATCGGGGGCGCAATATACTCTCAGTATATCGTCACCGGGGCTTGACAGAGCAATAGTTACCGACGATGATTACAGACGTAATTTGAACGAAGACGTTGAGATTGTTTTCGATAAAACAATCGGAAAGAAGAACGTTCACGGAATACTTGTCGATTATTCACAAAACGATGTGACGTTATCGGCAAGCGGCAAACAAAAAATTTACAATAAAAAAGATATATCGGTATTGAGACCGTATATAAAGTTTTAGGAGGAATACTTAAAATGGTTAATAAAGAATTTTTTCTTGCACTCGACGATTTGGTTAATGAAAAGCGTATTGATAAACAGGTTTTGTTAGACGCGCTCGAAGCGGGTCTCGCGTCCGCCTACAAGAAAGAATACGGAGACGGTCGCGGAATAATCGTTAATCTCAATCCCGACACCTACACGATGCAAGTTATCGCTTACAGAACGGTAGTCGAAGGACCGACGGACGACGAGAAGGAAGTTACGCTCGAAGAATTGAAAGACGAAATGGACGATCTCGGATTACCGTTTGATTATAAGGTAGGCGACGTCATCAGAGAGGACGTTACGCCAAAAGATTTCAGCCGTATTGCCGCGCAAACCGCAAAGGGCGTTATTACGCAAAGAATCACCGAAGCCCGCAGAGACGTTATTATGAACGAAATGAATGAAAAAGAGGGCGAGATAATGACCGCTATCATAAGACGTATCGAATCCGGTACGGTTTATGTGGAAATGACGCAAAGCCAAATGGAAGGTATTATGATGCCGTCCGATCAGGTTCACGGTGAGAAGTATAACGTAAACGACGTGATTAAAGTAATAGTCAAGAAAGTTCGTAATACAACGAAAGGCGCGCAAGTCGTAGTTTCGAGAAGCGCAGCCAATTATGTAAGACGTATGTTCGAGCTTGAAGTACCCGAAATAAAGAGCGGTCTTGTGAGTATAAGAGGTATCGTAAGAGAGGCGGGATACCGTACGAAACTCGCTGTTGCCGCGGAAGATCCGAATATCGACCCGATCGGCGCTTGTATCGGAACACGCGGAATTCGTATTAATTCGATAGTTTCCGAATTAAACGGAGAAAAAATAGATATAATCGAGTGGTGCGCGGATCCTCTCGAATATATCGCAAGAGCTTTGAGCCCCGCAAAAGTTTTGATGGTTCAAGTCAATGACGAAAGCAAAGCGGCAAAAGCAATCGTTCCCGACGATAAACTGTCGCTCGCTATCGGCAAAGACGGACAAAACGTAAGACTTGCTCACAGATTGACGGGCTGGAAAATCGACGTTAAACCTTTTTCGAGTATAGAGGGAACGCCCGAAGCCGATCTCGGAGAAAATAATGCCTAAGACAAAAAACGTTCCTATGCGTATGTGCGTCGTTTGCAGAAAAATGACGCCGAAAGAAAATTTGATACGTATTGTCAGAACGTCGGATAACAAAATAGTTTTCGGTAACGATAAACACACGGAAGGACGGGGGGCGTATGTTTGCTCAAATCCGGAGTGTATCGGAAAGTGTATTAAAAAGAAAACGCTTAACTATGTGTTCAAAACCGAAATAAGTGATGAAATCTACGAAAAATTAGCCGATTATGCAAATAAACAAAGCGTTTAGTTACGTAGGTTTCGCCATTAAAGCCAATAAGACGGTTTTCGGTACGGACAGTTTACTCGGCTATTCGAAAAAAATACATTTGATAATCGCGTCCGCTGCTCTGTCCGAAAACGCTTTGAAAAAAATAGAAAAACTCGGCGAACTTAAAAAATGTCCGATTATTAAGCTTAATGAAACCGAGTTTGATAATACCGTCAATAAAACCGGATGTAAAGTCGTGGGAATCACATCTTTCGAGCTTGCGTCCGCAATACGAAAATGTTTTGAATAATTCGGAGGTAGTATGGAACCCGTTAAGGAAAAGAAAACTCAAACAGAATCTATCAAAAAATTAAAAGAATATAAGGAGACTAAGTTGTCTTCTCTTTATTCGGACGCAAAAAATCTTCGCGTCGAACTCGATAAGAATTTGAGAGAAATCGAAGTTCAAATTTCCGAATTACTCGATAAAAAGCGTAAAGAAGAACAAGAGCGTCAACCCGAAATAAGCGCGCCCGCAGTCAAAACCAAAAAGTCGGAGCCCAAAGAAAAGATCGTTGAAAAAGACAAACTTATCGAAAATGTCGAAAAAGATAAGACCGACAAAAAGAAAGAAAAAGCGGACGATGAAAAAACAGACGCGAAAGTCGAGTCCGTTGTCGCGCAGAAAACATCTTCCGAACAACGTATCCAATTAACGCAAAACGCAAAAATCGGTATTATCAAATCCGATACGCCTCACGCTCCGATAAGACGTATCTATATTCCGCAAGAGCGCGACAGAAACGGGAGACCGCAAAACAAGACGCAAAACACGTTCGGAAACGGCGCAAGGAACAATAATAAACCGAACCTTCAAAAAACGCCGACGTTAAACATAAACAATGCGCCTGCCGCCGCTAAAAACGCACCGCAGACAAAAAAGAAAAAGGATACTCAAAAAGTCGACGAACGCTCCGCTAAGAGTAAACGCACGTTGATGCGGATGGGAATTATAGTCGACGATAATATATCATTGGACGAAGACGCGGATATTTCAAGACGCTTTAAGGTAAGAAGATCCAAAGATGCCGAGGAAAGTTTTACTCCGACGCCTGTCGTTATAGACCATGCGGTTATCACGACGGATAACGTTCCGATTAAAGTGTTAAGTGAAAAAATCGGAAAAACCGCTTCGGAAATAATTAAGAAAGTATTCGACCTCGGAATAATGGTGAATATCAACGGCAGTATCGACTTCGATACCGCCGAAATGGTTGCCGCGGAATACGGTATAACCCTTGAACATAACGTAGAAAAGACAAAAGAAGAATTACTTCAAGTATATGACGAAGACCAAGAAGACGAGAACGCAAAAGTTACTCGTCCGCCTGTTGTAACTATTATGGGACACGTTGACCACGGTAAAACTACGCTTCTCGACTATATAAGAAAGTCGGACGTCGCGGGAGGCGAAGCCGGCGGAATTACGCAGCATATCGGCGCGTATACCGTTACTGTTAAAGGTCAAACGATTACTTTTATAGATACGCCCGGTCACGAGGCGTTCACCGAAATGCGTTCGCGTGGCGCGCAAGTAACCGATATAGTTATTATCGTAGTTGCTGCCGACGACGGAATTATGCCGCAGACAATCGAAGCTATCAATCACGCCAAAGCCGCAAAAGTGCCTATAATCATCGCAATAAACAAAATGGATAAAGACGGGGCGAACCCCGATAAAATAATGCAACAACTCACCGAATACGAACTTATTCCGGAAGAGTGGGGCGGTGATACCGTTATGGTTCAGATTTCCGCCAAGAAAGGAACAAACGTCGATAAACTGCTTGAAAACGTGTTGCTTGTTGCGGAAATGCAAAACCTTAAAGCCAACCCCGACAGATCGGCTCGCGGCGTTATAATAGAGGCTAAACTCGATAAGAATAAAGGCTCGATGGCAACTGTTCTCGTTCAAAACGGAACGCTTAAAGTATCCGATTATCTGGTTGCCGGTACGGTTACGGGTAAAGTAAGAGCAATGCTCGACGATAAAGGAAGAAACGTCAATCAAGCCGGTCCGTCAATGCCCGTTATTGTTTTGGGCTTCTCGGACGTACCCGTTGCGGGAGATAAAATAGTCGTTGTAAACGACGAAAAACTTTCAAGGCAAGTCGCGGAAGAACGAAAAGTCAAAGAGCGTGAAGAATCGTCTAAGACCACCGCAAGCAGAACGCTCGAAGACCTTATGAAAGACGTCGGGGACAATACGAAAAAAACACTTAACGTTATTATAAAAGCAGACGTTCAAGGTTCGGTCGAAGCGCTGAAACAATCTATTTTGAAACTTGCAAACGACGAAGTGAAAATCAACGTTGTACACGGCGCGGTAGGCGCAGTCAATGAATCGGACGTAATGCTTGCCGATACGACTTCCGCAATTATTATAGCGTTCAATATTCGCCCCGACACCAAAGCAAAAGCTCTTGCGGAGGCAAAAAAGATAGAGTGCAGAACGTATAGAATCATATACGACGCAATCGACGATATTAGCGCGGCAATTAACGGTATGCTCGCTCCGAAGTTCAGAGAAGACGTTCTCGGAAAAGCCGAAATAAGACAAGTGTTCAAGTTAAGCAGCGCGGGTACGATAGGCGGTTCGTATGTGCTTGAAGGAAAAATCACCCGTAATGCGAAATTGAGATTAATTCGTGATAATATCGTTATTTACGAAGGCGCGGTAGGTTCGTTAAGAAGATTGAAAGACGACGTTAAAGAGGTTGCCGCAGGATATGAGTGCGGTATCGGTATTTCGGGATATTCCGATTTGAAAGTCGGCGATATTATAGAAGCGTTCGTGTTATCGGAAGAGAAAGATGAAAAGAACAGATAAGGTAAACGCGGAAATTAAAAAACGTCTTTCGGAAATAATCGAATTCGGGCTGAAAGATCCGAGAGTGAAAGGAAACCTTGTAAGTATTTTGAGAGTTGATACAACCGACGATCTCAAATACTGTAAAGTTTATGTAAGTATTTTCGGCGAATATCGAAAAGAAGCTTTTGAGGGTATCAAAAGCGCGAACGGCTATATTCGTTCGGAGCTTGCGGGAAAACTGTCCGTAAGATGCGTACCCGAACTTATTTTCATACTCGACGATTCCATCGAATACGGAATTAAAATAGATAAAATATTGAAAGAGTTGAAATAGTGGAAAAAGCAAAAGAATTAATTGCAAACGCTGAGAACTTAGCGATAATAATGCACACCAAGCCGGACGGAGATACTATCGGTTCGGCACTTTCTTTATATTATACGTTGATAAAAGAGAATAAAAAAGTCGAGCTTTTGTGTGATGACGTTATTCCGTCGAAATTCGATTTTATTATGCCGAAATGCGGACTTTCGGACGCGGATAAGCCAAAGTACGATTTAATAGTTTCAATTGATTGCAGCGACGTTGAAAGACTCGGAAAATATTACGATATTTATCGTAAAACAAAAAATACCGTTTGCTTTGATCACCATAAAACGAATACAAGGTTTGCAAAGCACGTTGTACTCAGGGCAAACTATGCGTCTACCGCCGAATTGATGTTTGAATTTTTGGAGTATTACAACCGTGATTTGATTGATAAAAGAATTTGCGAATGCGTCTATATCGGTATAGTTACGGACAGCGGCGGTTTTTGCTATCCCGAAGTTTCTTCAAATACGCATTTGATTGCCGCAAGACTTTATGAATACGGAATTAACGCAAATTATTTGTATAATAAAGTGTTCAGAAGTAAATCTATGAAGCGTTTCAAACTGCATATGAGAGCAGTATCGCGCGCACGTTTTTACAACGACAACGCCATTGCGCTTGTCTGTTTCTTTGAAAAAGATTTCGAAGAGACGAATACGGATATTTCGGATACGGAAGGATGTATCAATATTGTTCAGAATATAGACGAAGTTAAAATTTCGATTGCCGTTACCGAAGCCGGTAAAGATTGTTTTAAGATCAGTTTCAGATCGATTGAAGAATTGGACGTAAGCGAGTGCGCCGGAGTGTTCGGCGGCGGCGGACACAAGAACGCCAGCGGTTGCAAGGTTTACGGACCGTTTGAAGAGGTTGTTGAGCGCGTCGTCAAAGCCGCGAGAGATATTCTATGAACGGATTCGTCAATCTATTGAAACCCGTCGGTCTTTCGTCAAGCGAAGCCGTCGTTAAAGTTAAACGTTTGCTTAGTGATATCGGAATAAAAACCGCCGTGGGTCATATGGGAACCTTGGATCCGTTAGCGTGTGGCGTGCTTCCCGTCGGAATAGGTAAAGCCACCCGATTGTTTGATTATTTCCTTAAAAAGAAAAAAGAATATATTGCGGTTTTCAAATTCGGAATCGAGACGGATACACTCGATTCTTGCGGAAAAATCGTTAATATGAACGATAAGATTGTTTCAAAAGACGAAATAAACGGTATTTTACCGAAGTTTATCGGTGAGATTTATCAAATTCCGCCTCAGTATTCCGCCGTTTCGGTTAACGGCAGACGTGCGTACGATATAGCGAGAAGCGGTAAAAGCTGTGAATTGAAAGCTCGGAGAGTTTCGGTCGATAACATTGAAGTTTTGAACCGAAACAGCGACAATACGTTCACTTTCGATATTAAATGCGGTTCGGGCGTTTATATCCGCTCGCTCGTAAGAGATATTGCCGACGAGTTGAATACGGTCGGATATATGGCGGCATTGATACGTAAAAAAAGCGGACTCTTCGATATTAACGACTCCGAAACGATTGAAGAAATTTCCGACGATATAAACGCTTCGATTATAAGCATTGATAAAATTCTTTGCGATATGAACACCGCTGATTTCGGCAGAAAAGATTTGGAAAGACTGAAAAACGGGTCAATGCTTGATGTCGATATGGAAGACGGTGAATATCTTATTAAAGAAAACGGAAATGCTCTTGCTCTTGCCCGCGTACAAAGCGGAACAATAAAACTTACAGTAAGATTATTATGACGATGAAAAAAGCAAATACCGAAAAACTCGTGGTGGCAATGGGGTATTTCGACAGCGTGCATATGGCGCACCGCGAAATAATATCGAAAACAATAGAAACGGCTCGGGAGTTAAACGGGACGCCGACGGTTTGTACTTTTTCAAATAACCCGTATAAAGTGTTTAACGTCGATAAAAAACCGCTTTTTCCTTTCAATTACAGAAAGAGAATAATAAAAGAAATCGGAATTGAGAATTTTATTTTGTATAAGTTCAATAAAAGATTCGCGAATATGTCAGCAGAAGATTTCTTCAAAACGTTAATCGAAAAACATAATATCATTGCGTTCGTGGCGGGATATGATTATACGTTCGGAAAAGATAAACGGGGAAACTTCCGAAAATTATCGGAATTATCGTCCGAGTACGGAATCAAATGCATAATGATTGACAAAATGTGCATCGATAACGTAAAAATAGGCACTACCGCAATCGAAAAATATTTAAGCGACGGAAACGTGGAAACGGCAAATAAAATGCTCGGCAGACCGTATTCCGTAACGGGTAAAGTGTCACACGGAAGAAATGTCGGAGAAAGGCTGGGATTTCCGACTGCAAATATTAAAATTCCGAAAAAACTGTATATGCCGAAATTCGGAGTTTACGCAACCGAAACCGTAATTGACGATAAAACTTATCGAAGTATAACGAACGTGGGTGCGCAGCCGACTTTTAATGAAAATAAATTGAAAATCGAAACGTACATATTCGATTTCGACAAAAACTGCTATAATTCCGATATGGAAGTTAAATTTCTCAAATATTTAAGAGAAATTAAGGTTTTTGAAAACAGCGAAGCGTTAAAAAAACAAATTGCGGAAGATGTAATCAAAACAAAGGAGTACTTTAATGATTAAGTTCGGACCGGCAGGCAACAGCGAAGACTTCTACAATAAAGGATATAAGAGAACAATCGAAGCCCCCGCATATCTTAAAAGTATGGGGCTCGACCTTTTTGAATATTCCTTCGGTCAAGGAGTATCGCTTAAAGAAGAAACGGCAAATGCAATAAGAGAACAAGCCGAATTAAACGAAATCGAAATAAGCGTTCACGCACCGTATTACATAAATTTTGCGTCCGAAGAAGAGATAAAAGCGAATAATTCTTTTATGTACGTTACGAAATCGCTCGAAGCGCTTAAACAACTCGGCGGTAAACGCTGTGTGTTCCATACGGGAACGATCGGAAAAGCGGAATATACAAAAGCCGTCGATCTTGCGTATTCACGCCTCGAAAAATTAGCGGAAATTATTATCGAAAACGGTTTTGACGATTGTTATATCTGTCCCGAAACGATGGGGAAGCGTTCGCAAATAGGAGACGTGGACGATATAATAAAATTTGCAAAAATCGCGCCGTTTTTCGTGCCTGCAATCGACTTCGGGCATATCAACGCAAGAAATTGCGGCGCGCTCGATACAAAAGACGATTATCGTAAAATTTTGGATAAACTGCTTGTTAATCTCGACTTTTACAAAGTCGATGAAATGCACGTTCATTTCTCGAAAATCGAATATACTCAGGCGGGGGAGCGTAGGCATTTAACGTTTGAAGATAACGTATACGGTCCGCGGTTCGAACCGCTTGCCGAGCTTCTCGTCGAATATAAACTGAATCCTTATATCGTTTGCGAATCGGCAGGCACGCAGAGTATCGACGCGCAAAAAATGAAAAGTATATATAAACAATATATGAACGATACTTTACAATAAGAAAAAACTATGTTACTATTTTAATATGGTTTTTTCGAGTAGGCTTAAACAATTAACCGAATATATAAGCAAAGACAGCGGAGTTTTGATTAATTCCGAAGTCAACCGCTTTTATTTTACCGGTTTCAAGAGTTCGTTCGGCTATCTGCTGATTACCGAATCAACGGTGAAATTTTTTACCGACAGCAGATATGCGGTTGACGCATACGTCAATATTCCCGAAAATATCGAAGTGGAAATAGTCGATTCGATGTCGTGCTATTCGTTAATTGCTTCGGCTGTCAAAAAAGCGGGAATAACGTCGCTCGGAATAGAAGAATCTTATCTTACCGCAAGAGAGGCGCAAGTAATAAGAGCGAATTTCGGAACGCAGCTTAAATTTTATGATATAAGTCCGATAATTGCGTCGATGAGAGCAATTAAATCGAAAGACGAACTGAGCGCTATGAAAGCGTCCGCCGAAATATGCGATAACGTTTTCTCGATTATTGTCAAGAAAATCAGGTACAATATGACGGAAATAGATCTTGCAATCGAGATAGAATATCAATTAAGGCTGGCGGGAGCGGACGGGACTTCGTTCGATACCATTTGCGCTTTCGGAGTAAACAGTTCTAAGCCGCACGCGCGTCCCACTCCGAATAAACTCGAAAAAGGTGATATGATTTTACTCGATTTCGGTTGCGTAAAAAACGGATATTGTTCGGATTTTTCGAGAACATTGGCGTTTTTTCAAATCAAACCGGAGTTAAAGAGAATCTATAATATAGTGTTGGGCGCACAAAGACACGCCATTAACGCTATTAAAGCAGGTATGTATACGAGAGAAGCCGATTCGTTCGCAAGAGAGTTTATCAAAGCCAACGGATACGGAGACGAGTTTACTCACGCTCTCGGTCACGGCGTAGGTCTCGAAATACACGAGGCACCCGTCGTATCCAAAAACAGTGACGAAATGCTTAAAAACAATATGACGGTAAGTTGCGAACCCGGAATATATTTGAACGGTATCGGCGGGGTTCGTATCGAAGATGTAATTATTGTCGAAGACGATAAAGTCACACCTTTGACGTCTTCTACAAAAGAATTGATAATTTTATAATTTACGGAGGCTATCTATGGCACAGATTATGGCAGGAGATTTCAGAAAGGGCGTAACGTTTGAACTCGATTCGCAAGTAATGGTTATCGTTGATTTCCAACACGTTAAACCCGGCAAAGGTGCGGCGTTCGTTCGCGCTAAGGTTAAGAACGTAATTACGGGCGGCGTAATCGAACGTACTTTTAATCCGTCGGAAAAATATGAGCTTGCGCACATCGAACATAAACCGATGCAATATCTTTATAACGACGGAGAACTTTATTACTTTATGGATCAAGAGACTTTTGAACAGATTCCCCTTAATCATTCGCAAGTCGAAGACGCTCTTAACTACGTTAAAGAGAATATGGACGTGACGATTTCTTTCTATAACGGCGCACCGTTTGCCGTTGTACCTCCGAATTTTGTCGAACTTCAAATAACGCATTGCGAACCCGGTGCGAAAGGTGATACGGCTCAGGGCGGCAGCAAGCCCGCAACGCTCGAAACGGGATACGTTATTCAAGTGCCGCTCTTCGTTAACGAAGGTGACACGATAAGAGTAGACACCCGTACGGGCGAATATATGTCGAGAATATAATTTAATTATCGTTAAGTTTTATGATTTTAACGGCACCGTAATTAATACGGTGCTTTTTTTGCATATGGGTAATCGGACAAGCATAAGTTTAAGTTAAGGACTATGTTAAACGAAATATTACCGACTGAATATTTTGACGCAATCAGCAAGAATTGCAATCTGAGCGAATTGTATGAGATTCGTTTACAAAACGATAAGTATATTCAACTGTACGGACGCTTCGGAAAGAAGGTATTGAACGTTAAAGCGGACGAAAACGAAATAAAACATTGTATCGAGAGAGCGACTTGCGAGTCGATATACGCATATAATCACCAAATTCAAAAAGGATATATCGCTTGTTGCGACGGCATAAGAATCGGACTGGTGGGAGAAGCCGTTATCGAAAACAATTCGGTTAAAACAATAAAAAACATAAGCGGACTGGTGATTCGTATTCCGCACGAAATTATCGGGTGCGCCGAGTATATCATTTCAAAAATACGTTCAAATGACGAAATTAAAAACTCTTTGATTATTTCACCGCCCGGATGCGGTAAAACTACTGTTTTGAGAGATATAGCGCGGCTGCTTTCCGATAAATTCAACGTGCTGATAATAGACGAAAAAAACGAAATTTCGGCAACGGTCAACGGGCGTGCGAAACTCGACGTCGGAAACTCGTTGGTTATGCTTTATCATCCGAGAGAGTCGGGATATGAAACCGTAATAAGAAACACCGCGCCCGACTGCATAATTACCGATGAAATATATTCGGACGAAGATATAAAACGTTTAGCCGTGGCAATCAAAAGCGGCGTTAAGATAATAACTTCGATTCATTCGGATGAAAAACAGTTCGATAAACTCTTGTATCCTAAATTGAGTTTTTTTGATTTATATGTATTCTTGTCGAAAAATCCCGTCGGGAATATAAGCGCGGTACGGAGTTATGAACATGAATAGCATTGTTTTTGCCGGATGTATTATGCTTATAAGTTCATACATCGGTATTTATTTTAAGTTGTATTACAAAAAAAGAAACGCGTTGTTTTGTGATTTATCAAACTTTGCTAAGTTTATCAATCAGCGTATCAAAAGCACTCACGATTTAATCCCCGAAGTAATAGCTTCGTTTCACCCAAACTCCGAAGAGTTATCGAAAATCTGCAATAATCTCAATGATTATAAGAACAAAAAATGCGAATTATCGACGGTTTTCGATTCAAAATACATAAAATCCGAAAAAGATTTACTCATAAATTATTTCGAGAAACTCGGAAAAAACGATTTCGAGAACGAAATTCGATTGTCCGACGAATTTGTTGCTGAAACGGCTGAGATACAAACGTTGACAAACTTTGAAGTGAAACAAAAAGGGGAGTTGATATTCAAATTGTGCATAATGGGCGGTCTTCTCGTGTCGATATTGATTGTTTGAGGTGAAAATGGAAATAGAAGTGATTTTCAAAATAGCGGCAATCGGAATAATCGCCGCTATTGTAAATTCATTATTGAAAAAGAGCGGTAAAGAAGAAATCGCAACGGCGGTAAGTATTGCGGCTATAATAATCGTCGTGTTTATGCTTGTCGATATGATAAGCGACTTGTTCGTAGATTTAAGAACGGTTTTTAAGTTGTACTGATGGAAATTCTGAGAGTAATTGGAATAGGTATAATAGGCGCAATTACGGTAACGATGTTGAAAACGTCGAAAAGTGAAGTCGCAATCGTCGTTTCGATTGCGACCGGTATCGTAATAATTCTGTCGGTTATGAGCATATTCGGAGATACTCTTGAAAACATTGAAAGCATTATCGAAAAAACTCATATCGAACAAGGGTTGTATTCAGGAATAATAAAGATTGTCGGAATCGGTTACATTGTCGAGTACTCGTCGAGTATCTGTGATGATTTTGATTGTAAAAGCATTTCGGCGAAAATAAAATTTGCGGGTAAAGTAACGATATTTGCACTTTCGCTGCCTATCTTTAACTCGGTTATCAACGTTATATGCGAAATAATATATTAATAAAAATAATTGTTCTGGCAATATTTACCGTAACGATATGCGGGGCTTGTACGACGTCGTCGGCGTATGCGGACAGCGAAACTCCGCAAAGTATCGAGGACAGCGTGTATGAACAGCTCGATAAATTGGATCTCGGTGATTTCGAAAAATTTGCGGATAAATACGGCGTATACGACGGAAGCATTAAAATTGCGGTTGAAAAAATATTAAACGGTTCGACAAACGTTTTATCAAGTTCGGGAATATCTTCTCTGTTTGACGCTTTAATAAAAGACTTTATCGGTTTTCTGCCCGCATTATTGAGCGTAATCGTTATTGCATTCATTGGGGGGATACTGAAAAACAGCAAAAGCGGTTTCTTGAAAGGTTCGACTTCCGATGTCATTGATTTCGTATGCTTTGCGTCCGTTTTAACAATAGTACTCGTATTCATAAAAGACTATTTTTATGAGGCGAAAAACATAATATCGGGATTAACCGAATTATCGGATATTACATTTCCTTTAATGTTAACATTTATGGAAATTTCGGGCTCGGGAAACGCAATGAATACGATAACTTTTCTTTCAGGTACGTTTTCAAACGTTATTATGAACGCCATAACCTTCGTGGTGTTTCCGTTGATTCTTGCCGTAATTATTCTTAGCGTAGTGGGGAATTTGTCCGCATCGGTAAATTTGAACAGATTGAAAAAATCCGTTTCTTCAACAGCAAGCTGGCTGCTCGGAATAATGTTCGGACTGTATACAATAGTGCTTACGGGCTGCGGAATAGTGGGAATAAATATGGATAACATATCGATAAAAGCTATAAAATTCGCATTATCGGGATATGTACCCGTTATAGGCGGATATTTATCAAGCGGTATGGACTATGTGCTGGCGGGAAGTATAATGATAAAAAATTCGGTCGGCTTTATAGTGCTTATTATGTTATTCTCATTAATTTTACTTCCCGCACTTAAAATACTGCTTTTTTCACTTGCGCTCGATTTAACATCGGGAATTATTTCTCCGATAGGAGATCAAAGACAATGCGAAATGCTTTCGTCTTTAAGCGGAAGTCTTAAACTTCTCGTCGCAGTGATTCTCGGAGCGGGTTTTATATTCTTCATAATGATTTTGTTCGCCATATCGGCGGGAAACGCGGGGATTGTATGACGTTTGCGTCCTATCTTTTGACAATAGTGGGAATAAGCGTCATAGGCGTTATTATCGAAATAATAATGCCCGACGGAGAAATGTATAAATTCGTTAAAGGCATTTTCGCGTTATTCGTAACGTTTACGATAATAGCCCCCGTGCCGAAACTCTTAAACAAAAGCGAAACCGTAACGGCTCCCGAATATAAAACTGACGTCGAATATTCATACGACGAAGAATACGTACGGTTTGTTAACGAATTATACGTCGATAATCAAGTAAGGGAAGCCGAGCGGGATATAAAACGTTTAACGGGTATCGATACGGACGTGGATATGGTTTGCGAAAATAAAAAAATTCTTGAAATAAACGTAAAAGCGGACAAACAGGTTATAAGTGAAAACGACGGACATATATTATTTACAGACAATGTGAAAATGTATTTCGTAACGAAATTCAATATCGAAGCAAAACAGGTAAACGTGATATGGAAATAGTAAAAAAAACTCAAAAAAACAGCGAAAAACCGAAAATTGCAGGGATTATGGAAAAAATCAAAAATATTAAACATATTGAAGTCATTATCGCAATATGTTTAATTGTAGCCGTTATCGGAATATACTTATCGGGCACAGAAAAAAACACGAAAACAAATACGGAAGAAAAAACCGTTTCGCAAAACAATACGGACGTATATGAAGAAAAATTGAAAGCGGTATTATCGGAAATCAACGGCGCGGGTAAAGTAGACGTAATGATTACGTACAATAGCAGCAGTGAAATAATTACCGCAAACACAACGACAGTTTCGAGCGATAAAACAAATTCGAGCGATAGGTCGGCGGAGAGTAAAAACGAGACGGTATCGCCGGTGCTTATCAATCAATCGGGCACGACAACGCCGTTAATCGTAAAAGAAATTTTACCTGACGTTAAAGGCGTTATAGTGATTGCCGAAGGCGCGGATGATATAAAAGTCAGGCTTAACTTGGTAAACGCAGTGTGTACGGCACTTGCCGTAGACGCTGACAAAGTGGAAATTTTTACAAAAAACAAGGCATAACAGGAGGTAAATATGTCAAAAAAGAAAAAGATTGTTTTATTGTCGGTGATGGTATTGTTATTGATTGTAAGCGGCGTCCTGAATTTCGTTATGACGGACAAAAACATCAATACGGTTGTGGACGATTCGTCAAAGACCGCGGCAAGTTTTTTCAGCACTTATAAGACGGACAGAGACGGGACGAGAAATCAAGAGATTTTGTATCTCGACGCAATAATCGCAAGTGAGAACTCGACCGAAGCCGCGAAAACCGCCGCCGAGGAAATGAGACTCGAAGTCTGTAAAACAATGGAAACCGAACTTGTTCTCGAATCACTCATTAAAGCTAAGGGGTTTGATGACGCAATCGTTACGATTTCCAGCAGTAAAGTCAATGTAATCGTCAACGACGCGGAGTTGAAAAGCGACGAAATAGCTCAAATACTAAGCATCGTAACGGAAGAAACGGCATATTCACCCGCAAATGTAAATATTATGAGTTATAACTGATTGCAAACGTAATAATAAAGTGTTATAATATTTTTGGAGGTGTGTATGGCTTCTAAAAATACTACCAACAATCAATATGAAAATATAATTATTTCGCTCGCTAACGTTATTGTGGAACAGATGGACGGTGTAGCATCGATTGCGGGGCGTAACCGCTCGCTGTTCAAAAATAAACCGGGGAAAAATTCGGGAATACAGATATATATCAACGACCAATCGGTAACAATCGATATTTCGATAAACGTATATTACGGATACCGCGTCCCCGAAGTTGCCTATAATCTGCAAAAGAAGTTGCAAGAAGAAATAGGAAAAGCAACGAAATTCAACGTAAGCACGGTTAACGTTAACGTAGTCGGAGTGGTATTTACATCATAAAAAGGAAAGACTTGTGCCGCGGCATAAGTCTTTTGGGTTAAAAATGAGCAGAAAAGTTGCAAGAGATACGGCGTTCAAATTAACTTTCGAATTTTTATTCAGCGGGTCGGTTAACGAATATACAAAAGAAAAGTTTTTTGAAAACGTACAATTAACAGACGAAGATAAAAAATATATCGACGCCGTTTTTAATGGCGTCGTCGATGATTTCCGCGAATTAAACAAAACTATCGAAAAATATGCGGTAGGATATAAATTGGATAGAATTTATAAACCCGATTACGCTGTATTGTTAAATTCGATTTTCGAAATAAAAAATATGAGGGATATTCCTTATGCGGTTACGATAAACGAAGCTATTGAACTTGTAAAAGCGTATTCGGATGAAAAAAGTCATAAATTCGTTCACGGAATACTTACTTCCGTAGTTAAAGAGGTGCAAAATGGGAATAATTGACGGTAAAGCGATTTCTTTACGGATAAGAGAAGAGTTGAAAGAGAAAGTCTCCGCTTTGAAAAAAAGAAAAATATCGCCTTGTCTTGCGGTTATTATGATCGGCGACGACCCAGCAAGCGCAATTTATGTTCGCAATAAAATAAAAGCTTGCGAAGATACGGGAATAAAATCACTGAGTTATCACTTCGACGCGGACGTCGAAGAAAAGCAGGTAGAGAAACTTATCGATTCACTTAACTGTGACGACAGCGTTCACGGTATTTTGGTACAAGTACCGCTTCCACGAAAATTCAACGAAAAAGCACTTCTTGCAAGAATCGACGTTTCAAAAGACGTAGACGGATTTTCCGCATATAATATCGGTCAGCTTGCTCTCGGAAACGACGGTTTTAAGTCGTGTACGCCTTACGGGGTAATCAAACTGCTTGAATACAGTAACGTCGATATAGCCGGTAAAAACGCCGTTGTGATAGGGCGAAGCAATACAGTCGGAAAACCGATGGCTCTGATGCTTCTTGAAAAAAACGCAACCGTTACGATTTGCCACAGTAAAACCCGAGATCTTAAAAATATTACGAGTAATGCGGATATTTTAATAGCCGCAATAGGTAAAGCGCATTTTGTTACCGCGGATATGGTTAAAGAAGGCGCGGTTGTAATCGACGTCGGTATCAATAAACTCGACGGAAAAACGGTCGGAGACGTTTGCTTTGACGAAGTAAGTAAAAAAGCGTCGTTGATAACGCCCGTTCCCGGAGGCGTAGGACCGATGACAATTACAATGCTTTTGTTTAACACCCTTAAATCCGCGGAGTCGAGATAAAGTGACGGGCGTAATTACCGTAAGCCAACTCAATAATTTTATAAGACAGATAATATCCGCAGAAGAGTATCTTCAATATATCACCGTTTCGGGTGAAGTTTTCTCTATTTCCGTAGTCAACAATAACGCTTTTATAACACTTGCCGATAAAGACGCACAGATTGCTTGTACGCAGTTCGGCGTGAATCCGCAAAATCTTCCGAAAAAGGGAGATCGGGTACTTGTTACGGGCGGATTGAGTTATTATGCGAAATCGGGTAAAATGACGTTTATCGCAAGAAAAACAGAGCTTGCGGGCTCGGGGGTACTGCTTCAAAAATTCGACGAGCTTAAAAAGAAACTTCAAGCCGAAGGTTTATTCGACGAAAACCGTAAAAAAACTATCCCGAAATACGCGAAAAAAATCGTGGTTGTTACAAGTGTTTCCGGTGCGGTAATTCGTGATATAGTTACCACTGTTCGTCGTAAAAATCCTGTTATCGACATAAGCGTTATAGATGCAAGAGTTCAGGGAGAAACCGCATATACGGACATCATTAACGGTCTTGATTTTGCCGACGAATTAAACGCTGACGCCGTTATACTTGCACGCGGCGGCGGCTCGCTTGAAGATTTGCTGCCTTTCTTTGACGAGAGAGTTGTACGAAAAGTCGCCTCTATGAAAACACCCATCATTTCGGCGATAGGTCACGAAACCGATTTTTCGCTGTGTGATTTTGCCGCTGATTTAAGAGCTCCGACGCCTACGGCGGCAGGCGAGGCGGTCGCTTATGATTATTATGAAACGATTGATACAATTAATCGTTTCGTTAATAAAATTTCCGCGCATTTTCAACGTGAAATAAATGCGAAAAGTCAAAATCTCAATCATTTGATTAATTCGATTTTGTTGAAAAGTTACAACAAAATCGACGCGGACTTGTCAAAAGTAAAAAACATTGTCAACGTTTGCAATTACGCACTTAACAATAAAATACTTATATTTTCTCACGTTTTCGATAAGACTATCGACCTTATCAACGCAAATAATCCTATGAATATGATTAAAAAAGGATTGTATAAAATAGAGCGAAACAACACGCCGCTTGCGTCTTTGAAAAACATCAAAGCAAACGATTTGATTTCGATTTTTTCGTGTGAAGGAAAAGCGACTGCGACAATTAAAAACGTAGAGCTTAAAAAGGAGTTATAATATGAAACTTGAAGAAAAATTATCCGAACTTCAAAAGATTGCAGAGCAACTCGACAATGCGGATACGAGTCTTGATACGAGTCTTGAATTGTATAAAAAAAGTATAGAACTCGCTAAATCTTGCGTCGATGAATTAAACGAAGCAAAAGGTAAAATCGCCGTAATCAAGAAAGAAGCGGATAAAATAATCGAGTCCGACGTTCCGGAGGACTTAAAGTGAAACTATACAATCACTTAAACGAGTTTGAAATTTATCTCGAAAATTATTTCAATAACCTTTCGAACGGCAACGAAGACGTGCTTTTCGAGTCCGTTGCATACGGCATTGTAAAAGGCGGTAAAAGATTAAGACCGATGCTCGCTTTTGCGTCCGCCGAAGCGGTAGGGGGAGATTATAAAAAACTTTTTTCAATAGCGTTGGCTATCGAAATG
>ONBF01000032.1 GCA_900315995.1 uncultured Eubacteriales bacterium
TGATGGAAATATTATTCGTATGCACGGGTAACACTTGCAGATCTCCTATGGCGGAGATGATAATGAAAGAGAAACTAAAACGTTACAAAATGAAAAACGTAACCGTTGATTCCGCAGGACTTCAAGTGTACGAGGCTCAACCTATGAACGAACTTGCGACGCTTGCGCTGAAATCACGCAATGTGTCGGTAACCAATCACAAATCTAAGCAAATAACGTACGACTTGGTGCGCAATGCGGATTATATAATCACTATGACGGAAGCGCAAAAGAAAGCACTCGGTAGCGAATATAATGTTTTATCCGCGCGCGACCTTATAGGCGAAGACGTATCCGATCCGTACGGTCGTACGCTTGACGAATACAAAGAGTGCGCCGAGATGCTCGATAAGCTCGACGTTGCGATAATCACCAAACTCGTAATGGAGAAGAAAGATGAAGAAGTTAAAAACGATTAGTATAACAATAGTGCTGATTTCGGCGTTTATGTGTCTGCTTTGCTCGTGCGACGCGTTCACGAAGACGGTTGAAGTAACCGTTACCGCAGAAACGACCGTCACGGTGCAAACGACAGCGACCGTTACCGTGCAAACGACCGTATATGAGACGGATGCGTTTGACGGGCTTGAAGAACCTTCGGGCGCGTTGCTTAAAGTCCACTTTATTAACGTAGTGCAGGGCGACGCGATATTTATCGAATTTCCCGACGGCAGCAATATGCTTATAGACGCGGGCGATAACCCAAAAGCAAAAACCGATATGCTTTTGACGTACTTAAACGACGTGCTCGATAAAGACGGTAACGGTGAGTTAAGTGATGGAGAAAAGATTATAGACAGAATAATGGTTACGCACTGCGACAGCGACCATATAGGCGGTATGGATAATGTTCTCGACGCGTATACAGTCAATAAAATATATATGCCGAAACTTGTTCCTGCGGACGAGACGTTGAGTACGGCGGAACAAAAAGCGCAACTCGGAACGCTGAATACCGTTGTGTTCAAAACTTTTTATCAAAAAGCCGTGACGGAAGTAGCTTCAAGCGGAAATTCAGCCGAAATAGTTTATAATATAGGAACTTTTAATATAGCCAACGCGGATGCGGGCTACGATATGACGGTAATATGCCCGAGTGAAGACTATTACGCGCAGATATGTCAAAACAGCAGTGCGCTTGATAAAAACAATATGTCGCCGATAGCGATATTGAGTTATTCGGGGCGTAAAGTTTGTTTGACGGGTGACGCGAGTTATAAGCAAGATTCGCTTTTGTCGGCGGAAAACAATTTTCTCGCATATATAGCGGAACATCCCGAATTTGACGTTGACGTAGACGTTTTGAAAGTCGGGCATCACGGTTCGGAAGGTTCTTCGGGACTTGATTTTTTGTACGCCGTCAAGCCCGAATACGCGGTGTTTACGAACGGCGATCCCGACAACGGCAAGAGCTCGGAACAGACTGACGACGATATATCGACAGGCAACACATACGGACATCCGAGGCCCGAAGTACTCAGCAGATTGTATAAGACGGGCGTCAAAGCGCTGATGTTCGCAGATAGGCACGGCGACGTAAAACTTACGATAGGCGAAAACGGCGGTATGGCGTTTGTTACAGAACACAGCGCGCCGTACAGATATTAAAATGTTCAGCGTTATTATTGCCGCGGCAGGCAGCGGTACACGTATGGGCAGTAATGAAAACAAGATTTTCATTGACATCGACGGGACGTCCGTTATCAAAAAAACCGTCGATAAATTTATCGACGTTGACTGTATAGGTGAAATAATCGTTGCGTATAACAAAGCGGATAAAGAACGTATTCAGAGCATACTCAATGGCTATGACGTAAAGTACGTTGAAGGCGGCGCAACCCGTGCGCTGTCCGTCTTAAATGCGTTAAAGAGCGTGTCCTGCCCATACGTTTTGATACACGATGCGGCGCGACCGTTCGTATCGAAAGAACTAATCGAGCGCGTTATCGTTAAGACGGTTGAGTACGGCGCTTGCATACCCGTAATCGATCTAATCGACACAGTAAAACAAGTCGAAAACAATGAAGTAAAGCGAACGCTTGACAGAAATAAATTAAAGTTTGCGCAAACGCCGCAAGGTTTTGACGCCGCAAAATTGATTAAAGCGTATAATGCCTCCGAAGGCGGAACGGACGACTGCGCGGTTTATGAAACTTTCGGCGAAAAGGTATATTGCGTTGACGGCGAGCGAACCAATATCAAATTAACGGTCAAAGAAGATTTAATTCCGAATCGTCGCGTCGGTAACGGTTTCGATACACATAGACTTGTCGAAAACAGAAAACTCATTTTGGGTGGCGTCGAAATTCCGCATAACAAAGGTTTACTCGGGCACAGCGACGCGGACGTTTTGATTCATGCTGTAATGGACGCGCTTTTATCAAGTGCCGGACTTCGCGACATAGGATATTATTTTCCGGATACGGATAACGTATATAAAGATATTTCGAGCGTCGAATTATTGAAACGCGTCAAAGCAATGCTTGACGAAAAGAATTATAAAGTCGTTAATATCTCCGCAAGTATTCTGGATCAAAAACCTAAATTGAGTCCGTATATTCCTCAAATGAAAGAGAATATTGCACAAGTACTCGATATGAGCGCGGACGATATCGGAATAAGCGCGACCACTACGGAAGGTATCGGACTTGTCGGACGTGAAGAAGGAATAAGCGTCTATGCGGTTGCTTTGATTGAAAAATGATATTTTATTTTATTAAATATTCACAAAATTAATTATTGTCGATTATCTCGAACATTTCGGCGCAATCCGCTTTATTTGCCACAGGTTGAAGGCTCAGAATTTTCGCGCTTACCTTTTTCGTGCCGAAACCGACGGTTATAATATCACCGACTTTAACATCGTGCGACGGTTTAACCGTTTTGCCGTTGACTGAAATTCTGCCTGCGTCGCACGCGTCGTTTGCGACGGTACGTCTTTTGATTAATCTGCTCACTTTCAAAAATTTATCTATTCTCATACAAGTATTGTATCATTTGCCTTTCGATATTTCAATCGTTTAATGCAAAACTCGACAATTTATTTCAAAAACTCATCGCTTTGTATATAAGGTTACGGCTATAATTTTGTTACGGAGGCAAAAATGGCTAAAAAACTCGTTTTCGTATCCGGCAAAGGCGGTGTCGGCAAGACGACCGTAGTTGCCAATCTCGGTATGCATCTTGCGCGGCTCGGACAGAACGTCGTGCTTTTGGACGCGGATATAGGACTTAATAACTTAGACGTTATTATGGGCGTTGAAAGTAAAGTCGTATACGATATACTTGACGTACTCGAAGGGCGTTGCAGATTGAAGCAGGCACTGATAAAAAGCGATTCGTGCGACAACTTATCGATTCTTGCGTCGGCGCACTTCGGCGCGGGGCATATAACGGCGGCTGAGATGCGTCTTATTGTCGCTAATTTAGACGTATTGTTCGACTATGTGCTTATCGACTGTCCCGCAGGCATAGACAACGGCTTTCACAGAGCCGTATCGGGCGCGAGCGAAGCGTACGTTGTAGTCAATCCGAGCATATCGTCGATTCGTGACGCGGATAAAGTGCTGTCTATACTCAATACCTATAAACTCAATAAGATGGGCGTAATAGTCAACAGGGTGCGCGCCGATCTGATTATGCTTAATGAATCGATGAGTGTGGACGACATCACACGACTGTTGAAAATTATTCCGACGGGCGTAATTCCCGAAGACGACGACTTGAATTTGTGTTCTTGCGTTGGGAAAACCGCCGAATCGAAAGAGACTAAACGCGCGTTTGAAATTCTTGCCGAAAACATTTTGACGGGAAGTACGAAAATGTACGATTGTCTTGAAAAATACAAGAGTTTCTTCAAAAGAATCAAACTCAGAAAGAGGATGGTATGAGACGGAGAAAAGAGGCGTTAAAACGACTTCAAAGCGTGCTGATGTACGACAAAATTCAGGCACCGAGTAACTTCTGCGAACTCGTTAAGCGCGACCTTTACACCGCGCTTAACGATTATTTCGATATGAGTGAAAAAGGTATGGACTTTTCCATCGAGTTATCGCGCGACGGAAAATATATAATCACCGTCAGCGCAAAGGCTACAAGACTCAAAAACGTACCGATGATTTTTTAGCATAATGGGGGAACGGTTCGCATAGCGTATCTTATGGAGGTGCGTATGAAAAAAACTATCCCTATTTCAAAATGCGAAAGCTGTCAATCGAACGACGTAGTGCGCAAGGTGAGAAAGAAAATAAACGTTTTGGATTTTCTGCTCGTACAGGTATTTGTGTGTCTTGTGTTAAGTCTTGTGCTTATCGGAATCAAAGCGTTCGGAGAACCCGAAGCGGCAGCGGAAGCGGTGAGCGAAGTATTTTCGATGGGACGTCAAACGCTCTGATGTTCAAGTCGTCCAAATTTACGATAACGCCGCTTTTTTTCGCGTTGTGTATAACGCTCGCCGTTTTTGCCAAATGGCAGGCGCTTCTTTACAGTTTGGTTGCGCTATCGGTTCACGAAGCGGGGCATATATGTATGGCGAAGAGTATGGGGTATCCCGTAAAGAGTATGGTGTTATCGGCATTCGGGGGCAAAATCGATCTCGACGATATGGCTGAAAACGACGAGTTTTTCATAGCGTTTTCGGGACCTTTCTCAAATATGCTGATGGGCGCGTTATGTCTTGTCTTACGCGCCGTATTTCCGTATTTCAACGATTTTCTTTATACGTTTGCGGTATTCAATTTTATTCTTTGCGCGTTTAACCTTTTACCGTTCTATCCTTTGGACGGCGCAAGAATAATTTTGAGTTTATCTACAAGACGAATAGGCGTGCTTAAAATACTCAAACGCGCGGGCGTTGTTGCCGGAATAATATTTATCGTGCTGTTTATCGTCAGCATATTCTTCAAGTTTAATTTAACCGTCGGACTTGTCGGAGTGTTTTTGTTAATCGGCGCGATTGGCGCGGAAAAGAAGGAGATTTATACGCGATTACGCCGCATACATACGAATATCAAAGACCGCGCGAATAAAAAAACGAAACGCGTTAAAGTAAAGACAAGCGCGCCGCTTATAAAACTTTTCAAACATTGTTCGATAAGGCGAAAAGTCGATTTCGACGTATACGACGGAAAAACAAAACTTTACGAGTTAAGCGACGCGGAACTTTTGGAATTAATGAAAAAGTTTTCGCCTTTCAAATCTCTCGACGAGTGTTACGATAGAGCCGAATACGCATTGAAACGTAATAAAATACATACGTCGGTCGAGAACATTAACGGCTCGAATAAAGCGGTTTTGAATTGAAAAAGTCATAATGCATTATGAAAAATATTTGCGAAATAGCGCAAATTATGGTAAATTTTATAAATAAAAATTAAGAGAAAAAAGCGAAAAAACATATGAAATTTTGTGAACATTGTAATCTTGCCGTTGAAAATGATATTTGTCCGAATTGCAATAAACGCACGCGTATAATCGACGGTGAAGATATGTGCTTTTTCGGGGAGTATAATATATTTGAAAGCAATATGCTGATTGCCGCGTTGGAAACGGAAAATATTCCGTATATAAATCAGTCAATATATTTTTATGTGATAAGTGCAAAATTTGGTAAACCTAACGGAAAGAGAATATATTTAAGGTATAGTGATTTTGATAGAGTACGGGAAATAGACGCAACGATATTCAGGAAAAAGTAAGATTAAAGACGTAATAAACAATAGACGATTTCAATTTACAACGGCTTGATATAGAAAAGAATTTCGTAACAATTCGATGTGTTGTTATAAATATTTATGAAACGATACGATGTATTCAGATTATATATCAAAAACGATTGAAATATAATAAGAAATATGGTAAAATTTAACAGTAATAAAAGTAACGATAGATAATGCCCCGAGTACCCCATAAAAAAATTTTTGAAAAAAGTAATAAAAAACGCTTGACAGACGGGGGGGGGGGGGTATGATATACTTAATCAGAAAGTTAAGGAAAACTTGCTTTCTAAAAATTTATATAGGAGATACATGATACGATTAAATGTGCGCTTCGCAGTGTGCAATCGTAAAAGTATGATACGTTTGAAATGTATTGCGTGATTGAGGTATTAGATTAAAAAAATGAAAAAAAATTATAAGTTTTTTGTTGCAATTTTGTTATTTATTTCGTTTATTTCTCTTTTAGGTTGCGGAGATGTAAAAATTCAAAAATATGATTATATATTGAACGATATAAATGGTGATTTGCAAAAAACTGTTTATATGGAAGTACAAAAATCAAATAAAAACGAATTTGTTGCTGAAATATATGGTGAAATATTAGATGATGAAAACAATATTTTTGAAATAGAGAGAAAAGTTTATACTTTTGAACAAATAGGTGGAAATATATGGGTAACGGATTTATCGATAAAAAAGGATGAAGACACATCGACAGTAAGATTGTTTGGTAGAAGAGCAATTATAGGTAAAACGTTAAAAACCGAAACAATCAGTGAATATAATTTAGTAGGAGAAGTGGGCGAGAACTACGGCGCCGTAAATTGGTTTTCGTGCTTCAAATACGAATATTATAAATAATTATTAATGAGAGCTTATATTATGAAGCGCAATAAAGTAATGAAAATGGTTAACTTATTTGTATGTATTACATTATTATGTGTAGTTACATTAGGATTAGTTTCATGTAGTGATCCGGATTCAGACGGTTCTTATGTAATTGATGTTGCAGGGCATGAGGATGAACGCAGAGAAACAATTTATGTTACAAATGCGAATGATTCTTTAAAGGCAAATGTGAATGGGAGTATATATGCGGAAGGAAATACATATCGTTTTGAGAGTCAAGAAATTACTCTGGCACAAAAAGCAGGTGATTTATGGTATGCAAGAGTACGGTGTACTGATGGAATTGAACGTGTAATTTATGCGGTTCGTCACGGTGCGGGTACTTATCTTACGAGTGGAAGTGTCAATATAGCCGGTTACGGTTGCGGTTTTTCATACATTGTATATGACGAATATGATAGTGTGAATTATTTAAGTTATGCAGGCTATGATTATCTGAAATAAATGATAGAGCTTGAGAATATTACAAAAAAATTCTTTACAAATGTTGCACTTTCCGGTATTGACATTGTCGTGCCGGAAAGGCAATTTTTGTCTATAACAGGAGAAAGCGGCAGTGGGAAAAGTACATTATTGAGTATAATGAGCGGATTAGATATACCGACAACCGGAAAAGTTATTATAAACGGCAAAGACTTATCTGATTTTACAAATAAAGAGCGGGCAAAGTTTAGACAGCATGAAATAGGTTTTATATTTCAGCAATTTTTTTTAGAGCCGAATTATACGGTCTTTCAAAATATTGCATTACCGCTTCTAATATCTAAGGAGAAAAAAGATAAAGTAGGTGAGAAAGTTGAAAAAATAGCGCGACATGTTGGATTATTTAATAAATTATGTTGCAAAGCAAAAACTCTTTCCGGTGGGGAAATGCAAAGATGTTGTATAGCGCGAGCCTTTATACAAAATCCAAATATTGTTTTTGCAGATGAGCCATGTGGCAACTTGGACACAAAAAACGGAAAAACTATTATGGAATTGTTAAAAAATTTTCATCAACAAGGTAACACTGTTATTTTAGTATCGCATAATCCGTTGGAGTTTCAAATGGCTGAAAGGATTGTAACGCTTAAAGATGGTCAAATCATCTCTGATATTTTTAATAAGTAAAAAATGTTTAAATTAATAAAATGGGAATTAAAAAATTGCTTTAAATATTTAAGTTTCAGTTTAATGGTTTTCATTTTGATTTACATTGTAATGTGTGAAACTTTACTATTGGTTTTTTCTGTAAAAACAAGTTTATATCAAAATTATGGGACATTATCCACTTCGGCAGAAATTACAATATCGGAGACAAAAAAAATCAAAAATTGTGAATATTACGATAATAAAGATATGATTTTTCAAATTGAAAATATTTTTTTGACGACTGTTTTTGAAGAAAACGAATATCCTTATTTTGATTTTGAAAATTTCGAAAATGTTTCAGCGCGTGAAAATGCTTATTGCGGAACGTCATTTTATTACAACTCAGGTTTTAAAAAATTTGCAGAAAAGAATTTTCAAATTGATAATTTACAAAATAATAGTATTATTATATGTAATACTTTTGCGGAAAGGTTTAATATAAATATTGGTAGCATTGTAAAGTTATACACTTTCAATGGAGAAACTGATTATATTGTTGCCGGTATGTTTCCGGTAGATATTTATAATTATTCTTTTATTGTAAATGTGGAAAATTGTAATATAGATTTAGATGAAAATTGTTATTTTAAGATAATTTTCAATAATTTTGATTTATATGAAGATGTCAATGATTATTGTAAAAATACTTATGGTATTAACTATAAATCTAATGATGCGTTTGAGAAAACATATCAAACAATTTTGGGATTTGAATGGACGCTAATTGCACTTTTTATTGTTTTAGTGTTATTTAACTTTAAAATAATAAAAGAAATGATGGATTATTTTATTGATAAACGAAAGAATTATATTTTTATAAATGAGGCGCTGGGTATGTCTCAAAAAAATTTAATTCTGATTTATTCAAATATTTTTTCTGTTTTTTTTATTATACCATTATTGTTGGGCTATTTATTATCTTTATTATTTTTTGATAGTTTATCAAATAAATTTTTCAGTATATTCGGATGTAAATTACTCTTGCGAAATGCATGGTTGCCACCGATTATGTTGAGTTTGATTTTAATCTGTACGTTTTTATATGTATTTTACAAAGTGTTGAAACATAGTAAAAAGAATATTTACAGTGTTTTAAGAAAGAACATATAAAAGGAAGAGTTAAAATGCTATATCATTTCAAGACATATATCAGATATTATATAAAACTAATTATTTTATTTGCAATCATCATATCAAGTGTAACGCTTTTTTTCACTTTGATATTTTCGTTTAAGGAAACTTTAAATAAAAATAAAGTCAAATTAAATATGGATAACTATTTTAAAATCACTTCTGAAATGGATATAAATGCAATGGAGAATAAATTAAATGATTTGCATATTGATTATGAAATAACAGAGCAATTATATTTATCGATAAATCCGGAATTTACTATTGATAATGAAAAACATGTTAATACGGTACAAAATATAAATGTGGTAGCATTAAAGGATTTCCATATACCAAATAATATTTTGGATTTTTTAGATGAAAATTTAAATAATGAAATTATATTAAACGGACATTTGCCCCAAAGAGATAATGAAATTACAGTGCCTCTGAGTTTTATTAATAGTGTTATAAGTAATACAGAAACGTTATCTGATGTATTGGGGAAAAGCATAGTATTTGAAAATCAAATTAATGATTTTTTTGACGGTAAAGAATTTATAATATGCGGCATAACAAATAATAGCAATAATTATGTAAACGGCTTATTTAAGAATATAATAATAGGGATAAAGTCTGATAGTTTTATGGAAATTTCAACTACCGCATTACATAACTACAAATTTTTATTTTTAAGTACATTTGAAGATACAAGTGTAATATCCGATTATTTAATAGATGCAGGGAATAAATTTTATGGTGTTTCATCATTAAAGCAATATTCTTATGAAAATAATGTAGTGGATTTTTCGAATTGTGTTTTTATGTCAATAAGTTTTCCACTTATCGTTATTTTTATTTTCATTTTGATTTTTGCGAATATTAAATTTTTTAATAGACAAAAGAATTTGGTTGCACTTAAAATGTCATTTGGTGCTACACTAAAAGATATTGTATCGGAATATGGTATATGTTTTTTAATTTGTTGTATATTTGCAATAATTCTTTCCGGTTTTGTTTCTGTAATAGTTTTTTTATGTGTAAAAAATATTTTTAGAGTATACCATATTTATATCACTCTGAATATAAAAATTTTGGAATTTATTTTTCTTTTGTCTTGTATTTTCACTGTTTTGATGTTTATAGCGGAATTAATATTTTATATAATTAAAATAAAGAGAATAACGGCAATGAGATTATTAAGAAGTTATTAAATTTATGTAACACATAATAATTATGTTGACAACATTTTTTATTTGAGATTGAAGTAGCGTCTTCGACACGCTTTCGGTTGACAATCTTTTTCAACTAAATTATCATATTATAATAAATTATAATTCGAGGTATCGATGTACTATATAGGACTTGATCTCGGCGGAACGGCTATTAAAGGCGGAATTATAGACGACGACGGCGTGATTATTATCAAAGACAGTATCCGTACCGATAAAGAAAACGGTGCTGATAAAGTGTTAAACGATATGGCTGATTTTGCTTTGTTTTTAACGAAAAAGGCGGGACTTAAAGTAAAAGACGTCGCCGGGATAGGCATAGGCTCTCCGGGACTTGTGGACGGTGGCAGTGCAAAAGTCGTATTCGCACCTAATTTGAAGTGGAAAAACGTAGATGTGCGTACCGTTATCGAAAGTAAAACGGGTTTGCCCGTATATAACTCGAACGACGCAAACTGCGCCGCTCTCGGAGAATATATGTTCGGCGCGTCCAAGAATTACAAAAACAGTATTTTCGTAACGCTCGGCACGGGCGTGGGCGGCGGAATAATAACGGACGGTAAACTGTTTGAAGGCGTCGGCGGTGCGGGAGCCGAAATCGGACATACCGTAATCGGTATTGACGGCGAACAATGCGCTTGCGGACGTCGCGGATGTTACGAGACGTATGCGTCGGCGACCGCGCTTATAAGACAGGCAAAGGAAGCGTTGCAAAAAAATCATAATACCTTGCTTTCGGAATACAACGAAGACGCAATTTTCGCAAAGGACGTCTTTGACTGTGCGGACAAAGGCGATAAGGTGGCAAACGAAGTCGTCGATAAATATTACGAATACGTGGGTATAGGGCTCGTTAATTTGGTTAACGTTTTCAGACCCGAAATAATACTTATCGGCGGCGGAGTATCGGCGCGCGGTGAAAAGTTATTGAAGCCGCTCAGAGAGTATGTTGCAAAGTATTCTTATGCAGGGAGTAATGCGCCGAGTGTAAAGATAGACGTGGCGTCGCTTGGAAACGATGCAGGCATAGTGGGCGCGGCGTCGCTTGCGGTAGCCGCGAAAAGAAATCAAACGGAATAATAGGCGTTAAGCCCGAACAATAAGGAATATATATGAAAGCAGACGAATTGAGACAAAAGTATCTTGAATTTTTCAAGTCCAAAGGACACAGCGTAATTGCTTCGGCGTCGCTGATACCCGAAAACGATCCGACGGTATTGTTTACGACGGCGGGTATGCATCCGCTCGTACCGTATCTACTCGGCGCAAAGCATCCTGTCGGTAACAGACTTACGGACGTTCAGAAATGCGTAAGAACGGGTGATATCGACGAAGTGGGCGACGCGTCGCACTTGACTTTCTTCGAGATGCTCGGCAACTGGTCGCTTGGCGACTATTTTAAGAACGAGATGATTCCGTGGAGTTACGAGTTTCTGACGAAAGAACTCGGTATATCTCCCGACAGACTTGCGGTATCCGTATTCGAGGGCGATGAAGATTGTCCGCGTGACGTTGAGAGCGCGAAACTCTGGGAAAAATGCGGAATTGCGAAAGAACGTATATTTTTCCTTCCGAAGAAAAACAATTGGTGGGGACCCGCAGGAATTACGGGACCTTGCGGACCCGATACCGAAATGTTTATAGATACGGGAAAACCGAAGTGTTGCGATTCTTGTTCACCGGCATGCGATTGCGGAAAGTATCTTGAAATATGGAACGACGTTTTTATGCAATATAACAAAAACGCCGACGGTAAGTATGAACCGCTCGCACAAAAGAACGTCGATACGGGTATGGGGCTTGAACGTACTATATGCGTACTTCAAGGCAAGAAGTCGGTATACGAAACGGACGTATTCAAAGGCGCGCTCGATTTACTTGAAAAGTTAAGCGGCTTAAAATACGGCGCGTCGGACGAAATAACCAAAGCTATGCGCATCATATCCGACCACACGAGAACGGCTGTGTTTATTTTGGGCGACGATAACGGCGTAACGCCGTCCAATACGGATCAAGGTTATGTATTGAGAAGACTTATAAGACGCGCTGTCAGATTCGGACGTAAACTCAATCTCGATAAGGGCGCGCTCAGCGCGCTTGCCGAAGTGTATATCGAGCAATATAAACACGTTTACGGCGAACTCGACAGAAACAAAGATAAGATAATCAAGGAACTGACCGCCGAAGAAGAAAAATTCGCAAAGACTCTCGAACAGGGTATAAAAGAGTTTGAAAAGGTCGTATTCTTTCTCGAAAAAGCGGGGCAAAAGAAAATAAGCGGCAAACTTGCGTTCAAGTTATACGACACGTTCGGTTTCCCGATAGAGATAACAGAAGAACTTGCGAAAGAGAAAGGTATGGACGTGGATAAGGAAGGTTTCGACAAAGCTTTTGAAGAACATCAGCAGATTTCCCACGCGGGAGCCGAACAGAAATTCAAAGGCGGACTTGCGGATCACTCGGTCGAGACTGCGCGATTGCATACCGCAACTCACCTTTTACACGCCGCGCTTCGTAAAGTTTTAGGCGTTGAAGTAGGGCAAAAGGGCAGTAACATCACGGCGGAAAGATTGAGATTCGACTTTAACTTCGGACGACCGATGACGCGTGAAGAATTGATTGAAGTAGAAAATATCGTTAACGAATATATAAAAGCGGACGCACCGATTATTTGCGAAGAAAAGTCTTATGCGGACGCAAAGGCGGACGGAGCAATCGGATTGTTCGAAAACAAATACGGCGAGCAAGTCAAAGTCTATACGATGGGTACTTTCTCAAAGGAAATTTGCGGCGGTCCGCACGCAGCGCATACGGGTGAACTCGGACGCTTCAAGATTATCAAAGAGCAAAGTTCGAGCAGCGGCGTAAGACGTATCAAAGCGATACTCGAATACTGATATGCGTAAAGAGTACGATGTAATAGTCGTAGGAGCGGGACACGCGGGGGTCGAAGCGGCACTTGCGTCGGCGCGCCTTAAATGTTCGACGCTTTTACTTACGTTGAATCTCGATTCGATAGCGTTTATGGCGTGCAACCCGTCCGTCGGCGGAACGGGTAAAGGACATTTGGTCAGAGAGATAGACGCATTGGGCGGCGAGATGGGGATAGTAGCCGACAAAACTCTTTTGCAAATAAAAATGCAAAAGAGTTTTGCCATACCGTTATGAAATCCGTTGTCGAGCATACCGACAATTTAACTCTTCTTCAAGACGAAGTTATCGACTTAATGACGGACGGCGGTAAGGTGACGGGAGTTGTAACCGCGCTTAACGAAAAGATATTCGCAAAATCGGTTGTGCTTGCGACGGGCGTATATCTTGATTCTAAGATTATTATCGGCGAGTATGAGAAGAAAAGCGGACCGTCGGGATTTTTCTCCGCCGACAAATTGACGGGCGCACTTGTTCGTCTCGGACTTTCGATAAGACGTTTCAAGACGGGTACTCCGCCGAGAATAGACAGACGCAGTATCGACTTTTCAAAGACGGAAATTCAAAACGGTGAAGACGATATTTATACATTTTCCGCGTTGAGTGAACTTGATTTGAGTGAACAAACGCCGTGTTATCTTACATATACCAACGAAAATACGCATAAAATTATACTCGACAATATCGACAAAGCACCGCTTTACAACGGGCATATATCGGGTATGGGACCGAGATACTGTCCGTCCATCGAAGTTAAAGTAAAGCGTTTCAGCGATAAGAAGCGACATCAGATATTTTTAGAGCCGGAAGGCGCGGACACGGACGAAATTTACGTTCAGGGCTTATCTACGTCGTTGCCCGCGGAATTACAGGAAGAGATGGTGCATACGATAGCGGGGCTTGAAAACGCGCGTATAATGCGCTATGCGTATGCGATAGAGTACGATTGCATAGACCCGTTCGAACTGTTGCCTACGCTTGCAGTCAAAGCGTATAAAGGACTGTACACCGCAGGACAGATTAACGGTAGCAGCGGATATGAAGAGGCGGCGGCGCAGGGGCTTATTGCGGGTGTTAACGCCGCGCGGTTTGTTAAAGGTGAAGAGCCTTTCGTTCTTGGGAGGGACGAGGCGTACATCGGCGTACTTATAGACGATTTGGTTACCAAAGGCACGGAAGAGCCTTACCGAATGATGACTTCGCGCGTTGAACACAGAGTCGTTTTAAGACAGGACAACGCAAGTTTGAGACTTACCGAAAAGGGCAGAGCGATAGGACTTGTGGACGACGAAAGATATAACAAATATCTTGTTCGAAAACGTGAGATAGAGAAAATAGAAAACGAAGTTTTCGAAACGCTTCTCAAAGTTGACGACAATATGATTAAACTTTGTGAAGATTGCGAAGAAACGGTGCCGAAGTACTCGATTAAGGTACGGGAACTGTTGCGTCGCCCGCCTGTCGAACTCGAAAAATTTATACGGTATTATAGGATATTCGACGAATTTGAATATAACAACGTAAGATACGCAGTAAGCAACTTAAAGTACGAAGGCTACATCGGTAAAGAACTTCAAGAGATTAAGAAAGCGCGTAAGATGGAAGAGAAACTTATTCCCGATAATATCGACTATACGAAGTTAAATGGGTTGAGACTTGAAGCGCGTGAAAAACTACAAAAAATAAGACCCGTGAGTTTGGGACAGGCCGGACGTATCTCGGGCGTGTCGCCCGCCGATATTACGGTATTGATGATTTATTTGTCAAGGAGTAATAATGGAACTTGTTAAACTTTTCAAAAAAGGCGGATATAAACTTACGGACGAGTCGGAAGCGAAGTTTTCGAGATACTACGAATTGCTTGACGAGTGGAACAAAAAGTTTAATTTAACGCGTATTACCGATGAGTACGACGTTGCGCTCAAACATTTTTACGACAGCGTTACGGGACTTAAATACATACCCGATGGCAGTAATATTCTCGATATAGGTAGCGGAGCGGGACTTCCCGCTATACCGATTGCAATAATGAAACCCGACTCCAAGGTGACTATGGTCGAGGCGACGGGTAAAAAAACGGAATTTCTCGAAACCGTGGTAAAAGAGCTTAACTTAAATGCGGACGTTTTGAATATTCGTATCGAAGACTTTAAGGACAAAGAGAGTTTTGACATTGTGACGGCGCGTGCCGTTGCGCCTATGGTTACGCTCGTCGAATATGCATTGCCGTTTGTGAAAATGGGTGGAAAATTTATCGCTTACAAGTCGGTTAACGCTCAGATTGAAACGGACGAAGCGAGAAGAGCGATAAATATTTTAGGTGGGGCGATAACGAAAACGAACGTTTTTACGCTTCCCGATTCCGATATAGTGCGTGCGCTCGTAGTTATTTCCAAAATAAAACGCACGCCCGACGGTTATCCGCGCGGCGCGGGAAAACCCAAGCACAGACCGCTCGGAAATTAAAACGAAAGATAATGTTGTCTAAATTTGTAGACAAATATAAAAATAAATGGTATAACTAAGGAATAAGTTAAAAGGTGTGTAGCGAGGTGGATTATGTGCAAAATCATTGCATTTGTCAATCAGAAAGGCGGAGTCGGTAAAACGACTACGTGTATGAACCTTGCTGCGTTTTTGGCTATTGCCAAAAAGAAAGTTTTGTTGATTGATATGGATCCGCAAGGCAATTCGAGTACAGGCATAGGCGCCGATAAGAAGACGCTTTCCGTATACGATCTTCTTTGTAAGGGCGCGGATATTAAGTCCGATGGACTTATTCAGAAGACTATGATCGAAAGATTATACGTTATACCGTCGAACGTGGATTTGGGCGGAGCCGAAGTCGAACTTGCGCAAAAGAAGACGGGTAGAGAACAGATTCTGAGAACGCAATTCAATAAAGTAAGACGCAGTTACGATTATATACTTATAGACTGTCCGCCGTCGGTCGGATTGTTGACCGTTAACGCTTTGACGGCGGCAGACAGCGTAATAATACCGATACAGTGTGAATTTTTCGCTCTTGAAGGTTTATCACAACTTCTCAACACAATACGTTTGATAAGGTTGCATCTCAATCCCAAGCTTACTATTGACGGAGTAATACTTACGATGTTCAGCGGCAAATCGAAACTTGCGGTTCAAGTCGCGCAGGAAGTAGCAAATTATTTCGGCGACAGACTTTATAAAACGACGATACCGCGTAACATTGCGCTTGCAGAAGCCCCGAGCTACGGCTTACCGGTAGCGCTTTATAAGAAACAGTGCAAAGGTTCTAAAGCATATGCGGCATTGACGCTTGAATTCTTAAAGCGTGAAGGCGATACGGAAGATGATTTGAGCGAACTTGAAGCGGAAGCGAGAGATGTCGTCGGGGCTCATAAAGCAAAGATTAACGATGGATTTCAAAACGTAACTTTCGAAACAAAGGAAGAAGAAAGGTATGATACCGACATAAAGTCGGAGTTTGAGCCGGGAGAAGTTCAAAAAGAAATAATTAACTGTGGAACAAGCGAAGAAGCCATATTGGATATGAACAACGGAAATACAATTATAATCCCGTCTGAGAAAAAGAATAAAGACGGTACAAAATAAAAAACAACTCAAAATAATTCGGATACGTGTATCGGAAATACCGTAACATCGGCGTTTCAAGAAGCTACGTTTACGAGAAGGATTTAATTATGAAACAAACAGGTTTAGGCAAAGGACTCGCAGCGTTATTATCGGATTTGGACGATCAAACCATAGCGTCCGTTCCGCAAGAAGATTTAAGTGAAATCAGTTTAAGTCTTATAGACGCAAACCCCAACCAACCGCGTAAGGTTTTCGAGCCGGATGCTTTAAGAGAACTTGCCGATTCGATAAGACAGCACGGAGTGATTCAACCCGTTGTTTTGAACAAAAACGGTTCGAGATATTTGATTATAGCAGGTGAACGCAGATGCAGAGCCGCGAAAGAAGCGGGACTTGCAAGCGTTCCCGCTGTCGTAAGGAATTACAGCGACCGCGAGATAATGGAAATATCTCTTATCGAGAATCTTCAACGTGAAGACTTGAATCCGATTGAAGCCGCGTCCGCAATTAAAGAACTTATGGAAGCGTACGACTTAAAGCAGGAAGAAGTGGCGGAGCGTCTCGGAAAGAGCAGATCGCAAGTTGCCAATACTTTGAGACTTTTGAACTTGTCCGCGCCCGTTATCGATCTCGTTAAAGACGGAAGACTTTCGGCAGGTCACGCAAGGACGCTCGTCGTCGTTGAAGACCAAACTTTGCAGTTAAAGCTTGCGATTTCCGCGTGCGACAATAAAATGAGTGTAAGACAGCTTGAAACCAAAGTCAAAAACTTGTTAACCCCCGAAAGCGTAAAGGGCGGGATAAAGCAACCCGTAAGTATTGAGCTTAAAGAACTCGTTATAGATATGCAACGCGTGTTTGCAACCAAAGTGAAAATTTTGGGCAACGATAATAAAGGTCGAATATGTATTGATTATTTTACAAGAGACGATTTGGACAGAATAGTCGAATTGATGGAATCGCTTAAAAATAATCAATAGGAGGTCATAATTATGTTGTATGAAAAATATGTTAAAGAAACCATCGATGCGGATGGAAAACTTTCCGCTATTAAATTTAATATTCCCGAAGATTTCAAAGATTTCAATTTCGGATTAGATATAGTTGATAAACACGCCGAGGATATGCCCGATAAGCTTGCAATGATTTGGTGTAACGTTGATGGTGTTGAAAAGAGATTTACGTTCAAAGATATTTCCGTATACAGCAATAAGGTTGCCAACTATTTCACACGTTGCGGTATCAAGCGCGGGGACAAAGTAATGCTTATTCTTAAAAGGCATTTTGAATTTTGGTTTTCGATAGTTGCGCTTCATAAAATAGGCGCGGTCGTAATTCCCGCAACTCATTTACTCGTTGAACACGATTTGACGTACAGATTTAATGCGGCGCACGTTTCCGCAGTCGTTTGCACGTCGGATGGGGAACTCGCGGGAGAAATCGAGAAAGCGGAAAAAAATTCGCATAACTTAAATGTAAAGATTATTACGCATAAAAAACGCGACGGCTGGCATTTCTTCGACGACGCGTATGATTGCGAAGATACGTTTGTTCCCGAAGTCAGAAACTCCAAAGACGATACGATGCTTATGTACTTTACGTCGGGTACGACGGGCAATCCGAAGATTGCGGCGCACAGTTATACTTATCCGCTCGGACATTTCATTACGGCTAAGTGGTGGCACAACGTTGATACGGGAGCCGACGGATTGCATTTTACAGTGTCGGATACAGGCTGGGGTAAAGCCGTATGGGGAAAACTGTACGGGCAATGGATTATGGGCGCAACTGTTCTTACGTACGACTTTGATAAGTTTAATCCGAACGATATGCTTACGATTATGGAGAAGTACAGAATAACTACATTTTGCGCGCCGCCTACGATTTACAGGTTTTTTATCAAGGAAGATTTGTCGAAATACAACTTGTCGTCGCTCAAATACGCGACCATTGCAGGTGAAGCTTTGAATCCCGAAGTTTTCAAGCAGTTTAAGCAAGCGACGGGCATAAGCCTTATGGAAGGTTTCGGACAGACCGAAACGACTATGACGATCGGAAATTTACTCGGTATGGAGCCGAGACCCGGTTCGATGGGCAAGCCGTCTCCTATGTATCATGTACGACTTGTAGATTATAACGGGAACGACGTTGCAACGGGCGAAGTCGGAGAAGTTATAATTAAAGACGATTGTCAATGCGGACTGTTCAAAGGATACTATGAGTTACCCGAACAAACCAAAGAAGTTTGGCACGACGGATATTATCATACCGGCGATACCGCTTGGAAAGACGAAGAAGGTTACTTTTGGTACGAAGGCAGAGTGGACGATCTTATCAAATCGTCGGGGTATCGTATCGGACCGTTTGAAATCGAAAGTATTCTGATGGAGCATCCGTCCGTTCTCGAATGCGCCGTGACGGGCGTCCCCGATCCGATAAGGGGACAAGTAGTTAAGGCGACTGTTGTTTTGACAAAAAACGCGCTTCCGACCGAACAGCTTAAAAAGCAGCTTCAAAATTACGTTAAAGAGCATACGGCACCGTATAAATATCCGAGAATCGTCGAGTTTGTAGACGAGTTACCGAAGACGATAAGCGGTAAGATTAAACGTGCGGAATTGAGAAAAGCGGATATGAATAAATAATCGAGTTTATAAAAACATACAGCCGACAGTAACAGTCGGCTGTAATTTTTATACGGCATTATTTTGCTTAATTATTTTCACCGTCGTTGATATAGAGAATACCGAGACAGTTTTCACCGCAATGGCTCGTTATCGTTCCGTGCGCGCGTGTTATATGAATATTCTTGAATCCTTTTTCTTTAAGCGCGTTGTACGCTATTTGTATCGTTGCGTCGTCCGCGGTGGTGTATGTGATAAAGGCTTCTTCGAGATCGGGAGTGTCGAACTGTTCGAGAGTATCTTTGCAGTAGTTATCCACAACGCGTTCAAAATTGCCGCGATATTTTTTACCCGATTGCATTTTACCGTCTTTTACGAGTATTTGCGGACGAAGTTTCAAAAGATTTGCGCCGAAGTACGCAAGCGAGTTACAGCGACCGCCTTTATAGAGATAATCGAGACGCTTTAATACAAAACTTGCTTGAACCTGCGGGACGCGCGCAAGACACTTTTTAACTATGTTTTCGGGTTTTTCACCGTTTTCCGCAAGTTTTGCCGCAAAAATCGCAAGAAGCGCAATTCCCGTCGATAAAGATTTCGTGTCGATTACATAAACTTGTTTGTACTTTTCAGCAACTCTGTATGCGTTATCGTACGCGCTGCTTATGTTTGACGATAAAGAAAAATGAATAACTGCGTCGTACGTTTTAAGGAGTTTCGAGAAAGCGGTTTCAAATTGAACTTCGTTTACCGCAGATGTTTTGGGTAAAATTTTGTTTTTATCGACAAACTCGATAATTTCGTCTGTCGTTACTTTATCGTCTTCGTACTCTTTATCCCCGAGAACAATGTGAAAGGGTACTATGTTTATATTGTATTTTTCGATTAGATCCTGCGTTAAATCGATCGTTGATTCAGCGGAAATTGCTATTTTCATAAATACCTCCGATATGTCAATGTTTCCGAATTAATTTTAACTTAAAATCGTTAAATAATTACTCTACTTTGCACATTATTGTATAAACTGTTATTATTCGAGCGGTAGAGTTGATTTTCTTCAATTCTACCGACGGTAGAATTGAAGTCAAAATGATTGATTTTACACATAAAATATGTTATTTTGAATATATGGATATTAAAGACAATCTTGCGCAAAATTTAGTAAGGTACAGGAAAACCGTTAATTTAACGCAGATAGAATTTGCCGAAAAATTCAATTATACAGACAAAGCGGTATCGAAATGGGAGCGCGGCGAATCGATTCCCGATCTTATTGTGCTTAAACAAATCGCCGATTTTTATAACGTAACGATTGACGATCTTATCAAAGAGCCTACGGACAATAAACCGATTTTTATAAAAAATCTTTTGAAACGTCGAGTAATTCTCGAACTTGCGCTTGCAGTTGTCGTTTGTATAATCGCGGTGCTTGTGTACAGTTTACTTTTGATAATTACTCCCGATCTCGGGGGCAAAGCGTGGCTTGCATTTATTTACGGGTTGATTATTATGTCTATATTATTCGTAATTTTTTCTGCGGTTTGGAAACAACGTACGTTTACGATAATATCGAGTTCTGCGCTGACTTGGAGTACGTTGCTTGCTGTTTTTTTGACATTGCTTACATTACTTCCGAGTCCGCCGTCTGCGCTTTGGATGATATTTTTAATCGGCGTACCCGTTCAGGCTTTCTTAATACTTTTGTTTTCATACGGAAGACTTAAAAAATAAATTATTCGGACATAACGGCGAGCGCGGTTATTTCACTGAGTAATATTGTCAAAACAGTTGAGCCGTGCTCGGTTTTTTCATATTTCAAGTAAAGTTTTTCGAGTAATCCAATCAAATAAATCTGAGTTTTTATATCGTACTCGGAAGGTGAGACTTCGGGGACGTTTTCAGATGTCAAATTTGTATAGAGTTCGGAAATTTTTTCGAAATTTTCCGACTTGATATTAAAGTGATCGCAATTTTTAAGCGCGCCCATAATCGTTACCGCTTCAAACAGTTCACCGCCCGTTTTTAATTTGAACGGTTGTTTTTTTTCGACAAGCGCAAGACTTGCAAGCGAAGTGTTTTTAAGTACTTTTTCGTATTCTTCGCTCATTTGTCTGTATATTTCGTCACTGAAAATCTCGTTCATAATTCCCTCCGATTGTAAGTATATGTATTGTTGTTCAGAGTTGTGCCAGGACGTATGACAATGCGGAAAGCGTGAAAGTGTACGGGGCAAAACGCGCGAGATTTTTTCCGTTCAATTTACCGAGCATGAATTTAAGCGCGAAAGTACCGGATACAAACGCAACGCACATACCCAAAAGGACGGGAAAGAGTTCGCCGATAAAAATGCGTTCCGCACTTAACAGTTCTACGGCTGTCGAGCCGATAATTATCGGAATACTCATAAGGAAAGCAAATTCCGCACTTTCGTTATCAGGGACTCCGAGCACAGTCAATACGGAAATAACTGCGCCGCTTCGCGAAATACCGGGGAGTACGGCTATACCTTGTGCAATACCCGCCGAAAACGACGTTTTGGCGTTAAGGTTGCGCGACTTGCCCGAAAGCGCGGGCAAAATGAGTAATGCGCTCGTCACGAGAAAACCGAACGGAAGCAACGTACCGTCTAACAGTCGAGGAAAATGAAGTTTTATAACAAATGCAATAAGTCCGGTCGGTATCATTGATAAGAGAATAAACAGGTTTGTTTTTGTAAGCGGGTGTAAGATTAAGTCTTTAATGCGTTTACGCATTACTACGATTACGGACATCAAAGTTGCGAAATGCAGCATAACGTTAAAGAAGAGCGACGGTTTGTCAAACAGATTTTCGAGCAGTATAAGATGACCGCTGCTCGATACGGGTAAAAATTCTGTCAGTCCCTGAACCAATCCCAAAACTATTACGTATATGTATATCATATTTATCCCTTTACACAAAATATAAATTGTTATATAATAATATATAAATGTAAACCGAAGATATTCACATTATTTATAAAGGAGTTTAAGGATGAAACTCGGTGTAGTAGGATTGCCGAACGTAGGCAAAAGCACGTTGTTCAACGCAATAACCAAAGCAGGCGCAATGAGTGCCAATTATCCGTTTTGTACAATAGAGCCCAACATAGGTATCGTAGACGTTCCCGACGACAGATTGTATAAACTTGCCGCACTGTACGATTGCAAGAAGATAACTCACACGTCGCTTGAATTTGTGGACATTGCGGGACTCGTTAAAGGCGCGTCCGCAGGTGAAGGTTTGGGCAACAAGTTTTTGTCGCATATAAGAGAAGTGGACGCAATAGTGCACGTCGTAAGATGTTTCGACGACAGTAACATCACGCACGTAGACGGTTCGGTGAATCCGAAACGCGATATCGAAACCATTAATACGGAGCTTATTCTTGCCGATCTTGAAACACTTGAAAAGCGTATCGGCAAGACCAAAACCGCAATGAAATCGGGCGACAAAAAGTACGTTTCGGAGCTTAATATACTTGAAAACCTTTATAAGCATCTCGAAAAGGGCGAACCGGTAAGGACGTATGCTTGTTCGGACGAAGATAAAGAATATATAAAGAGTTTGTTTTTGTTGACGGACAAACCCGTTATTTATGCCGCCAACATAAGCGAAGACGAGATAGGAACGGAAAACGCGTACGTTAAGACGGTTAAATCGGAAGCCGAAAAAGAAAACGCCGAAGTCATAGTGGTATGCGCTAAGACGGAAGAAGATCTTGCGTCGTTGTCCGCGGAAGAAGCCGACGAATTTTTGAAAGAACTCGGAATAAACGAAAGCGGATTGAATAAACTCGTCAAAGCGTGTTATAGACTTTTGGGACTTATAAGTTATTTAACGGCAGGCGAGAAAGAAACGCGCGCTTGGACTATCGTTAAGGGGACGAAGGCACCGCAAGCCGCAGGGAAGATACACAGCGACTTTGAGCGCGGATTTATACGCGCCGAGATAGTGGACTGCGATACGCTTCTCGAACTCGGCTCGTTCAACGCCGCGAAAGAAAAGGGCAAAGTAAGGTCGGAAGGAAAAGATTACGTCGTCAAAGACGGCGACGTCGTATTGTTCAGATTTAACGTTTAATGGATTACGAATTTTTAACGCCGAAACAAATTTGGGGTAACTTCAATCCCGATAGCGAACCGCTTGAAATATCCGCACTTTCCGAATATACGGAAAACGGAGTTAAGTACACATCGCTTTATTTTACGGCGATAGGGTCGGGAAAACGTTCAAAGCGTATAAGGGCGTACGGCTTGCTTGCAAAGCCGAACAAGTCTAACGGTAAGGCGATATTGTATCTCGGCAGCGCGGACGAACACGTTGATAAGAAATATCTTGCGCAATTTGTCGAACGCGGATATATTACGTTTATGGTCGATTATGCAGGCGGAGAGAGCGAATTCGATACAGTATATCCCGAAGGGCTTGAATATTGCAATTTCGACAGAGCGGAAAGGCATTTGACGCATGCGGAGCCGTCGGCATTACACAGCGTGTGGTATTGGTGGTCGGTTATTGCGATGCGCGCGGTTACCGTATTGTTTGGCGTAAGCGCGGAAATTGCGGTTGTGGGAGTTAAGGAAGCGGTTAAGATGCTGTTCCAAGTGCTTGCGTTCGACAGACGTGTCAAGTGCGGGTGTGCTGTACTCGATACATATTCATCGGAGTACGACGGGATATTCAAATACGGCGATAAAAAATTCTATATAGACGCCGAGCGTGAGTGTTTCATATCGGGAACATCTCCGCAGTCGTACGCGCAGTTTATAAAGAAACCGCTTCTCTATATCGGTGCTACCAACTCGGAAATAATGGACAGATTAGGCGATATATTCAAGAAGCTTCCGAAAGATACGCAAGATGTTTCGTATCATACTTTCAGTGTCGGTAACGAGATAGTGAGAGATTATGAACAAAACACTCTGTTCAAGTTTTTGGAAAGCGTATTCGACGGACGCAAAATGATGTCCGCGCCGACGCTTGAACTAAATGTAAGCGACGGTATGCTTTATGCGGAAATAGGCGTGGATCCTGCGGTTGACGAAGCGGAAGTATATTTAAGCGTCGGAGAAATAGATCCCAAAGTCAGAATGTGGCAGCAGCTTGACGTTCTTAAAATAAGCAAAGGATTGTTTATTGCGAAAATCGAGGTCAATAATATCGATAAGCGGATATTCGTATTCGCAAAAAGCGTCAAAGACGGTTACACATTGTCCACGAGAGAAATATCGGTTATTCCGTCCGAATTGAAAGTTAAAAAATCAATGCCTTTTCCGACTCGAATACTCTATGACAGCAGTATGGGCAGAAAGACGCTTGTACCTCTTGCAGAGCATATTTTTTTAGGGAAAAAGTCATTAATATTAAAAGACGGTCCTTTCGGGATTAAAGGGATATATTGTCAGACAAAAGGCTTTTCGATATACGCTGACGGAGATAAGTCGCTTGCGGGAATAATGTGGAACGAGATACAACTCGACGTATATACCGAACGTTCGACGATTATAAGCGTTTCGTGCTTTACTCAAAATGAAGGTAAACTCGACGAATATACGACGAGTATTAAATTAATACCGAGTAAAAATTGGCAACGTATCAGTATAGGGGAGGGGGAATTTAAGAACACCGCATCGCATTTGCCGCTTGAAAATATGATGAGCGTCAAGCGAATCGATTTTTTTAATTGTGACGGCGTACTGTTCAACAATATTCTCAAAATATAGTTATTATGGTAAAAAATTGTATAGATGCGTTTTATGACAGACAAAACAAAATGAACGGTCGCTATCGAAACCAAGTAGTGAAAAATGTTTTTTTTATTTTATTGATTGCTTGGTTGTTTTTATTTGTACTTGTATTTTTTTCGATAGTACCTATTTTGGGAGCATCAATGATGCCGACCATTGATACAACCGACAGTACAATATCCAATCAACGCACCAAAGTTTTCTTGTGGCGCAGTAATAATGTAAAATATAACGATATAGTTGTAATAGATTTTGAGTATACGTTCGACGGTTGGGGGAGATTGAGTACGAATTCGACCGACAATTCTACTCGTAATCTCATTAAACGTGTGGTTGCCGTTGCGGGTGACGCCGTGTCGATAGAGATGCATAAAGGCGTGTATACTCTCAAAGTCAACGGTAAATGGGTGGATGAACCGTATATTAACGGTAATATGGAAACGGGTATGAGTGAACGGGTAGTTAGCGACGGATGTGTATTCGTAATGGGTGATAACAGAAATAACAGTACGGACAGCAGAGTATTGGGAGAAATAAACGTTGCTCATATAGTAGGCAAAGTTTTTGCGATTATAGACGCGCGGGGTTTCAGATTTTACTCTGCCGATACGCGTATGTATATAGATTGACAGTATTCGACGTAAAAGCCGCATAAGTTTTATTTTTTATCATACGGCATTATTTACACTTTCGGTGTGAGTAAAAAAGTATTATTCAGAATTGCCGAATTTATAATTTTATTCTGCATTTTATTTATATTCAATATGGCGGAAACGCGTGCGGGATTAAGACCGTTTGCGCTCGGATTTTTCGTTGCCGTTATTTTTGTCAGGCACGACTTTATAACCGCGTCGTTTGCATATGCGACAAGCGTATTGATAATCGATTTCGGAGTAGCGGGCGCGATAGCCGCGGTATCTCCGCCAATCATATTAACTCTTGCGTATCGCATACATGAATTAATCAAAAAACCGGTGGGCATAACAGCCGTTAACATATATGCTTTATTGTCGCAAATTCCGTCAATAGTTTTTGCGGGGTTTACGATAGGATTATACGTAACGATTCTTAACGTTATTTGCGCTCAGATGTTTTGTTATTGCGCTGTCAGCGTTATATTCGCCGTAACTTCACGTCGTTTGAGATTCAAACTGACCGGAGACGAGATAATAAGCGGGTGCGTTGTAATCGGTGCGTTTGCGCTCGGTTTGTACAATATTGAGTTTTGTGAATTCAGATTGGCATATACGGTGATTGCTTTTACGGTATTGTTACTCGGTTATACATCGGGAATAAAATCCGCTTTTACGGTAGCGTTATCGTCGGGACTCGGAATATGTTTGTCCGGAGCGTCTTTTTCGTTAGTAGGCGCGCTTGCGGTTTGGGTTGTGGCGGCGGTTGTCTTTAAGAATTTTAATAAGAGTATAATCACAGCGTTTACGCTTATGGTTTTCGAAGCTATACTCGGATTTTATTTTAACGCTTACGGCGAATACGGACTTATTGATTTTACGGCGGTTGCGGTGGGCGCGATATGTTTTGTTTCGCTGTCTTCAAAAACAAAAAACGCGTTGAAAGAGCGTTTCGATATGCTCGGCGGCGGATATGCCGCTCGTTCGATGATAAATCGAAGCCGCACGGAAATAAGTCGTAAGCTGAAAGAAGTGAGTTCGGCGTTTGCGGACGTCGAACTCAATATGCGACGTGAAACGGAAGTAACGGTAAGCGGGAGCGACGGAGCGCTTGAACTTTCAAAGCGCGTTGAACGGAAGTTTTGCGAATTTTGTCATGAACGTAACAGGTGCGAAAAGATTCTCGGAGATAAGAACGCGCTTATGTACGAGCTGTCGCAAAAAGCGCTTGAAAACGGTAAAGTAGGTCTCGGCGATATACCTACGTATCTGACAAGCGTATGCGGTCGCGCCGAAAAACTGCACGATGTCATCAATGATAAAACGGTTGAGTTTATCAGCGCAAAACGCGTTGTCGCCGAGATTGATAAAGGCAAAGAACTTGTAGTCGAGCAAATAAAAGGTATACGCGAATTGTTGTCCGCGCTTGCTTCGGATATAGAGAAAAATCTGCAATTCGATACGGAGAAAGAAAAAAGATTGATAGACGAGCTTGCAAGGAACGGCGTTTTTTGCAGTGAAGTGCTGATATACGGGACGCCTTTCGACTGTGAAGTGACTTTAATGATTGACTCTAAATACTTAACCGAAACGGAAACGGTTTTACGCATTGCGCGCAAATTGCTTAAAAATAACTTTGTTGTTAAAACTAAATATGTGCCTCCGGGTATAAAATACGTGCCGCTTCGTCTTGTAACCGCGCCGGAATACGACATTGTATGCGGAGAACGTCACACGCTTAAACCCGAGTCGCTTATAAGCGGAGACGTAAAGAGCGTAACGCGGATAAACGAAGTAAAGTGCGTAGTAACGCTATGTGACGGTATGGGTAGCGGAACGGACGCGAACAATATAAGTAATCTTACCGTTTCAATACTCGAAAGCTTATATAAAGCGGGGTTTAAGAGCGAAACGACGTTATCGGTCGTGAACAGATTATTGAGTATCGGAAGCGAAGAAATTTTCAGCGCACTCGACGTTGTTACGATTGATTTGAAAAGCGGGGAGTGCGACCTTTTGAAAATGGCGGCTTGTCCGACATTTATCAAGACGCAGGACGGAGTTGAGATGGTCGAGGGGAGCGCGCTTCCGATAGGTATAGTCGATAATGTTAAACCGAGTCACGCCAAGAGAAAACTCAATGAAGGAGATATGCTTCTTATGGTAAGCGACGGCGTGATGGACGCTCTCGGCGCGGATTCGATATACGACTACGTTTACGGTGCAACGTCTTTGAATCCGCAAGAGTTATGCAATACGATAATAGAACGTGCGTCGTGCGTAGGCGGAAACGACGATATGTCCGCAGTGTGCATAAGATTGTTCAAGCGGTTTAATAATTGAAAATAAGCAATACTAAGTATTGATATGTTAGATATTATATTGAAGCACTTTGCACAGCGCATAACGTTTTTATTCGGTCGCGAGCGTTTGAAACAAAAAGAAAAGGAACGCTTTGTGCGTTCCATTATCAAAGATTAAAGTATTCTTTGCGTTGAAGGTTGTTGCGTCGTTTGATCGGTCGGAGTGTTTGGGAGTTTATACAACCGTCTTAATACGATAGGCGCAAGGAGCGAAGATACTATGACCAACAGCATAGTGCATATAAGATACGGCGACGTAATCAGTCCCGCTTCAATACCTCGTTGCGTAACTATCAACGCGACTTCGCCACGGGCTATCATACCGAAACCCGTAACAAGAGACGTTTTTCTGTCGTTTTTCAAAAGTCTCGACGCCGTGTAACAGCCCGTAAATTTCCCAATAATCGCTGTCAATACGAAGATGA
>ONBF01000016.1 GCA_900315995.1 uncultured Eubacteriales bacterium
TTATTGTTTTTTGCTTTGTTTTCCAAAACCGTTTCAAGAGACGTGTCGATTGAAATCGAACTTTTGAGCTTATAATTAATTTTCTGATTTATCCTCTCCGGAAAATTTTTGTATGTAAAACGCGTGAAACATTAAAGTACTTGGTATGATAATTGTTTTTATGATTAACATAGTTTATTTGCGACTTTATAAAGTCAAAAAAGGCGACTTAAAAATTTTGCGGTCGCTTAAAATAAACAGAAAAATATTTGGTCGTTTATATTGTAAAAACGATTACACTTTCTTAAAAGAAAGGTAACAAAAGAAAATTACGGAGTTTTTATGTCACGTTTAATATATCGCGCTATTTTCAGCATTTCTCAAATAAAGATACTATCATATTCGATGTGAAGATAATTTCTTTTGCGCCCACTGTCAACGAACGCGCTTTTTCAAACTCGTATATGTGTGTATGCGCTCGCATTAAGCAAATGTAAATCGAAAATACACGTTGGTGGCGAAATGATAAAAAGCGTCGCGGTATTACATAATACGACGTTCTCTGACGTTATTTATCCGTTATTATTCAAATAGTATTATTAATGTTTGCAAAATTGCAGATGATTATAAAGACAAACATAATAAACCGAAGATTCGATAATTTTTGGGAAGTCTTGTTTTTCGGTGCGAAGAAAGCATATATCGTATGTTGACGCCGAACTGAAATTAATTTACCGATTGTTGAAATGATTATTGTGTATTTGAAAACAACCGAGATTATCATTAAGTAAAAGTTTCGATTTATATCGGAGTTTTGAATAGGTTTTGAAAACGTCGGTTTCTCTTCTCCTGAAAATTTTCAGCCGTGAAACGCGTGAAACATTTTGTGTGATATTAAAAAAGCGTCAACTTTACGATGCTTTTTATATCAATATAGAATAAACTCAAACGTATTTTGTTTTCGTTGAGTTATAAGTGCAATATTAGAGTTGACGGCGTGAACGTATTCAATTATAATAATTTCGAGAAATGGGGTAGATGTTTAGCCGTCAAGGAGTTGTCCGCCAATGGGAATTTTTTTAGTGATAATTCTTCTTGTATATACTTTTCTCGGTATGCAACGAGGCTTCATAGTAAGTCTCTTTGATTTTTGCAAATACATCGCGGCATTTATTTTGACTATCATACTGTATAAAGTTTTCGCAAGAATCGTTTGCGATATAATCGTTATCGACGGATTACCGCTCGATCAGCACTTTATTAAAATTGTTCGGGAAAAACTCGAATCGTTAGGAGGATTGTTTACGGCGGCACCCGACGGATATAATACGGAGAACGTGGCGGCGGGATTAAAAGACGCGGGGATTCCGACTTTTTTTGCAAATATTTTGAATCCGATTATTGTAAACGCTCTGTCGGGACTGGAAACGGGAATATCGAATATAGTCGCAACGTTTGTGGTAAATACGACAATATATATACTTTCGTTTATTTTGTTATTCATAATATTGGTAGTGGCGTGTATAACAATAGGCAATATTTTATCGGAAGACATAAATAAAAACAAATATACGGCTACGGTTGATAAAACGCTCGGTACGGCGTTTGGGTTCGTTCACGGATTGTGCGTAATATGGCTTGCGCTTGCGTTTATCGGATTTACAAGCGGCATATTGCCGTTTCTTCAAGGGTGGGTAGACGATTCGGGACTTGCGACTTTTTTACAAAACAACAATCTTATTTTGCTTATCATAAAAGGAACGTTCAACATAAATTCAATGCTCGGTTTATCTTAGCCGAGTTTTTTAACGATAGTCTTTCTGAAATTTTGTAATATTTCCGTTACACGACGGGCAAATTACGGAATTTTTTTTACAGTTTTCACAAAACGTTTTTCCGCAGTCTGTACAGTATGAAAAATCTGCGTTTTCTATCGTTTTTCCGCATACGGTGCACTTAAACATAAATTTCTCCTTATTCTAAGTTTACGTTACTATACGTAAAATATTCGTATGACGGATATTAAAAGATTACTCGGTTATACGGGGATAGAAAGACGTTTTGACGTAAAACTTTCGACTTTCACAACGGCAAAAACGGGTGGGACGTGCAATGTTTTGTACTATCCGAAAACGTTGGACGAACTCGAAGCGTTAACGTTTGCAATCAATTTGAATAAAACACAATATCTTTTGGGGCGCGGCAGTAACGTACTTGCGTCGGACAACGGCGTAAGTGTTGCCGTAACTACGCTTAAATTCAATAAAATAACCGTTTTGGGCGAACGTATAATCTCGGAAGCCGGCGCGCTTATTAAAAACGTTGCGGAAATTGCCGAAAAACACGGACTTTCGGGGCTTGAAGCACTTTCGGGAATACCGGGAACCGTAGGCGGTGCGGTAGTTACGAACGCCGGTGCGTTCGGCGTTGAAATGTGCGACGTGTTAGAATCGATAACTGTTTTGGATTGCGGAAAAATCAAGCGTATACCGCTCAAAAATATAAAATTCGCATACAGAACGAGTATTGTGAAGAACTCGAAAAGTATGATAGTTATCGAAGTCGTTTTCAAATTGAAAAAAGAAGACATTAACGTTATCGGGAATAAGATGCGGGAGTACAAGGAAAGACGGCTCGAAACGCAGCCGAGCGGCGCAAGCGTGGGCAGTATTTTTCTGAAAACCGACGACGGAATCCCCGCCGCGAAACTTATCGAAGGCGCGGGGCTTAAAGGGCTTAGCTTAAACGGAGCGACGGTCAGTGAAAAGCATTGTAATTTCATAATCAATAATTCTCGCGCAACCACAAAAGATTATGTTAATCTTATTGATATTATAAGGCAAAAAGTGTATAATCGGTATATGACGTTATTGAAAACGGAAACAGTGTATTTTGGAGTAGATGATGAAAATTCTCGCCGATTATCATACGCATACGACTTACAGCCACGGTAAAAACTCCGTGTTCGAAAACGCGACGGCGGCAAAACGTATGGGGCTCAAAGAAATTGCGATAACCGATCACGGATTCAATCATTTTACTTACGGAATCAAACGAAAATACGTTGAAAGCATAAAGCGGGATGTAACGAAAGCCGAAGACGACGCGCTAAGAGTATATTTCGGAATAGAGGCGAATTTTACGGGGATAGACGCAAGTATCGATCTTAGAAAGGACGAAATCGAAATGTTCGATCTCATTATAGTCGGATACCATAAAGCAGTGACCGCAGAATCGTTTAAGAGTACAAGAAAATTTATTTGGCGTAACAATATTTCCAAAATTTTCAGACCGTCGAAAGCACTTGTTAAAATGAATACCGAGATAGTGACGAAAGTACTCAGAAAGTATCCCGTAGATATTTTTTCGCATCCGTGTCTTACGATGAAGGTCGATATGAAAGAAGTCGCCGAAGTCGCGGCGGAAGTCGGAACGTATATTGAACTTAACGGTAAACGGGAGAGTATGACGGACGAAGAAGTCGAAAAGGTACTCGAAACAAACGCTGTGTTTATCATAAATTCGGACGCACACTCGAAAGAACGTATAGGAGAAGTGAGTATTCCGATGGCGCAGGCGGAAAGGGTGGGTATACCCGTCGAACGCATTGCAAACGTCGGTAGACTTCCCGTATTCAAAAGGATAAAGAGATGACTTTCAACGATTCGGTAAAGACCGAAATTATCAATAACTTAACTCTCAACGAGCAGGAACGCGACGCGTTTGTTACGGCGGTTTTGCGCGCGGGGAATATAAGCGTTGATAGGGGACGCTTATCCGTTGAAATACCTGCGGACGTTGCGGATGTCGCATTGTATGTCGTTTCCGTATTGAAAGACGTCGGAATCGACGCCGAAATCGAAATAAAGAATAACGAACAGGGCGCGAAAAGATACGTGTGCGTTTCGTCGGCGGCGCGGATACTCGATAAGTATAAAGTACTCGGTACAGACGGAAAAAACGTAGTTAAACTTTACAGCGGTATGGAAAACGCGGAGACGGACGAACAGAGTCGTGCGTATATTATCGGGTACTTTTTGATAGCGGGTACGGTAAGTATTCCGAGTTTTGAATTAACGAGCAGTAAAAACGGCTATAAACTCGAAATTCCCGTCGTATCCGAAGACGTTGCCGAACAGTTGAAAGACGCTATGGAGAAACGGGGCGTTGATATTAAAATGTCGGAACGAAGAAATCTTCCGTGTCTTACGATAAGAGACGCGCAAAGCATAGCCGATTTTCTTTCCGTTACGGGTGCAAACGACGCAGTGTTCGAACTTCAAAACGTGTCTATTATGAAAGACACGAAAAATCAGTTGAACAGAGTGAATAATTGCAGTATCGCCAATATGAACAAGACGGCTACCGCAAGCGCAAATCAAAGGGATGCAATAAACAAGATAATCGAATTAAAAGGACTTGATTATCTCGGCGAACAGTTAAAAGAAATAGCGCAATTAAGACTTGACAACCCGTTTGCGACGCTTGATGAACTCGCAAAACTTTCGACAACGCCTATAAGCAAAAGCGGTATTAAACACAGATTAAACAAGATAGTCGAGATATCGGACGATTTAAGAGAATAATCCGATTTGCGACGGTCTTATAAAGATAAAAAGGGGAAAGGAAAATGATTGTCAAAAAAACAACGCTCAATATCGAAAGATTGGGAAGCAGTGAAGCAAGCGTATTTGCGGAAGCTGCAAATAAGTACGCATGCGACATTATGCTTGTCAACGGGACGAAGAAAGCGAACGGTAAGAGCATTATCGGTATGCTGTCGTTGACGCTCAAACGCGGAGATCCGTTCATAATTTCTTTCGACGGCGTAGGTGAAAAAGAAGCGGCGAACGAATTGCTTGCTTTGCTTTGATTGAAAAAGGCAAGCGTAACGTGATTATCTCGCAATTTATGGTAAGGGAGTGGTTATGAATCCTTTCGTGCATTTACATGTTCATACCGAATACAGTTTGCTTGACGGAGCGGCGCGGATAAAAAAACTTTTCAAAGAGTGTGAAAAGTTAGGTATGCCCGCCGTCGCGATAACCGACCACGGCGTTATGTACGGCGTGGGCGAATTTATACAAGCGGCAAAGAGTTTGAAAACGTCGGTAAAGCCCATTATCGGTTGCGAAGTGTATATTACGGACGATAGGTTTAAGCGCGAAGGCAAAATGGGTGAAAGCAATCACCTTATATTGCTTGCCAAAGACTTAAACGGATATAAAAATCTTATTAAACTCGATACGTTCGCTTTTACCGAAGGGTTTTATTATAAACCGAGAATCGACTTTGAACTCTTGAAACAATATCACGAAGGACTTGTCTGTTTATCCGCGTGCCTTGCGGGTGAAGTGCCGAGAGCAATACTTGGGGGGAATATCGAAGAAGCCAAAAGAATTGCGAAAAAATATAAAGATTTATTCGGCGACGATTATTACATAGAAATTCAGGATCATCATTTGCAAGAAGACAAGATAGTTGTTCCCGCGCTCGTGAAAATTGCCGACGAACTCGGTATAGAGATAGTGGCGACCAACGATGTGCATTATATAAATAAAGAAGACAGCGAAATGCAACGCGTATTAAACTGCGTCGCTACGGGTAAAAAGATTGACGAACCGAACGATATGCAGATGGAGACGGACGAGTTTTACTTGAAGTCATACGAAGAGATGGACGAGTTGTTCCCGAGTTTTACGCGCGCGCTTGACAACACACTCGTAATTGCGAACAAATGCAACGTCGTTATGCCGCCTAAACCGCGACTTATCCCCGACTACAAACCCGAGGGTATGACGGCGGAACAATTTTTGAGAAAACTTGCGGAAGACGGATTAAAGAAACGGTATCACGAAATAACGCCGACTATACGCGAGCGTGCCGATTACGAATTGGGCGTAATAGAGAGTATGCACTTCGTCGAGTACTATTTGATAGTTTGGGACTTTATAAATTGGGCGAGAGAACACGATATACCAGTGGGACCGGGGCGCGGAAGCGGCGTCGGGAGTATAGTTGCATATGCAATAGGTATTACTGACGTCGAGCCGCTTCAATACGGACTTATATTTGAAAGATTCTTAAACCCCGAACGTAACACGATGCCCGACTTCGATATTGATTTTTGTTGCGAACGTCGCGGAGAAGTTATCGAGTATGTAACGAACAAATACGGCAAAGATAAAGTATCGCAAATAATAACGTTCGGAACGATGGCGGCAAAGAACGCCGTTCGCGACGTAGGACGCGTATTTAATATTCCGTACGGTGAAGTTGACGCGATTACGAAAGTAATGCCGAAGATGATAGGTAAAACGACTCTTCCGCAAATGCTCGGTAAAGAGAAAACGAAAGACGACGACGGTAACGAAATCGACAACAGTCAGCCCGACCTTATCGATATGTACAACAACAACGAAACGGCTAAGCGAATTATCGATATGGCTATTAAAGTCGAGGGGACGCCGAGAAACCCGGGCAAGCACGCCGCGGGCGTGGTTATTTGTAAAGATCCGATTTACGATCACGTACCGCTGCAAAAAAACAGTGACGGAGATATAACTACGCAGTACAATATGATATTGGTCGAGGAATTCGGGCTTCTCAAAATGGACTTTTTGGGACTTGTGACTTTGACCGACATCAAGAAAGCGATAACGTACGTTAAAGAAGATTACGGCGTGGAGACGGATTTTCATAAACTCGGATACGCCGACCCGGAAGTATACAAATTCATTTCAAGCGGCAACACACTTGCGGTTTTTCAGCTCGAATCGGGCGGTATGCAAAAATTTATGAGTGAATTGAAACCCGTAAGTATGGAAGAAATTATAGCCGGAATTTCATTATACCGTCCGGGACCTATGAGTTATATTCCCGCGTACGAAGCGGGACGCGCGGACAGAAGCACCATAAAATACGATATTCCGCAACTCAAAAACATTTTGGACGTAACATACGGCTGTATCGTATATCAAGAACAGGTTATGGAGATAGTGAAACAGCTTGCGGGATATACGATGGGACGAGCGGACTACGTTCGTAAAATTATGTCCAAAAAGAAGAAAGCCGAAATGTCCAAAGAAAAAGAAGTTTTCTTAACGGGCGTTACCGAAGACGGAAAACAAGTCGCGGACGGCGTGCTTAAAAGGGGTATCTCGAAAGAGAGTGCCGAAGATCTTTGGAGACGTATGTCCGAATTTGCAAAATACGCGTTCAACAAGTCGCATGCGGCGGCGTATTCCGTATTGTCTTATCAGACGGCGTATCTTAAACGGTACTATCCGTTGCAATATATGACGGCTATTATGAACAACCGCATCGGCAAGCCCGACGATATTATGAAATATCTTATACATATAAAAGAGCTTGGTTTCAAAGTGCTTCAACCCGATATAAATAAAAGCGTCGCAAGGTTTAAGACCGAAAACGGTTCCGTTCGTTTCGGTATGGCGGGCATAAAGAACGTGGGTGAAAACGCGGTGGAAGAAATAATCAAGGAGCGAAAGGTAAACGGCGATTTCAAAAGTTTCGACGATTTCGTAATGCGTTGCGGTGGAAGTATAGTCAACAGGCGAATGCTCGAAAGTATGATTAAGGGCGGTGTGTTCGACGGTTTCGGGAAGACGAGAGCTTGTCTTATGAGCGTACTTGAAGAAGTGCTTGACCTTGCCAACAAAGAAAATAAACGTAAGCTTACGGGACAGTTCAGTATGTTCGACGATTTATTCAAAGACGCAGTGTCAACCGTTAATTATCCTAAAATAAAAGAGTATGACGACAAAGTAAAATACGCTTTTGAAAAAGAAATGCTCGGAGTATACGTTACGGGACATCCGTTAAAAGAGTACGAAGACGTAATGAAACGATTCAGTGTAAACACTGCGCTGATTAACGCGTCGTGCCTATCGGTCGAAGAAGACGGCGAGCAGTCGGACAAAAACGAAGAAGAGAGCGGAACGGACGAAGCGATGTTCAAGGACAGACAGCGCGTCAAAATGGCGGGGCTTATAAGCAACGTGGAAAGGAAGACGACGAAAAGCAACAACGTAATGGGCGTTGCGACTTTCGAGGACTTGTACGGAACGATTGAACTCGTTATATTCCCGAAAGATTTTCAAAGTCTTAAAGAGAAACTTATCAATGACAGCATCGTCGTAATAACGGGCGATCTTCAAATACGCGAAAACGAAAAGCCGAAAATATCCGTAAACGGAATAGAGCCTTTGGCGGTTGAAAAGCCGAAAGAAGAAATCAAAGAAGTCGGCAAAGAAGTCGTATACGTGCGCCTTGATTCTCGTGCGGAAACGGATGCGCTTATCGAGATACTCGAACGTCACAAGGGAGACAATAAGGCGTTCTGTCAAATAGATAAAAAGTTATATGATACGGGCGTGACGGTCGATATTAACGAAATGCTTATTTGGGAGCTTATCGGGCGTTTCGGCGAAACTAACGTAAAAAAGCAACGCAAGGGGTAAAAAAGAGTAGCAAATTTATCAAAACGTTGATATAATAATTCAGATAAATCAAGAAAGCCGTTTGAAACGCGCGGAAAAACGCGCGGACGGCGAGTGTTTTGGGAGAGACAATATGAAGAAAATTGCAGTATTGACAAGCGGTGGCGATGCCCCCGGGATGAACGCTTGTATAAGAGCGGTCGTTCGTTACGCAATATATAACGAACTTACCGTATACGGCGTGGAAAGAGGTTATAACGGACTTATCAACAACAATATGAAAATACTCGACAGACGTTCGGTCGGAGATATGATTCATAGAGGCGGAACGTTTCTGAAAACCGCAAGGTGCGCGGAGTTCAATACTCTCGAAGGTCAGCGTGAAGCCGCACGCGTTATCAGAGAACGCGATATAGACGGACTTGTGGTTATCGGCGGAGACGGAAGTATGAGAGGCGCAAGAGACTTAACGGTCAATTTCGGAATACCCACGGTCGGTATTCCGGGGACAATAGATAACGATCTTGCGTATACGGATTATACGCTCGGTTTCGATACGGCAGTCAATACGGCTTTGTCGGCAATCAACAATTTAAGGGACACGATGACGTCGCACGACAGAGTATGTATCATAGAAGTTATGGGCAGACATTGCGGAGACATAGCGTTGTACGCGGGACTTGCCGGCGGTGCGGAAGAAATACTCGTTCCCGAGATGCCGCTTGATATAGACGCGATTGCGGATAAGCTGAAACAAGGTGCGTCGCGCGGTAAGATGTCGAGTATGATAGTGCTTGCCGAGGGCGCGGGAAAGGCGGGAGACGTCGCTAAACTTATCGAAGAGAAAACGGGTGCGTCTATTCGTATTACGACGCTCGGTCATATTCAACGTGGCGGTATGCCTACTATGGCGGACAGAGTGCTTGCCGCTAAATTTGCCGTTCGTGCGGTTGAACTTTTGAAAGAAGGTAAAGGCAATCGCGTTATCGGTATTCGCGACAACAAGGTAATAGATATGGATATAGTAGAAGGACTTTCTATGAAACGTGAGTTTGACGAATATCTCTACAACGTTGCGGCAGTTCTGAGTTTGTAATAAATACCGCTATTGCGGAAAATAAGTACATCGGAGGATATAAAGATTTATGAAAAAATTGGTTGGTGCTTGTATATTCGGGCAATCGGGCGGTCCCACGTCCGTTATCAATTCAAGTGCAGCGGGCGTATTCGCGGAAGCGCTCAAACAAGATTGCGTTACCAAAGTATACGGTGCCGCGCACGGTATAAAAGGTATGCTCAACGAAGAGTTTTACGATATGGGGCAGGAAGATATGAAAGAGCTTCTTCTTTTGAAGAATACGCCGTCGTCCGCATTGGGTTCGGTCAGGTATAAACTTGCCGACTATACGAAAGATCCGACGGACTACGAACGTCTTCTCGAAGTGTTCAAGAAGTACAACATAAGATATTTCTTCTACAACGGCGGAAACGACAGTATGGACACTTGTAACAAGGTAAGCAAGTTTATGGCTCAATCGGGTTGGGAGTGCAGAGTTATCGGCGTTCCGAAGACCATAGATAACGACCTTTACGGAACGGATCATTGTCCGGGCTTTGCGTCAGCCGCAAAATACATTGCTACTACGATTAAAGAAATCAATCTCGATGCAAAAGTTTACGATACGGGTATGGTTACGATAATCGAAGCGATGGGCAGAAACGCAGGATGGCTTACGGCGAGCGCGGCTCTTGCGGGACTTGACGGAAACGGCGCGGACTTGATTTATTTACCCGAAGTTCCGTTCTCTATGGAAAAATTCATAAACGACGTCAAAGCCGTTTGCGCAAAGAACGGCAACAAATGTATAGCGGTTGTATCAGAAGGCATTAAGTTTGCCGACGGTAAATACGTTTCGGAAGCCACGACGTCCGCGACCGATAAATTCGGACACGCTCAACTCGGCGGACTTGCTGCGCGTCTTGCCGACGCTGTCAAAGAAGCAACCGGTATCAAAACGCGTGCAATCGAATTCAGTCTTATGCAGAGATGCGCGGCGCATCTTGCAAGCAAGGTAGACGTCGAAGAAGCTTTCAAAGCAGGACAAAAAGCGGTTAAACTCGCGGTATCGGGCGTTACCGATAAAATGGTTATTTTCAAGCGCGTTATGAAAAACGGAAAGTATACTTGCGTAATGGAGCCTATGGCACTCGAACTTGCGGCGAACACCGAAAAGACCGTTCCGCAAAATTGGATAATCAAGGACGGCACTTACGTTTCAAAGGAATATATCGACTATGCGCTTCCGCTTATTCAGGGCGACTCGAAAGCACCGCTCGAAAACGGTCTCCCGAGATTTGCTAAACTTAAAAAAGTAAGCGGAAAAATCAACGACAAAAAATAATTGATAACAAAAATGTACGGGAACGGCTTACGACCGTTCCTTTTTTTGTTAATTAAAGTTGCGGAATATGTTGAAAAATATTATTATATAAACTATGGATATTATTAAAGACGATATTTTGGAACTTGAAATAACGGGAATAGGTATGAACGGCGAGGGCGTCGGGCGTGTTGACGGCGTCGTCGTGTTTGTGCCGTATGCGCTCAAAGGAGAAAGAGTACGAGCCAAAGTCGCGTACGTCAACAAAAAGTATGTAAAAGCCGCGCTTGTCGAAGTTATCGATAAGTCGCCCGCAAGAATTACTCCGCAGTGTAAAGTGTTTACGCGGTGCGGCGGGTGCGATCTTCAACACATAGCATACGAGACGCAACTTGATATAAAAACGAAAAATGTAGACGACGTTATGAATAGGCTAAATAAGTTAAACGTCAAAGTCGAGCCGTGTATTGCAAGTCCGAAACTTATGGGATACAGAAACAAATTGCAACTTCCGATTGCAATGCGAAAAGGTAAAGTCGAACTCGGCTTTTATTCGGAAAACACGCACAAAGTAATTCCGATAGATTCTTGTCCGCAATCGTCTTGGTCGGGGAGCGTAATTTCGGCGGTTAAGAATTGGGCGAACGATTACAATCTTACGGTATACGACGAAACGACCGAAAAGGGACTTTTAAGACACGTCGTAGCAAGAGAAGTCGCGGGGCGTATTATGATAACGCTTGTGGTGACTTCGTTACGCGTTCCGCACATCGATAAACTTATTAAAAATCTCGATAAACACTTTACTGACTACACGCTGTATCTTAACTTGAACGACAGAGCGACAAATGTTATAACAGGCGATAAACTCGAACTCGTTAAAGGCGATAAAGCACTTATCGGCGAAACGCTCGGGATAAAATACGCTTTGACGCCTTTATCTTTCGCACAAGTGAATACGGGCGTAACGGAACTTATTTATCGGCAAGTCGCGGACGCTGTCGGAAGCGACGAAACAGTCGTGGACGCATATTCGGGAATCGGCGTAATGTCATGTATGATAGCGAAGAAAGCCGCTAAGGTATACGGCATAGAGATAGTGCGAGACGCCGTAAACGACGCGAACGAAACGGCAAAAATGAACGGACTTGATAAGAAAGTCATAAACGTTTGCGGTGACTGCGCCGAAGTTTTACCCGATTTAATCAAAAAAGTGCGAGCGGAAAACACGGGTAATATTACGGTTGTACTCGATCCGCCGAGAAAGGGGTGCGACGAACGCGTGCTAAGCGCGACGATAGAAAGCAAACCGAACAAGATAATTTACGTTTCGTGTAATCCCGCAACTCTTGCGCGCGATCTTTGCGTTTTAACGGGCGGCGGCGAATACAAAATAGATACGCTTCAACCGTACGATATGTTTCCGATGACGCGTCACGTCGAGACGGTAACGGTGCTTTCTTATAAAAACACGAGAACACTATAATTAAAGCGTAGTTATGCGGAAGTAAAAAAGTTTTGAAGTATTGTAATTTAGAAAAATGTAAGTTTCAACAAAATATTTCGTGGAAAAGTGTAATTTTTATATTGATTTGTCAATGATTTGTGCTATAATACGATTGACAATAGGTTATGGAGATTGAATATGCTTCAACGAAAAATCTCAGCACGGTTAGAAGAGTTTTATAAAAACAAACCGCATAAAGCACTCATGATTATCGGAGCACGTCAGGTCGGCAAGACGTATATAATCAATGAATTTGCGAAAACGCATTATAAAAGTGTGATCAAGGTCGATTTTATTGAAAACCCTGAGTACGCTTCTGTTTTTTCAAAAGCGAACGGTGCGGAAGAGATCCTTTTGCGTATGTCTGCGCTTTTCGGCGACAAAATGATTCCCGGCAAAACGATGATTATCTTTGACGAAGCGCAGCAATGCAAAGAATTGATTACGCAAATCAAGTATCTTGTGCAAAACGGGACGTACGATTATATTCTGAGCGGTTCGTTACTCGGAACGGTCTTTAAGGATATCGTTTCCGCGCCTGTCGGCTATATGGATATCATTGAGATGTATCCTTTGGACTTTGAAGAGTTTGCGTGGGCGAACGGCGTCGGTAAAAACGTTTTGGATTCTTTGAAAAGAGCTTTTGAAGAAAAAATTACAGTGGACGCCTTTATTCACGAACGTATGCTGTCGCTTTTCGAGTTATATCTTATCGTCGGAGGGATGCCTGCCGCCGTTTCCACCTACTTGTCTACCAAAAATCTGCGTAAAGTGGCGGACGAGCAGAATTCGATTATCAAACTCTATAAGCACGATGTGTCTAAGTACGACGAAAAAAACCGTTTGTATCTTAACGATATATTCGATCTTATTCCGAGTGAATTGAACTCAAAAAACAAGCGTTTTATCTTGAAAAATCTGAACGAAAAAGCACGTTTCGATAAGTATTACGATAGTTTTCTATGGCTGAAAAACGCAGGCGTCGCGCTAACTTGTAATGTTGCGGACGAACCGAAAGTACCGCTTCTTCTTTCCAAATCGCAGAATCTCTTCAAATTGTTTTCAAACGACGTCGGCTTGCTTTCGGCACAGTACGGAGACGATATACAACTGAAAATATTGCAACACGAAACAACGATTAACTTCGGTTCAGTTTATGAAAACGTTGCCGCGCAAGAACTGACTGCGCACGGTTATCCGCTTTATTATTATAATAGTAAAAAGTTTGGCGAAATCGATTTTATAATCGAGCGTGACGGCAAGGTTTTACCCGTCGAGATCAAGTCGGGCAAAGACTACTATCGTCACAACGCTATGGATAACGTATTGGAAGTACCCGAATACGCTATCGACGAAGGTTATGTGTTTTGCAACGGGAATATCGAAGTGTGCGGTAAAATAACGTATTATCCGATTTATATGATTATGTTTCTATACAAAAAAGAACTCCCGAACGAAATACTGTTTCACTCCGATTATTCGGACTTAAACGATAATAGTTGATATGCGGAAAAGCCCAAACTTTGATATGCGACTATTTGGCTTATATATAAATGAATTAATCGGAGGATAAAAAATGCCGACGCTGGAATGGATAGGAAAAGATAAAGTCATAAATCATCATCAAGAAGTGCCGTATCGGATTCTTGATAAAAAGTATACATACAATGCCGAGTCGTCCGAGAATATGATCATTCACGGCGATAATCTTCTTGCGCTCAAATCGTTGTTGCCGCAATATGAAGGCAAAGTGGATTGTATCTATATCGATCCGCCGTACAATACCGGAAAAAAAGAAGGGCAATGGGTGTATAGTGATAATGTCGATGATCCAAGGATAAAAAAATGGCTTGGTCAAGTAGTTGGGGCAGAAGGTGAAGATTTGTCAAGGCACGATAAATGGCTTTGTATGATGTATCCAAGACTAAAACTTCTACATAAACTCCTTTCATCTTCAGGTGTGATTTTCATTAGCATCGACGATAATGAATTATATAGTCTTAAAATTTGTTGTGACGAAATATTCGGTGTAAGTAATTATATTGGATTGCTATCGGTTGAGATTAATCCTAAAGGGAGAAAGAATTCGGACTTTATTTCTATTAGCAATGATTATTGCTTAATATACGCTAAAAATAAAAAAGACATCTATTTTTTAGAGAATATTCCCAAAGATAAAAAGGATTTGTCGGTTGATGAAAACGGGAATTTAGTTCATAATAGTGGCAAACGTGTTCTAGTTGGTGAAAATTCATTCAATAATGAAATAGAAGATTTTAATTCTAAAAAGCATTATACTGTTTACTATAACGCTGAAAAAGACGACTTAGTATTAAAAAAAGAAACTTCATTAAGTGAGATAGATGAGGATTTGGTTTCTAAGGGATACAGAAGGTACTATTCCTATTCAGGTGATAAGTTTGTTGAGAATACTTATACCGCTGAAAAAATAGTTGAACTATTTGACAATAAAGCGTTGGATTTCAAGAACGGAAAAATCTATGAAAAGAATTTTAGTAGTTCTATTAGAATCAAAAGTATTCTTTCAAACAGAAGTTACCAAACTTACGATTTAAATGGAAATATTATAGATTATAAGATAGATGTTAAGACTACTTCAGCGGGACAAGAATTAAAGGATATTTTTGAAACTACCGTAACTATTTTTAACAATCCTAAAAATAAAGGGTTGATAGAAATATTGATTTCGTTAATTGATAATAAAAATGCTTTAGTCTTAGACTCCTTTGCCGGTTCTAGCACAACTGCTCATGCAGTCTTAGATTTAAACAAGCAAGATGGCGGCAATCGGAAGTTTATCCTTGTGGAGATGATGGACTATGCCGAAACCATCACTGCCGAACGCGTCAAGCGTGTGATCGACGGCTACGGCGAGGGCAACAAGGCTGTTGCGGGACTTGGCGGAGATTTCAGTTATTACGAACTTGGCGAACCACTTTTCAAAGAAGACAAAAACTTGAATGAAGAAGTCGGCGAAGACGAGATCCGCAAATATGTCTATTATATGGAAACGAAACTGCCACTCGAAGTGGGCGCGGATGACAACCGCTATTATATGGGTAAAGCCAACGATACAGCGTACTATTTCTATTATGAAAAGGACAAGCCCACAACGCTGAACAGAGAGTTTCTTTCAACGGTGAAAACAAAAGCAAGCGGATACCTTATTTATGCGGACGTTTGCGCTTTGCCAAAAGAAACACTCGATAAAAACGGAATTGTGTTTAAGAAAATTCCACGCGACATTAAGAAACTGTAAGAGGTGTTTTTATGGAACTGAAAAGATTTCAAAGAGATGTAATAAACGATCTCAATCGCTATTGTGAACTGTTGAATACTACCAACAGCGTTTCGGGTGCCTATACAGAGTTTTGGGCGGAGAAAAACGTTCACGTCGGATTCGGTGCAATTCCGCCGTATAAGAACACGATAGAAAACACGCCGCACGTTTGTTTCAAAGTGCCAACGGGCGGCGGCAAAACCTTTTTGGCGTGCAATGCGCTGAAAACTATTTTTGACAACTTGCCGAGCAAGAAAGCAAAGTTGGTCGTTTGGCTTGTGCCGTCGGAAGCCATTTTAACGCAAACGCTGAAAAACCTTTCCGATCCGTCGCACCCCTATCGTCAAAAGATTGAAACGCATTTCAACGGGCGCGTGCAAGTATATGACAAGCAACAAGTTTTGGACGGGCAACAGTTTAATCCAACGACGGTAAACGAACAACTTTGTATTGTCGTAATGAGTTTTGACAGTTTCCGTATTCGCAATAAAGAAGGCAGAAAGGTATATCAAGAGAACGGTAATCTTCAATCGTTCACAAAATGTATCGAAACGCCAGACACGTTGATTGACAACGTGGATGAAACCGCGCTTATTCAAGTGTTCAATCAACTTTCGCCCGTTGTGATCGTGGACGAAAGCCATCACACGACGGGCGATCTCAGCGTCGAGATGTTGAGAAATCTCAATCCGAGTTTTATTCTCGATTTGACGGCGACGCCGCGTGAAAACAGCAATATAATTTCTTATGTGGACGCCGCGCAACTCAAAGCGGAGAATATGGTTAAATTACCCGTTATCGTCTATAATCGTCCGTCGCAAGAAGAAGTGATCGCCGACGCGTTGGATTTGCGAAACAAGTTGGACGAACTTGCGCGGTCGAAATCGGACGGGGGATATATTCGTCCTATCGTATTGTTTCAAGCGCAACCGAAGCAGGCGGAGAATAAAGAAACGTTTGAAAAATTGAAGAAACGGCTTGTAGATAACGGTATCCCCGAAGAAGAGATTGCCATCAAAACGGCGGAAATAAACGAACTGAAAAACATTGATTTACAATCTCCCGATTGCAAAATCAAGTACATAATTACGGTAAACGCTTTGAAAGAAGGTTGGGACTGTCCGTTTGCGTATATCCTTGCAACTCTTGCAAATAAGACTTCGACTGTGGACGTGGAACAGATTTTGGGACGTGTTTTGCGTTTGCCTTATACACAACAAAACGAAAGTAAGTTTTTGAATTTGTCGTATGTGCTGACTTGTTCTAACGACTTTCATACGACGATCACAAAGGTTATTAAGGGTTTGAACGACGCGGGCTTTAGTGAAAAGGAATATCGTATTGCCGAAGAAAAGCTGGTTGTCGCACCTGCGCCGGAGCTTGTTCAAACGCAAATGCAACTTGACGATGATAGCAACGAAGAGGAGTTCTTGCAGTTTGACGACAGCGCACTCAAGAGTATAATCGAAGAACGCAAGAACACGACGGAAACGACGTCGGCTATTGACACCATGCTTTCCGGTGCGGAAGCAAGCAGTGACGCTTATGACGAAGCGATGAAACAGGCGACGGAAGAGCCTGCCGGAGATTTACCTTTGGAGGTGAGAAGTAAAGTGACTACCTACCGCATGTATGAACAATTCAAAGATGAAGCATTATCTCTTGAAATCCCGCAATTCTTTATCAAAGGATTGCCAAGTCTGTTTACACTTGACGATCCCGACCACAAAGATTTGCTTACCAAAGAAGAACTGACGAATGGGTTCACGTTGAAAGATAAGGACGCAACTGTTGATTTCAGCGCGGCGCTTGAGTCCGTCGTGGAAGTGGACGTACGGAAAAACGAAAAGCCGAAGCCCGAAAGTCGCGTAAAAGAGTGCAAGGCTAAGATAAAGGATATGCTTGAAAAAATCGATTGCGTCGCGGGTAGTGATTTGACTGCGTATATTAACCGTATTGTCGAGAATATGAACGGTGACGAACTCGCCGCAATGGAAAAGAATTTGTATGGCTATTCTATGAAGATTCGTGCAAAAATAGATTGGTTAATAGAAGAATATCGTGTACAGCGATTCAAACATCTGCTTGAAACGGGCACGGTGGAGTGTTTACCGTCGTTCCGTCTGAGCAGAGAAATCAATCCGGGAAAACCTTTCGGCGCTTTGGATAAATCACTGTATGTCGAAGAACAAGAAGTAAACGGTTTTGAATTGCAAGTTATAGAGAAAGTCGCTTCTTTGCCAAACGTTAAGTGGTGGCATAGGAATATGGAGAGAACGGAATTTTGTATCAACGGTTATCTTAATCACTATCCCGACTTTATGGTTATGACAAACAGCGGCAAGGTTGTTATGATTGAAACTAAAGGCGAACATTTGACCTCCAACGACGACAGCCGTGCCAAAGCCGAACTCGGCAAGATTTGGCAAGCGCAAGCAGGCGCGAAATATCGTTATTATATGGTCAGCGCAGAACATATCAACGGCAATCCCGATGCAACGGCGTTGGACGCTTTTTTGCGGATAATGAAAGAGCTTTAATATTTGAGAGAATATGCGATTAAGCGTTTTAAGTCGATTTACTTTGTTTGATAAACGGAAATAATGTTTAATTTTATTGATAAACGGGAAGTGAAAACTTCAAAGCTTTGAGACTTCTTTCCAAAATCCCGTGCATATGCGCGATGGCTACGCCGTAATTGACTATCGGAACGTTCGCATTACGGGCGATGGACAGTCGCGCGTTCATTTCCGCTTCGTTCAGCATACAACCGCCGCAATGTACAATCAAGGCGTATTCTTTAAGATCGGACGGGAAATCGTTACCCGAAGTAAAATTAAATTCAAGATTGGCTTTTGTGAATTTTTCAATCCACATCGGAAGTTTGACCGTTCCTATATCGTTGCATTGACGGTGATGCGTACATCCTTCCGAGATTAACACTTTATCGCCGTTTTTCAATTCGGAAAGAGCGGTTGCGCCGTGCACGAGAATTTCGAGAGTGCCTTTGTAACGCGCGAAAAGAATAGAGAAAGAAGTCAAAGGTATACTTTCGTCAACTGTTTTCGACACGGTTTCGAAGACTTGCGAATCGGTGATGACAAGTTTTGGTTTTTTGATAAGATTATCGAGAGTGTTTTTGAGTTCGGTCGGTTGACAACAGACTACGGCGCAATGAATATCCAACAATTCGCGCAACGTTTGTTGTTGTGGCAGAATCAATCTGCCTTTCGGTGCCGATTCGTCTATCGGCATAACCAAAACAACGGTATCGCCGCGTTCAACAAGATCTGCGGCAATCATTTTTTGCTTATTTTTCGGTGTGATGAATTTCCCCAAAAGTTCTTTGAGTTTCCAAACGTTCTCTCCTGTTTTTGCGCTGACGTATAGTTCGTTTTCTTTCAAAGCGTTGCGTTCTGAAAGCAGATCCGCTTTATTATACGCAATTATAAACGGGGTATTTCTTTCTTGAAACAAAGAGAGAAGCTTTTTGTCGGTTTCGGTAATTCCCGCGGTCGCGTCCGCTACCAATACGGCAATATCCGTCTTACGTAGGCACGCGACGGTTTTTTCGACGCGCATTTCGCCGAGTGTTCCTTCGTCATCGAATCCGGGAGTGTCGATTATCGAAACGGGACCCAACGGCAAGAGTTCCATTGCTTTTTGTACGGGATCGGTCGTCGTCCCTTTGATATCCGATACAATGGAAAGTTTTTGTCCCGTAACGGCGTTTACCAAACTTGATTTTCCCGCGTTGCGCAACCCGAAGAAGCCGATATTAATTCGTTCTGCCGAAACTGTTTCGTTCAAACTCATAATGCTATACTCAAAACCGAAAATCTCTGTGATCCGTGTTAATGATTTCCCGAATATTACGTTCCGTAATCGTTCGTATTTTTTCATTGGGGATGCGCGCAAGTTCGTTTTCTATCATTTTATATCCGACGGTTTTTGTTTCGTGAGAAGCATAATCTTGAAGATATTCCGATAAAGTCATCAACGCGTTTGGATGGCAGCAATTCAAAATTTGTCCGCTTTTACATAAACTCATAAAGCGGTCACCCGTACGTCCTTCGCGATAGCAAGCCGTACAAAAAGACGGGATGTGTCCGTTTTCTATCAACCAGCGAACGACTTCGTCGAGAGAGCGTTGATCCGAAACGTCGAATTGTTCCGTGTCGTGCGGACGATTTTCGGCGGAATATCCCGCATAACCGCCCACGCTTGTTCGCGATCCGCCGCTTACTTGTGAAATTCCGAGACGCAAAAGGCGGGAGCGCGTTTTTTCCGTCTCACGAGTGGAAATGATTATTCCGGTGTAAGGGACGGCAAGGCGAATACACGCGGTAATCTTGGCAAACGTGTCGTCGTCTATTCCGCCGTCAAAATTGTTCGGATCGATACCGTCGGCTTGTTTTATACGGGGGACGCTGATTGTATGCGGTCCGACGCCATAAACGGCTTCGAGATGTTCCGCATGCATCAATAGTCCCGTAAATTCGTATTTATAATTTTCCAACCCGAACAAAACGCCCAAACCGACGTCGTCTATTCCACCCTCTACTGCGCGATCCATTGCTTCGGTATGATAAATGTAATCGTGTTTCGGACCCGTCGGATGCAAAGCAAGATATTTCTCTTTATGATAGGTCTCTTGGAAAAGTATATATGTTCCTATGCCCGCATCTTTAAGTTTACGATAGTTTTCAACGGTTGTAGCGGCGATATTGACGTTAACGCGACGTATATCTCCGTTTTTGCTGTGGACGCCGTAGATAGTTCCGATACAGTCGAGTATATATTCAATCGGATTGTTTACGGGGTCTTCGCCCGCTTCGATTGCAAGGCGTTTATGTCCCATATCTTGCAAGGCGATGACTTCTTCTCTGACTTGCTCTTGCGTGAGTTTTTTGCGCGGTATATTATTGTTTTTAATGTGATACGGACAGTATACGCAACCGTTTACGCAGTAATTGGAAAGATACAAAGGCGCGAAGATTACGATACGATTGCCGTAAAATGCAAGTTTGATTTCTTCCGCGATTTTTTCGATTTCCCGATTGATTTCCGAATCTTCCGATGCGAGCAAAACAGAAGCTTCTCTATGCGTTAAACCACGGCATTTGTATCCCGTTTTACATTTTATCGGGCGCGCTTTTTCAAGGATTTCGCGGATTAGCGGAAGATCGTTTTTGTGTTTTTCGGCATAGGCGAGAGTTTCTCGAATCTCGTTATCGTTTATAAACGTTTCCGCATACATTGACTTCGGGTCATAAATTGGCATTTCGGCAGCCTCCTGAATTTATATTTTAAGTTGTTTTTACGGGATCGCCACGAGACGTGACAATACGGTATCCGATGGAGTCGATTCGCTTTTTGAGACAAGCAAGACACAGTGTCGGTTCTTCTTCCGTGCAAATCTTTCCATCATATAATATGTAATTTGTTTTTGCGGAAAGCGGCGAGATATTCGGCATAACGACGTTTGCGCCCGCCGAAATTCCGCGTTCTCTTCCGTGTGGGGTGACGGTGGCAAGTGCCGTTGTCGCGGGAAGTAAAACGCTTGGCAAAATAAGTCTGATAACGGATAAAAGAAAAATCGTCAATTCGGCAGTACCGCTTTTCATATTGCAAAAGGGTGTGTTTTTGTGTGAAATGAAAGGACCTATTCCGCACATTTCGGGACGAAACGTTTCAAGGAAAAAAAGGTCTTTTGCAATAATTTCAGGCGTTTGATACGGCGATCCGACCATAAATCCGCAACCGACTTGATAGCCGATTTCGCGAAGATTATATAAACATTGTATTCTGTTTTCAAATGAACAGTCCACGGGGTGAAGTTTTCCGTAATGAACTGCGTCCGCGGTTTCGTGGCGCAAAAGATAGCGATCTGCTCCCGCTTGAAACAATTTTCGGAAACTTATTTTTCCGCGTTCGCCGAGAGATAGCGTAATTGCGCAATCGGGATAGAGTGCTTTTACAGTCGAAATCAAATCGCAAAGCAAATCATCGGTGTAGAAAGAGTCCTCTCCGCCTTGTAACACAAAAGTTCTGATTCCCAAAGCGTACCCACTTTTGCAACAAGCAAGTATATCTTCCGCCGAAAGACGATACCTTTTGCATTTTTTATTACTTCGACGAATACCGCAATAAAAGCAATCATTTTTGCAGTAATTGCTTATTTCGATCAATCCGCGAACGTAAACGTCATTGCCGTACACGCTTTTGCGGACGTTTTCCGCATGTTCTTGTAAGAATTTTGCGGTTGTATCCGTTCTGTATCTTATAAGCTCCGCATATTCTTCGACTTTGAGACTATGTTGCTCCGCAAGTTTTTTCGCGAGAAAAAGCGATCGATTATTCATTTTGAAGATAGCGCGGTTTTAACGCTGAGTCCGGGTATCGATCCGATTTTGCCGGCGAGTGAAGAAATAATATCCTGTGGCGCGTCGAGCGCAATGCAAATTACGTTAATGTTTTTTTCTTTATAAGGTATTCCCATTCGCCCGATAATAAACTGACGATATTCGTGAAGAATATCGTTAAGTTTATCCACGGATTCTTGTTTTTCCACTATGATGCTGATAACAGCTACTCTCGTTATAATTATTTTACCTCCCGATATATTTCGTTATTATAAAAAATCGCCGTACGACAAAAAGTACGGCAATCAAAAAATATTTGAATCGACGTACCTTTCGCGCAGCTTTCGCTTTGAGTCAGGAACAACATTTTTATCATACAAACGTATCTTGAATTTGTCAAGTGAGTTTTTATTTTTTCGGCTTGGTTTTTTATCAAATCAACGAGTAAACTACGCTTGACGTAAAAAACAAATATAATATAATTAAAACAGACGGGGAAAAACCACGATAACATTGCAAGAGGCAAAATTATAATCGGAAAACAATGGATAAACAAATTTTGTACTGTAAAGACCGCAAAGAGTGGCGGGAGTGGCTTAGTACACACTTTGAGACGGAAAGCGAGATATGGTTCGTATTTCCGACGTTATCGTCGGGAGAAGTCGGCGTTACTTATAACGACGCTGTCGAAGAAGCGTTATGTTTTAATTGGATAGACGGACAGGCGGGAACTTTGGACGATACGCACCATATACGCCGATTTACGCCGAGACGAAAAGGAAGCGCATTTTCAAGACCGAATATCGAAAGACTTATTTGGCTCGATAAGCATAATATGTTGCACGAAAGCGTCAAAAAGTCGGTTAAAGATATTATAAACGCGCCGTTTGTCTATCCCGAAGATATAATCGACGCGATTAAAAGCGATAAAGTCGCGTGGAAAAATTACAATGCTTTTACGGAGCCGTATAAGAGAATAAGAGTTGCATACATCGACGCCGCGCGCAAACGTCCCGATGAATTTCAAAAGAGACTTGATAACTTTATTAATCAAACGAGACAAAATAAATTGATAATAGGTTACGGCGGAATAGAAAAGTATTATAATTAAGTGAGAAATTGCGCTAAATCATTTCAAACCCGTACTTCGTTTGAGTGAACGCATATGTCGAACTGCCATTACAAAGGACGTAAAAGCGTTGAAAATTTTCGACGTACTCGACAATATAAAAGCGGTTTGTTAGGCGTATACACTTACACCGTATATGACGGTGTGCCGAATTATAAAGAAATGAAATGATATGTGATTTTTTGAAAAGTCAGAGATATAAAAAGGGGAGATAGGTTATGATAAAAAAGATAGTTATGTCATTTAAGAACATCAATTATAAATTGTTCATTTCACTTTTGATTATGGGACTGGTTCCGACTTTTTATACAACTTTAAGAATTTTTTGGCTTGGAAATTTACCAGGTGAATGGGCGTATTCAATAGCAGGACAGTTATCTTGGATTAATTTGATTTATGAAGTTATTAACGAAGCGATAATTCTTCCGTTATTCTATTTTGTCGGTAAAGTTTTGATAGATAAAAAAGAATTAACCAACAGAATAAAAACAGGTTTGATAATAACGCTTGGCATATATATAGTTTTATCAATAGTGATATTAACGTGCGCAAAACCTTTGTTGCAAGCAATGGCGACGGACGAGACGATTATCGACGCGAGCGCAACGTATATAAGAATAGAGGCAATAGCAAATATTTTCGGAATACTGTTTCAGTTTGCGCTGGTAGGACTTATCACACTCGGGAAAGACAAATCGGTTTATGCACTTACCGGTGTTAAACTGTTGCTTTGCGTTGTAGCGGATTTGTTTTTGGTGTCGTCGCTTTCATGCTCTGCAAATCTCGGAGTTAACGGTATAGGAATATCCAACATAATAGTAAATTGCATTTTGTTCGGAGCAACGTTGATTATATTAACTAAAAACGGCATTAACATATTTAATAAAGAAAAACTTGATTTCAAATGGGCAAAAGAGTTTGCCAAAATCGGCGGAATATCGGGAGTGGAATCTTTTGTCAGAAACCTTGCGTATATGATTATGATTGCAAGAATGGTTAACGTCGTTAACGAACAAGGTACATATTGGGTTGCAAACAATTTTATTTGGGGTTGGTTGCTGTTACCCGTTATTCAGCTGGGAGAGTTAATAAAGCAAGAAACGTCGACGAAAAAAGACGCGGTAAAAAACAATACGCTCGGCTATTTTGCAATAACGTTTATAACAATATTAATATGGTGCGCGTTTATACCGTTATATAAACCGTTTATGCAATATGTTTTGAATTTCGACGAAGTGGATAAATTGTTTGGGTTAGTAATGGTGCTGTTCGGATTTTATATATTATATGCAATTCAAAACGTGTTTGACGCAACATTTTACGGTCTTGGAAAAACACATTATATGTTGTTTGAATCTGTTGTGACAAATTCATTGTATTACGGAACGGCATTTATACTGTATGTATGTGGCGTTTGGCAGCCGACTTTGATAGGAATAGCACTATTATTCGGTATAGGAAACGCATTTGATACAATAGCGTCATTGGGAGCGTATTGGTTTTTATTAAAGAAAAACCGAATTAATATATTAAACGTTGAGAAAGTTGTGCAAGAAAATGAAACAAATACACGTCGAATATAAAACGCACAGTCGAGTTTATAACGTCTTTATTGACGTAAAGGGGAAGATATGAGAGTGATACTTGCCACTAATTCAAAACGTCGTCACGATATATTCAATACGGTCGGGATAAAGTACGAAGTCGTTACAAGCGACGTCGACGAAATAAGCAACGCAAAAAAGCCCGACGAATATGTAAAAGAGTTATCGAAAAACAAAGCCGAAGCGGTTTCTGAGAAGTTAAAAGATAAAGCGGTCATAGTATCCGCGGATACGATAGTTTATATGGACGGAAAGACGTACGAAAAGCCGAAGAACAAACGCGAAGCGTTCGAGAGTATGAAAGAGATGTCGGGCAAGAAGACGTACGTTTATACGGGTATGACGGTAAAGGATACGTATCAAAACAAGACGGTAACTTTGTGCGACGTATGCGCGGTTTTCGTAAGAGAAATGACGGACGACGAAATAAAGTGGTACGTCGATAATCAAGAAAATATTTTGGATATAAGCGGGTATGCAATGCTCGGAAAGGCGGATTTATTCTTGGAAAAAATCGAAGGGGACTATAACACGCTGTTCGGAATATCTCCCGCGAAAGTTTACGAAGTGCTTAAAAGTTTCGGATATAAATTAGCGGATTTTACTTAAAAAATGAAAGGGAAGCGACACACGTTAAATCTTGCGTATATTGCAACGGGCGCGGTGCTTATCACCGTTTGTTCGTGGTTAAGCATACCGACCGCCGTACCGTTTACGATGCAGACGTTTGCCGTATTTGCCGTCCTGTGTATGCTCGGCGGAATACGCGGAACGGCGTCGATAGTCGTATACATACTGCTCGGCGCAATAGGTTTGCCCGTCTTTGCGGGATTTCAAAACGGCGCGGGCGTAATTATGGGCTTGACCGGCGGATATATATTGGGGTTTGTGTTTATCGGACTTATTTATACGCTGTTTGAAAAACTTGTCGGCGCAAAGTTTCCGATTACGATAACGGCGTTAAGTATCGGACTTGTTGCGTGCTATGCGTTCGGGACGGTTTGGTTTATGCGTATGTACGCAAAAGACATCGGAGATATAGGTTTGGGTGCAGCGCTTGTTACTTGCGTACTGCCGTTTATTATACCCGACGTCGCAAAGATGGCTCTTGCGCTCGTTATATCGTCACGCGTCAGAAAATACATTGTCGCGCCGATTGATAAAAAGGAACGTAAAGTAAAAGAATTAAATATCAAAGTTGTGTTTGTAGACGTAGACAACACTCTTCTCGATTTCGACGCGTACGTAAAGAGCACTATGAAAGAAGGCTTTAAGGAGTTTGCCCTTAAACCGTATAAAGATTATATGTTCGACGTGTTTACGAAAGAGAACGACAGGCTGTGGCATATGATTGAAGATAAGACGTTGACGCTCGAAGAATTGAGAAAAATGCGGTGGAATCTGATATTCAAGTTACTTGACGTTGACGCGGACGGCGAAAAGTTCGAGACGTATTTCAGGGACAAACTGAACGACAGCGCAATCGTTATCGACGGAGCAATCGACTTTCTTAAATATTTGCACGAAAAGTATATCGTGTGCGTTGCGAGCAACGGACCGTACGAGCAGCAATCAAAGCGACTTAATCTTGCGGGTATGTCGGACTACATCGATTATACGTTCATATCGGAAGATATAGGGGCGAACAAACCCGACAAAGAGTTTTTCGACGAGTGTATGAAAAGGCTTAATGACGGTAGGGATATAAGAATAAATCCCGACGAGTGTATGATGATAGGCGACTCGTTATCGTCCGACGTCGCGGGCGGAACGGCGGCACAAATGAAGACGTGTTTATTCGAGCGCAAAAAGAGCAATAAGAACAAAGGCGTCGATATAAAGCCCGACTATACGATAAAAACTTTGAAAGGAATAAGCGATATAATATAAGTATGGAAAAGGTAAAAATAACTGTCAAAAAAATCACGAGATACGACGATCTTATTAAAGAGTACGAAAATCCGATAGAGCACGCGTGCGACCTTAAAGTTGGCGATACGTTTATATCGGTTGACGGATTAAAACCCGACGGGTTTTGCGACAGTGCGTGGGGAGTAATCGAATCGTTTGTAAAAGAGCTTGCGTTGGGCGGCGGAAACTTTTATGACGGTTGGATGAAAAACGAAAAGTCCGCAATGCTTTCATGTAACGATGGGTTTCGTCCCGTAACGTTTCTTATCGAAACGGTTAAATAAAGGAGATTGATATGCGAAAGAGAATACTCGAATACCGACGTTTTATCGACGGTTTACTTAAAAATTTCGGAGCGGATACAAACGTCGAAGACGTAATCGAAAATCACTTGACACAAATACGTTTTTTTCAACACGAAAGGCTGATACACTTGCTCGTGACGCTGGCGTTTGCTTTCTTCACGCTTATTTCGGTGTATGCGGCTGTCGTTAAGTCTTATATGTATTTGCTTGCGGTGGCGGGCGGATTTCTTATACTTCTCATACCGTATATAGCGCATTATTTCATACTCGAAAACGAAACGCAAAAATTATATAAGCAGTACGACGAACTCGAAAAGATAAGAAAGGAAAAAGCAAAAAACGAAAACATATAGTATAAACTCCGTTTAGTCGGCAAGACTTATTTGCGGAGGGTGCATATGGAATTGATTAAAAGTAAAACTTATCAGAATTTGGCGAGAGCGTTTTCGGGAGAGTGTCAGGCGAGAACGCGTTACGAGTTTATCGAATACGGCGCACGCAACGAAGGATACAAGGCGCTTGCGGAACTTGTGGACAACGTGGTGTATAACGAATTTAACCATGCAAGGATGTTTTATACTTATATTCAAAAGGCGAGTGACAAGCAGGCGGACAACATAGAAATCTGCGCGGGTTTTCCGTTCAAAGAGAAGTGGGATCTTGTGGAAAATTTAAGGCTCGCCGCGGAAGACGAAAGGCTTGAAGCGGAGAAGATTTATCCCGAATTTATGAAGACGGCTCGGGACGAAGGTTTTGACGAAATAGCCGAACTTTTCAAAAACGTTATACAGGTCGAGACGTGTCATATGAAATTGTTCGAGCAGTTATACGAACAGTTAAGCACGGGTACGATGTATAAAAAGGAAAAGCCGATAAAATGGAAATGCGCCTCGTGCGGATATGAAGCCACGGCAAAAGAAGCGTGGGAGATATGCCCTTTGTGCAGAGAAAAGCAGGGCGGAGTTATGCTTCATATATCGTCGGGAGAGTAATGAAGAAAAGATACCTTGTCGGGTATCTTTTTTACTCAATCGAGCGATAAAACGCGTCAATGGAATTGCGTTAATTTTCTTATTGTGATATTATGTATTCATTATGAAGACGACAAAAACCATTGACATTGCAAGAGTTAAAAAAGACGTAAACGAAGGACTTTCGACAAATGAAGTCGAACAGAGAGTTTCGCAAGGACTTGTCAACGTATCCGACGTAAAGACGGATAAAACGTATTTCGGAATACTTGTAAAAAACGTTTGTACTGTTATCAATCTCATTTGTTTCGTAATAGTAGCCGCCGTGCTGTACGTCAAAGAGTACGCAAGCGCGCTGTTTGCGATAATTTTCATTGCCAATCTCGTAATAGGAACGGTTCAGGAAATGAAAGCGAAGCGCACGATTGATAAATTATCGCTTGTTGCAAAACCCGATTTGACCGTCGTGCGAAACGGTGAAAAGGTTAAAGTCAAAGCGGAAAATATAGTCGTGGACGATATAGTATACTACGGCGCGGGCGAACAGATTGTAGCCGATGCCGAATTTATAAACGGATATGTGGAAGTCAACGAGTCTATGCTTACGGGCGAATCGCGACCGATAAAGAAACACGCGGGAGATAAATTGTTTGCGGGAAGTTTCGTGTCGGCGGGCGGCGGATATGCGCGCGTTATGAAAGTCGGTAAAGACAACTATATCGAAGGGCTGTCCGCAAAAGCGAGAAAATTCAAAGCGCCGAAAAGCGAACTTGTCGTATCACTCAACAAGATAGTACGAATTTTGTGTATTATACTTATAGTACTCGGAATACCGCTGTTTATTCTCAACAGTACACGCAACGACGGAGATTTGACGATAGCCGTTACGCGTACCGCGGGATCTTTGGTCGGTATGATACCTGCCGGGATGTTTCTTTTGACGAGCGTTGCGCTTGCGGCGGGGATAGTCAAACTTGCGCGCAAAAAGACGCTTATTAAAGATCTTTACGGAATAGAGATGCTTGCGCGAAGCGACGTTTTGTGTTTAGACAAAACGGGCACTATCACGGACGGCACTATGAAAGTCGAAAACATCGAACTTTTGAGTGATACCGGCGTTGAAATCGAGAAAGTACTCAAAACGTTGATAACCGCGACTAACGGAAGCAACGCGACAGCCGTTGCCATAAGCAAATATTGCGCGAATTTCGAGATGCTTAATTATTCGGAAGCGTTGCCGTTCTCGTCCGAACGTAAAAAGTCAGCGGTTGAAACGGAGATAGGAACCTTTGTTCTCGGCGCGAGCGAATTTGTACTGTCCGAAATGACGGATGAATTCAGAACGAAACTTAATTCTTATATGAGTAAAGGGTTGCGTGTTTTGACGCTTGCGTCGGGCGGAAGTATTAACGACGGAGAACTCGTCGGAGAATTTAAGCCCGTTGCGCTTATAGTTCTTTCGGACTGCATAAGACCGGACGCGCGCGATACGATAGCGTGGTTTAAGGAGAATAACGTAGAAATAAAAATCATTTCGGGCGACGACCCCGTAGCCGTATCGAGCATAGCGGCGCAAGTCGGCGTCGTAAATGCGGAACGGTTCATAAATCTCGAAGGATTGAGTGAAGACGAAGTAAGAAAAGCCGCGAAGGAGTTTACCGTGTTCGGCAGAGTTACGCCCGAACAGAAATTCTATCTTGTGAACGAGTTAAAGAGAAACGGTAAGACGGTCGCTATGACGGGAGACGGCGTAAACGATATTCTTGCGTTCCGAGAAGCCGATTGTTCGATTGCAATGGCGGAAGGAAGCGAAGCCGCTCGTCGCGTCGCCACGGTTGTTTTGTTAAATTCCGAGTTTTCGGTTATGCCCGACGTAGTCGTTGAAGGAAGACGTGTTATCAATAATATTCAAAAATCCTCGTCGCTTTTCCTTATGAAGAATATTTTTACGATATTTTTCACGATAATCATTATGTGTATACCCGGCGCGACATATCCGATTACGCCTAACAGACTTGTTCTATATGAGTTCGCCGTAATAGGTATCCCGTCGTTTATGCTTGCATTGCAACCCAATAAAGAAATAATAAAGGGGCGATTTATTGTCACCGTTATGTCCGCCGCCGTGCCGTATGCGCTTGTTTTTCTGTTCAACGCGTTATTTACATATATACTCAAAGGGCAGTATGCGTTGAGTTATGAAGATATGCTCGTGTACAGTATGAATTATATAGGTTTCGTCGCGCTCGTTGCGTTGTCGCTACCGCTTAACAAATACAGATTTTTCCTTTGTTTCGGTTCGGTTATCGTCATAACGCTCGGCACGATAGTTTTGCCGAAAGTCAAACTCGGGGGAAATCCGATACTCGATATAGAAATGATAGGCGGAACGGACATACTGATACTTTGCGCATTGATAGCGGTTGCCGCGCTTTTGCTTTTCGCCTTTATAAAACTTTCGGATTTACTGACGAACAGATTGTTCGACAGCCAAACGGGACGGCTCAAAAGCAAACTTAAAGAATAAAAAAAGGACTCCCGACGGAGTCCTTATCTTTTGCCGAAATTTCAATAAATCGCTATGACGCCCGTAACGTTTAAGACAAGCAGCGTGATATAAACGGCGTATATCGAAAGCAGCATTACGCCTTGAAAGCGGCGGTATTTCTTGAATATAAGCGACGGAATAAGCGCGATACAAGCAAGTAATAAACATACGGGCATATCGAGCCTTAACGATTGAAGACCGACGGGCAAAGCACCGCCCGAGATTATTGCGCATAATGGAAGTATAAGCGTAATATCGATAATATTTGCGCCGATTATGTTGCCGACGGAAAGTTCGGATTTTTTTTTGGAAATCGATACGATTGTCGTTACGAGTTCGGGAAGCGATGTTCCGACCGCTACGAGCGTTACCGCAATAATTCCCGACGGAACGCCCAAACGGACGGCAAACTCCGTGCCGTAATCGACCAAAAGTCTTGCGCCCGCCACTATTGAAACGGCTCCGACAATAAACAGTATTACGTTTTTTACGATAACTTTTTTGGGATAGTTCCGTTTTGCGGAAGTGTCAGGTTTGTTTTCGTCTTGTGCGGAAACTTCACGAATACCGTTTTCTTTGTTCTTTTCAAGTCTTTCTTTTGCCATATTACGTTTTGCGGACAATAAGTTTTCGACTATAAAAGCGACGAATACGGCAAGAAGAACAAGACTTAAATACACGTTAAGCGAGCCGCTTATGCACAGTAAATACAGTATTCCGATTGCGCCGATTAAAAGCAAACTTTTGGCGAGATAATCTTTTATTGAGAACAGCGCGGGAAGACAAAGCATCGAGATACCCATAATAAGTCCGATGTTTGCGACTACCGAGCCTACCGCGTTGCCGACCGCCATATCGGCGTTGCCTTGCCCCGCCGCTATTGCGGAAACGAGAATTTCGGGGAGCGTCGTCGCCAAAGACACGATAGTCGCGCCTATTATAAACTGCGGTATGCGTAAAGCCTCGGCGACCCAGCTTGCCGCGTCCACAAACAAATCTCCGCCTTTAACGATAAGCGCAATACCTATTATCAGTAAAAGTATAATCAAAAATATATTCATAACAGTCTCCGTAATTTATGCTATTAATGGTAGCACACGAAAAGATACAAGTCAACCGCAAAAATCGGGTGACTAAACGTGAATAAAAGTTTATAATATCAGCATAAGGAGAAAACAATGGATACGACGAAATTCGATCTTATTTTGAAAAACGGAACAATCGTTGATACACTTAAAAGATTGACGTATATTGCGGACGTCGGTATAAAAGACGGCGTTATAAAAAGGATTGGCAGTATAAGCGGTGAAAACGAAATCGACTGTACGGGAAAGTATGTTGCGGCGGGTTTCATAAACGCACACGTGCATATTGAGTCGTCTATGGCTATGCCTTCGGAATACGGGCGCGCTGTCATTAAACGCGGTACGACTTCGGTTATTTCGGATCCGCACGAAATAGTAAACGTTAAAGGGGCGGAAGCCTTAGACGAATTTATCAAGATGTGCGAAGACGCGCCGATAAACATATATACCGTCGTTCCGAGCTGTGTTCCGGCAACGCCTTTTGATACCAACGGCGCAGGTTGTTTTACGGCTGACGATATGAAGCCGTTTGTTCATAGAAAAGGAGTGGTGGGCTTGGGAGAAGTTATGAGTTGCGGAGAAGTTATCGACGGAAATCCGTCAATGACGGCAAAACTCGAACTCTTTAAGGACAAAACGATAGACGGACACGCGATAGGTATGACGCCCGAAGAAATGAAGATATACGCGAACGCAGGAATAAGCAACGACCACGAGTGTAACTCATATGAAGACGTTAAGATGAGATTGGACGCGGGGCTTAGGGTGTACATAAGAGAAGGCAGTGCGTGTAAAGCCGTAACACCGATAATTAAAAACATACTTGAAGATAAAGCGGATATAAACAGTTTTGCGTTTTGCACTGACGATAAACATCTTAAAGATATCGAAGAAGAAGGGGATATTGATTTTTGCGTAAGAAAAGCAATCGCACTCGGTATGAGTCCGTTGGACGCGTTCACGATAGCGTCGCTTAATCCCGCTGAATTTTATAAACTCGGTAACGTGGGCGCGGTGGCGGAGGGTTACGCAGCCGATCTTATAATTATCGACAGTCTCGGCGACTTTAAGGTTTTGAACGTAATCAAAAACGGCAGATTGTATATCGACGATGCCACGAAAACGCCATACATACCCGACAGTCTCAAAAACACGGTTATTCTCGGAGATATAGACGAAAGCAAAATAAATCCGCGAGACGATATAGCGATACGGCTTATTCCGAACACTGTGCTTACCGAACGTGAAACGCCCGACAAGTCGGGAACTATTGCGGTCGTTGCCGAACGCCACGGAAAGAACGGAAACGTTGCGTCTTGTTACGTAAACGGTTATGGGATAAAGAACGGCGCAGTCGCAGTATCCGTCGCGCACGACTCTCATAATTCGGTTACCGTAGGCGATACTAAGAAAAGTATTTGCGTCGCGTTAAACAGACTTAAAGAAATAGGCGGCGGACTTGTGGTCGTTAAAGGTGATAAAGTGGTCGGCGAACTTGCTTTGTCAATCGGCGGACTTATGTCGGAGTTAAAATACGAAAAGATTATCGAGAAATCGGAAAAGATATACAAGGTAGCAAGAGAACTCGGTATAAATAATCTCGGTATAGACCCGTTTTTAACGCCGTCGTTCATATCTTTACCCGTAATTCCGCACATAAGACTGCTTGATACGGGATTATTCGACGTGGATACGATGCGACTGATGAAATGACTTAACCGATAAAAAATTTACAAAATTTGTAATTTTTTGTAATATATCGATTATTTGATGTATAATATATGTGTACGGGAATAAAGATATATTGTTCCGAAAACGTAAAGCTTTGCGTGTACGTTTAAGTTTATCGTCAAAATTTTTCGTTCGGAAATTGAAGAAGACGAATAAGTTAAAAATTGCGTGTTTACGCTGATATATAGGAGGTATTGGAATATGGCAACAAAACTCGGCAAGAATTTACCGCTGATCGCAAAACTTATCCTTGCTCTTCCCGTACTCGATATCTTTTGGGGTATCGTTCGTATTTTGAGAAGTGCGGATAAGCATAACACAGTCGGTATCGTACTCGGTATCATTATGCTTTTTGTCGGTGCGGCGATTTGGTGGTTAGTTGACTTCATCTGCATTTTGCTTACCGGCGACATTATTTGGCTGGACTGATAGAAGCAACGAACGAAATGGGCGTTACGTATTATCGTAACGCTTTTTTTCCGTAAAACACGGAACGACGTATAATATAACAGTTTTTAACAATATAACGATTTCGGAGAAACAATGATAGATAAGAAACATCTTATGCGATTATCGGATAACGAAGACGAAGACGCTTTCGATCCGATAGATTATACTCTTTCGGATCTTGACGAAATGGAAGAAAGCGCGACTTCGTCCAAAAGGAAGTATAAAGATTTCTATGACGACGTCAAGACCGAACGAAAACTGAATAAAGAGGATTGGTAAAATGAAAAAGATTAAAAGGGCGATTATATTGTCAGTCGTATTGCTGTGCTTTGCGTCGGCAGCCGTTATAACGGGCGGAATAATGTTCACTTCTCAGCTTAACGATATTACGCATATTAACGTACCCCGTCTTGTTACGGGCTTTGCGCTTTTGACGGCGGGCGTATACGTTATCAAATTCGGTTTGGCACTGTTGGTATCGTCAAGCGCATACAAGTATGTATATAAAGCGATTGCGGTCTATAATATGAGAAACGTAAGAGATATTGCCGTTAAATATCATATGTCCGCCGAGAAAGTAAAGGTAACGATTCAAAATATGTTCAACAAAGGAATAATAGCGAGTTATAGTTTTGACCAAACGGGGACGGAAATAGCGGAAATAACTTTTTCGGAACAATAGACGCGCAAAACGCAAAGCGGCGCGGAATTATTCCGCGCCGTATGTTTTTACGGATACAGTATATTAATTACGTCGAACAACTTGACAAATCCGTAAAGTCGGTGGTATTCTATGCCCGACAAAATAAGTAGGAATTAAAACGGGCGAAGCAATATGAGCAAAGAGAAGCAAACGAAAAGAACGCGTATCGAAGTCGGTGAACAAGGACACTTATCCGATCTCGAAGTGGGACAGAAAGCGAAGGTGCTTTTTTTGCATAACGACAATGCGGCGTTAAGGCGCAGATTGCTTGATATGGGAATAACGAAAGGCGTCGAGATACTCGTTAAGAAGATGGCACCGTTTAGGGATCCCGTATCTATCGAACTCAGGGGATACGAGTTATGTATACGCCGTAAAGAAACGGAAAATATCGACGTGGAGGTGATTAAATGAAAATCGCTCTCGTCGGGAATCAGAATTCGGGTAAAACCACGCTTTTTAATTTACTCACAGGCTCAAATCAAAAGATAGGCAACTGGCCGGGCGTTACGATAGAGCAAAAAGTCGGCACAATTAAGCGAAGCGAAGATGAACTCGTTGACCTTCCGGGAATTTATTCGTTAAGTCCATATACTCTCGAAGAAGACGTGTCGAGAAAATTCGTATACGGTGAAGACCTTGACCTTATTATCAATATCGTTGACGCTACGTCGCTTGAACGCAGTCTTTATCTCACAACTCAACTTATGGAACTCGATACGCCGATAGTCGTTGCGCTCAATATGATGGATATGCTTGAAAAGAAAGGAATAACCATTGATACGCAAGAACTTGCGAAGCGTCTCGGCGTGGACGTTATACCCATATCCGCATTGAAGAACACGGGAATCGAAGAACTTCTTGACTATATCAAAGCAAAGAGTTTCATACACAGCGATATACATACCTACGACGAATATCTCGAAGAACGCGTACACGAAGCGGAAGCCGTCGCGGACGGTAAACATAAACGGTTTACCGCCGTTAAACTTCTCGAAGGGGACGTAATGTTCGGCACGGCTTCCGATAACATCATTACGGCGCGAAACGAGATAGCCGAAAAGTACGGTATGGACGTCGAAGAGATAATAGCGGCGGAGAGATACGACTTTATAACTGACTTAAAAAAGTATTGTTTGCGCGTAACGAAACGTAACAGCGTAAGCGATAAGATAGACAAAGTGTTGTTGAACAAGTGGGCTGCGATACCGATATTTATAGTTATTATGGCGACTATGTACTTACTTGCGGTAGGTGTCGTCGGAATACTTTTCGGAGACGTGTTGAGCGACGCGATTGACAAACTCGGCGCGCATATAGGAAACAGGCTTGAAGAACTCGGCGCGTCCGACTGGGCGGTAAGTCTTGTAGTGGACGGTATGGTGGGCGGTATAGGAGCGGTACTCGTGTTTATTCCGCAACTTATCGTATTGTTTTTTTGTATAGCGGTACTCGAAACGAGCGGATATATGTCCCGAATAGCGTTTATACTCGACAAAATATTTATTAAATTCGGTTTGTCTGGGAAGTCGCTTATTCCGTTTATCGTCGGCACGGGCTGTTCTGTTCCGGGGATAATGACGAGCAGAACGATAGAAGACGAGAACGAACGCAAGATGACAATTATGCTTACGCCGTTCGTTCCGTGTAGCGCAAAACTTCCGATTATTGTACTTTTTACGGGTTTCTTTTTCGACGGAATATTGTCGGCGGTTATGGCGATTGCGATGTACTTACTTGCGGTAATTATAATTATCGTATCGGCGGTCGTAATGCGAAAATTCATTTATCGTACCTCGCCCAACACGTTCATATCCGAACTTCCCGAATACAAAGCGCCCAATATGAAATTCGTTTTGCGCGACGTATTCGATAAAACGTTGGCGTTTATAAAGCGTGCGGGAAGTATAATTTTCATTGCGTCCGTAATCGTATGGTTGCTTACGTCGTTTAATCTGAAATTCGAGTACGGCGTACCCGTCGAACAGAGTATACTCGGCGGAATCGGTTCGTTATTCTCGTGGCTGTTCTATCCGATGCTCGGCACTGACAGTCCGCTTGCGACCGTCTCCGCGCTTCAAGGAATAATTGCGAAAGAACAGGTTGTTTCGTCGATGGAAGTTATTGCGGGTGTCAGCGGCGGCGAATCGGTGTTCGCAAGTACGGCGTTCGGTTTTTTCACGGCAAGCTCCGCGATTGCGTATACGGCGTTCAATCTGTTTTCTGTTCCGTGTATAAGCGCGGTTGCCGCTATGGGCAGAGAATTAAAGAGCAAGAAACGGCTTTTGTGCGTAATGGCGTTTCAAATAACGCTTGCGTTTGCGCTTTCGTACTTAATAAGACTTGCGGGTCTGTTGATAACGGGGGTATAAAATGAAATTTATAGATATTGTCATAATTGCGATAAGCGTACTTTTAATTGCGCTTGTCGTGTATTTTGCGTTTATAAAGAAGAAAGAGCATTGTACGGGCTGTCCGTATAAAAAGCGGTGCGATAATCAAAGCTGCGGAGTGAAAGACGAGACCACCGAAAATAAAAACGCGACTGCCGATAAAAATCAAAATAAGAAGGAATAACCTAAACAAAACCTTTCCAAATATTACCGCTTGAAACGGCATATCCCGTATTGTAAAATAGTTATGTGGTGGGATATGAAAAAGATATTTGTTTTTGTATGTTTGATTGTTATATCGTGCACAATGCTTTTCGGTTGTAAAGACGAGAAAGTGCGCGAGCTTGACGGCATTAAAGCCGCGGATAACGAAATCGACGAAAGCGTTGCCGAAACGTCTTGCGCGGAAGACGAAACCGTACCCGACGAAGACAAAGCGGAAGATATTGAGAGAGCGGAAGAAGCGGAGTTTGTAGTCGAGCCGATTGACGAGATTGAAGACGAAACCGAAGACGGAACGAAGTTGCGTGACGAGGAAAAACAGAAACCCGAAAAGTTTACATACAATGTTCAAGCACTTGTGTCGCTTAACGTGCGTGATAAAGCGGGAACGGACGGAAAGGTGCTCGGAACGTTAAACGCGGGCGATAAACTGCCGTACTATACAAAGTGTAATAACTGGTACGAAGTAAAGTACAAAGACGCACACGCTTACGTTTCGGCTAATACGCAATATTCGCAAAAAGTGGACGTTGACGCGCAAGACAAAATCGAAAAGGCAATAAGCGTGGGGCTTACGCTACTCGGCACGCCTTACGAATACGGCGCAACGCGTGTTATCGACTACAATTTCAATAGGATTAAAAGCTTTACGGGCAGAACGTTCGACTGTTCGTCGTTCGTTCAATACTGTTTCTATACGGGCGCAGGCATTAATTTGTACGGCGACAGTCGGACTATGAGCAAGCAGGGCGTAACTGTGAAATCCGAGAACATAAAACGCGGCGACGTAATATTTATGACGAGTACGGCAAGACAGTACAAGACGGGAATAGAACGTATAGGACACGTTGCGATATATATCGGTGATAATAAGATATTACATACTTTCGGCACGGGCGGAGTGAGAGTGCAGGACTACTCGTCGTTCTGGAAAGGACGTACTATCGTTATTAAACGTATGCTTTGATTGACGACAGCACGAAACGACGTAATGCCGCACGGCGTGAGAAATTATCGAAATACTGATTTATTGTATAAAACAAATTTTAACGCGTTATAAAAGTTACTTAATTGAGTTGACAAAAGCAAATCGTTGATATAAAATATCACTACCGATTGCGGTCATGGCGGAACTGGCAGACGCGTACGTTTGAGGGGCGTATGGTTATACCATCCGGGTTCAAGTCCCGGTGACCGCACCAACAATAAGGCTTTATTAAATATTTAAGGAGTATCTCTTATGGTATGATTATCATAAGAGATATTTTTATTTAGGAAACTCAAAGGACATAAAAATACACTCTTGATTTTAATTATGTGTTAAAAAATGTAAAAAAAAAGGTATTGACACGATTAATTTTATAATTTATAATCTAATTAAAGGAAAAAGCGGGCGGTTCAGCCCAAAGGAGATAAAGCTTATGAATAAATCAAGATTAATATTTAACAAGAGATTGCTTGCGATCGTTATAAGTTTCGCGCTCGTATTGGTATCGGTAGCAAGCCTTACGCTGTTGCGCACGGTTGACGTAGCGCACGCAGATCCGACGGACAGCGACACGTCTTGGTACGTAGGACACGACAGCGATACAGAGTACACGCTGACTACGCCCGAACAGCTTGTGGGTTTAGCTGCTATTGTCAACGGTGGTACGGAGTTCAGAGGAAAGACGATAAAACTCGGCGCTGACATAGATCTTGACGGGCATTATTGGATACCTATCGGTTTTTATGGTGGTTATTTTGCGGGTACGTTTGACGGACAAGAGTATACGATAAGCAATATGACTGTTAATACAACTGTTGACAATTCGGGACTGTTCGGTTTGGTTAACGGAGCAACGATTCAAAACGTGACGCTTGCTTCAAGTTGTTCGGTAACTTCGACTGCAAATAACGTCGGTGGCATAGTAGGTATGGCAGATACCGGCACTGCTATTGAAAACGTAACAAATAACGGTAGCGTAACGGGAACGGGAAATGACAAATACAATGTTGGCGGGATAGCGGGTTTGATTGTCGGCAATGTGTCGATA
>ONBF01000001.1 GCA_900315995.1 uncultured Eubacteriales bacterium
ACGTCGTCGGAAATGCGGAGCGTATGCGACTTTATAAGCGTCTTGCTGAAATTTCGACCGTATTCGAGCGAGATACGTTCATATCGGAACTTACAGCACTGTACGGCGCGCCGAAACAGAATACCGTTAATTTGATAAACACGGCGTATCTTAAAAATATGGCTGTCAAAAAAGGCGTCAAAGATATAATAATTACCGATAATTCAACGAGCGTGGACTTTTATGAACAGGCGTGGAAAACGCCCGAAATTATGAATAATATCGGCAAAGATACAAATACGCATATGACAGCAGGGGAAACTTTTCGTATAGTTTTCGAAGTAAACGGGAAAGCGCCCGAAACGAAACTCAACGCGCTTATTAACTTTTTCGAAAAGGTGTTAAAGACAACGGCGTAACGATTATTATTCGGTTTCTTCGTGGAATTTTAATTTGTATTTCACATTATTTTATATTCAAATTATATAAATCGGTGTAAATTAATTGCTAAATAGCGTCGCATTGGCTATAATATGACATATATATGCGTTGTAATTTCGAACGCATATCGGAGGCAATAATGAAAAAGAAACTCATATGTTTGATATTGGCGATAGCATTTACGGCAAGTATTCTCGCAGGATGCGACGTCTTCCCGACTAATTCTCAGCGCGACGCCGAGCAGATTGTAATCGAAGTCAATTACAAAGGTTATAAAGGCACTGTCAAGAAGTCGCGTCTTTATAACGCTTTCATTAACCTTTACAACAGTTACGGCAGCTCTTATTCCGCTGAGTATCTTATGAACTACGTTGTTGAACAGCAATCAATGAATCAGTTGCTCGTTTTGGAAGCAAAGTCGAGAGAACTCGATAAATTGACAGACGCGGAAGAAGCCAAGGCGATAGAAGCCGCTAACAAGGCGTACGCCGAATTGCTCGAAACGTATAAGGAAGGTATAGAGACCGAACGTGCTTCGGGTTCTGCGACAGCGAGTACAACCGAAAGTGCGACGGCAAGCGCAACCGCGACGGCAAGACCCACGCCCACGCCTACGCCCACTCCGTCGTTCGATCCCGACGCAAGCGTTGATATGCCGACAAAAGCGATAGATGATCCCGCGCCTACGACGACTATCGATAAACTTGCGCTCGAAAGACTTATCAAAGTTATGAAAGATAACAATTACGGATACGAAGATATTCTCAAAGAGCAGAGAGAGACGGTTTATATCGACAAACTCAAAGAAACTCTTTATAAAGACGCCGAAACACTTGTGAACGACGCGGCGATTAACGCAAAATACAACGAGATGCTCGCAACGCAAAAAGAGAATTACGCAAAAGACGATAAAGCGTACGGAACGCAGCTTAAAGGGAACGATTACGCAATAATCTATCATCCGACCGAAAACTATGGTTTTGTGAAAAATCTGCTTATCAATTTCAGCAAGGAAGCGCAGGAAGAATACGATAACGCAAAAGAGAGCGGTAACTATACGGAAGAGGCTCTCGAACTTCTCCTTGAAAAGCTTCACGGAGAAATGACTGTGGACTGGTACGGAGAAGACGGTAAAACGTCGGACGACGAAACCGCCGAAGAAAATATATCGATAAACGAATTTATGAATAGGGTGGTAAATCTCGTCAACGCGCAAGAAACGGAAGCCGCTAAGATTCAGAAGTTTATCGATTTAATTTTTGCTTACGGCGACGATCCGGGTATGTTTAATAACGAAAACGATTACTTTGTATCTCCCGTTGACGATGAAAACAGTTGGGTTGAAGATTTCAGAAACGTTTCGCAAGTGCTTATTGCCGGTGACGGTTCCGAAAGATACGCGGAATACAAAAGCAATATTTTGCCGCTTGACGTCGCCGATAAAAAGACGGGACTTTTGTCGATGGGATATGCGGGTTCGACGTACGGTATGCATCTTATAATGGTAACGTATATTCCCGCGCTTAACGCGGACGAGAACGGCGTGGTCGGTCTTGATACAGTAGTTAATTACTTAAACGGCAAAACGCTTAAAGACTTGATTTCCGATAACCTTAAAGAAGAACAAAAGTCGGCTGCATACAACGAGTTTGCGGCTAAACTTTACGAAGAAAATAAAGACGACAACGTTAAAGTGTACAACGGACGTTTCAAGAACATTATCGACTCGTTCACTGTCGCTTAAATTCAAGCATACAATAATGTGTTCCTACAAGAGTAGGTATTGAAGAATACAAGTGCCCTCTTGCCTACGTTGCAAGAGGGTTTTTATAAATAAAATCAATAACGGAGGACGCTATGAAAGGCGGAATGCGATCAGATCTCAACGCGGTAATGGAGAGAGACCCTGCCGCAAGAAGTAAATTCGAAGTGTTCTTTACGTACGCAGGCTATCGGGCGATAAGAAGGCACAGAAGAGCGCACTGGTTCTATAATCACGGTATGAAATTCATAGCGCGCTTTATAAGTCAGCGCACGAAATTTTTAACCGGCATAGAAATTCACCCTGCCGCCAAGATAGGTAGGGGAGTATTCATAGATCACGGCGAAGGCGTAGTTATCGGCGAGACAGCCGAAGTCGGTAATAACGTAATAATATATCAAGGCGTTACTCTCGGCGGAACGGGCAAGGATAAAGGTAAACGTCACCCGACTATACAAGACAACGTAATGATAAGCGCGGGGGCAAAAATACTCGGACCGATTACGATAGGCGAGGGAAGTAAAATCGGCGCGGGCAGCGTAGTATTAAAGGACGTGCCGCCGCACTCTACCGTAGTAGGCGTCCCGGGGCGCGTAGTGAGATTAAGAGGCGAGAAAGTAGAAGACCTTAACCAAAACAAACTGCCCGATCCGATACTCGAAGAATTTGCGAGACTTAACGCGCGTATTGCCGTACTCGAAGAAAAACTTTCGGTACACAGTTGCAAATATTCGCTGAGTAACGACGTGGATAACGCTATCGACGAAGGGCGACTGACGGAGGAGCATAATGAAAATATTCAACACACTGACAAGAAATAAAGAAGAATTCGTACCGATTAATAAGGGCGAAGTGCGTATGTATTCGTGCGGACCGACCGTATACAACTACGCACATATCGGTAATTTAAGGACGTATATATTTATGGATATTTTACGTCGCGTACTTAAATACGACGGCTATAAATTAAAAGGGGTTATGAATATAACGGACGTGGGACATCTTTTATCCGACGCCGATGACGGCGAAGATAAGATGGCGAAAGCCGCGAAAGAGCAGAAGAAGGCGCCCGAAGAGATAGCCGAGTACTATACAAATATTTTCTTTAAGGATATAGACAGACTTAACATAACGCGTCCCGAAATTATCGCGAAAGCCACCGACAACATAAAGGAAATGATAGACTATGTTGTCGAACTGTATAAGGCGGGTTACGCATACGAGACGAGCGACGGTATATATTTCGACATATCGAAGTTTAAGGATTACGGCAAACTATCGGGCGCAAAACTCGACGATCAGCTTGCGGGCGCAAGAGTCGAAGTCAACAGCGAAAAGAGACATCCCGCAGACTTTGCGTTGTGGAAGAAAGCTCCGCCCGAACACATAATGAAGTGGGACAGTCCGTGGGGCAAAGGATACCCCGGTTGGCACATCGAGTGTTCGGCTATGGGACGAAAATTTCTCGGCAGTCATTTTGATATTCATACGGGCGGCGTGGATCATATCCCGATTCACCACGAAAACGAAATAGCTCAAAACGAAGCGCTTACAAAAGATAAAGCCGTAAACTATTGGGTGCACGGAGAGTTTATGCTTGTCGATAACGGTAAAATGAGTAAAAGTCTCGGCAATACCTACACGATAGATCAACTTATCGAGAAAGGGTATAAACCGCTTGATTTCAGGTATTTTTGTCTTAACGCGCTTTACAGTAAAAAACTGAATTTTACGTTCGAAGGTATGGACGCCGCAAAGACGTCTTATGCGCGTCTTATGCGTTTACTTGCAAAACACAAGGCTGCGCCTTTGACCGATAAGAACGTCACGGTTTATATGAACGACTTCGAAGACGCAGTGAACGACGACCTAAACGTTCCGCTTGCTCTCGGCGTACTTTGGAATATGGTAAAGGAAGCTCCGTCGCAAGAGATATATCAAGCTGCGCTCAAAATGGATAAAGTATTCGGACTTGACCTTGATAAGTGTGACATTACGGAAGACGAAACGAAAGAAGAAATTCCGCAAAACATACTCGACCTTGTCAACGAAAGAGCCGCCGCGAAAGCTGAAAAAAACTGGACGAAAGCGGACGAATTGCGCGCGAAAATAAACGAGTTGGGCTATACCGTAAAGGATACGAAAGACGGCGCGGTGGTTACAAAGAATCAATGATTGTCAACAACGAGTGGAGAGATTATGAAATAATAGCGACGGGCAACGGCGAAAAACTCGAACGCTGGGGCGTGTATACGCTTTTACGTCCCGATCCGCAAGTTATTTGGAAATCGGAAAAACCGCTTGAAGATTACAAAGGTATAAGCGCGAGATATATAAGAAGTTCGGACGGCGGCGGACATTGGGAGTACTATAAGCCCGTCCCCGATAATTTTACTGTCAAGTGGAGAGATTTGACTTTCTCGCTTAAACTTATGGGCTTCAAGCATACGGGGTTGTTTCCCGAACAAGCTGTAAACTGGGCTCGTATGATAGATTTGATTAAAGCGTCGGGCAAGCATATAAACGTGCTTAATTTGTTTGGGTATACGGGTGCGGCAAGCGTCGCGTGTGCAAGCGCGGGCGCGGATGTTTGTCATGTGGATTCCGCCAAAGCTATGGTTGACAGATGTCGGGACAATATGAAACTTTCGGGGCTCGACGGCGTCAGATATATCGTTGACGACTGCTTTAAGTTTTGCGAACGCGAATTAAGACGCGGAAATAGATACGACGCAATCATTATGGATCCCCCGAGTTTCGGAAGAGGTCCGAAAGGCGAAAAGTGGAAGATAGAAGACAACGTGTTCGATTTCGTAAAACTCACTTCCGATCTTCTCTCGGATAAACCGTTGTTTATACTGATAAATTCTTATACGACGGGACTTCAACCTACAGTAATGGGTAATATACTCGAATTAACGACAAAAGATTATAAAGGCGTTACCGAAGCCGACGAGATAGGCTTGCCTACAAACGAAGGTATAGTTCTTCCGTGTGGATGTTCGGCAATGAAGGTGTTCAAATGACGGTCGAAGACTTAAAAGTTATTTATGAAGATAATCAAGTTATTGTGGTAATCAAACCGCAAAACGTACCCGTGCAAGCCGATAGCAGCGAAGACGTAGATTTATTGAGCATTGTCAAAGAGTACGTCAAAGTCAAATACGACAAACCCGGCGACGTTTATATCGGACTTGTGCACAGACTGGACAGACCTACCGGCGGCGTAATGGTTTTTGCGAGGACGTCCAAAGCGGCGGCGCGTTTGAGCGAGTCGATAAAGAGCGGCGAAATGAGTAAAAAGTATTTGGCGGTAGTTGTGGGCGAACCTTGTGAAAAGGCGGGTAAACTTGTGCATTATCTTAAAAAGAACCCTATGAACAACACCGTAATGACAGTTCCTCAGGTGACGGAAGGCGCGAAACGCGCGGAGCTCGATTACAGAGTACTCGATACTCAAAAAGGATTGAGTCTTGTCGATATTGATTTGATTACGGGAAGAAGTCATCAGGCGCGAGTACAGATGACGAGTTTGAGAACGCCGATATTCGGAGACCGAAGATACGCGGGTGAACGGTTTATCAAAGGTAATCTTGCATTGTGGGCGGTAACCGTTAAGTTCGAGCATCCCGTGTCACACGAAAAAATGGTTTTTACCGTTTATCCGCCGACGGACGAAATACCATGGAAGTATTTTGATGTGGACAGATTTTTGAGAGTGCATTGAACGTTTCGTTTAATTAATATATTTTTTAATATAATTTGTTTGACAAAAGGATACTATTATAAATATAATTTTGCTGTAAATAGGGAGAAATTGCGATAAATGAAACAAGCGGTAATTGATATAGGCTCCAATTCGGTACGCCTGCTTCTCGTTAAAGAAAAGCGCACTTCAAAACAGATAATAACCACTCGACTTGCCGAAGGCTCGGGAGATGAATTTATTCTTAAACCCACACCGATGGAAAGAACGGTGAACGCGGTAAAAGAATTTGTCGGGATTGCGCGTAATGCCGGCGCGGACGATTTGTTCGTATTCGCAACCGAATCGGTAAGAAAAGCGGCTAACAAAGACGAATTTTTAAGTTTACTCAAACCGCTTAAAATAAAAGTGGACGTATTGACGGGCGAAGAAGAAGCAAAGATAGGTTATTACGGCGCAAGAGCCGAAGGAAAAACGCTCGTAGACGTAGGAGGTGCAAGCACGGAGTTTTATGACGGCATTACGGCGCAATCGTTTCCGATAGGCACCGTTAAGATATACGACAAATGCGGATGCGATATAAACGCGATTTTGAGTTACATTGCCGAAGTGTTTGATCCCGTTCAACTTAAAGCCGATAAACTCGTTGCGATAGGCGGCACAGCCACGACGATTGCGTGTATGGAAAAAAATCTTACAATGTATGATACCAAAGAAGTAGACGGTACGGTTTTGACGAGAAGCAGTATTACGAGTTGGGCAAAAAGGATACTTGCAATGCCGCTTGAAGATAGGTATAAGATAGTCGGACTCGATAGGATGAAGGCGAAAATTATCGGCGGAGGCGCACTGCTTTTAAGTCGTATTATGAAACGTTGCGACGCGGATACGGTCGAAATAAGTGACAAAGATAATCTCGAAGGTTATCTGATGTATAAAAACGGCGCGGTTAAGTTATAAAAAAAGGTTGTAAATTTTATTGACAAATGTTTTGCGGTGTTTTATTATAGTTAGGTATCACGCAGACGTCGCGGGGTGGAGCAGCTTGGTAGCTCGTCGGGCTCATAACCCGAAGGTCGTGAGGTTCAAATCCCACCCCCGCAACCAAATAAGACGTGGCGGCGTAGCTTAGTTGGTTAGAGCGGCCGGTTCATACCCGGCAGGTCGTTGGTTCGAATCTGACCGCCGCTACCATGTTAAGATAAATCACTTTGAGAGATTCAAAGAGATATATGAAGAGACGACTGTCAATATAGTTGTCAATACAAGGCCCCATGGTCAAGTGGCCTAAGACATCGCCCTTTCACGGCGGTAACAGGAGTTCGAATCTCCTTGGGGTCACCATACGGGAGCATAGCTCAGCTGGGAGAGCATCTGCCTTACAAGCAGAGGGTCATAGGTTCGAGCCCTATTGTTCCCACCAAAAATTCCTCGTTGTAACTCAACGAGGAATTTTTTATCCAAACCGAAGCAAGAATAACGTAGTGAATTAAAAAAGAAATTTGGAATAAACAAATATAAAAACATAGTCGTATTCACTGTTAATAAATATAAATCATATATTATTTTGTTTTCAACTATTAATTTCAGTTGACTTTTTTATGAGTTTCGATAAAATATAGAAGTAAAGTTTATCGAGAAGATAAAACGATGGTAGTAAATTAAGCCGAAATAATCGTTACGTTTTCTTGATAAAGCGATACAAAATAAAATTTATTGGAGGGAAGTGCCGATATTTCGGCACGAAAGAATTGGTATGAAGAAAAAATTCATGTTAATTTTAGTAAGCGTTATCTTAGTAACGTGTCTTTTGTTCAGTGTAGCTTGCGGTGGAGATAATACTCCGTCGAGTAGCGGCAACGCTAACGATGCATCGAATAGTGGTACAGAAAGTACTACTGCAAGTGCTCCGTCGCAAAGCGATACCGAAAGTGCAACTGCAAGTGTTTTGTTACAAAATGATACCGCAAACGCTACTGCAAGCACTCCGTCGCAAATCGACAATAAGGATTGGACTTTTGACACGGAGAGCGGAAAGCTTGTTATTAAATATACGGGCAATATGGCTGATTATTCAGAGGTCAACTGTCCTTGGCAAGAGTATAAAAATAACATAAAAAGCGTTGAAATAGCCGACGGTGTAACAAGTATAGGGGCTGCCGCGTTCAAAGATTGTGCTTCATTAACCAGTATAACCGTTCCTGACGGCGTAAAGAGAATAGAGGGTGATGCATTCAAGGATTGTGCTTTATTAACGAATATAAATATCCCCGATAGTGTAGAGAGTATACATATGGACGCGTTTTGGGGGTGCAACAAGTTACAATATAATGAAATCGAAAACGGATGTTATTTGGGTAATGAGAATAATCCTTATCTCGTATTAATAAAAGCAAAATCGACAGATGTAGCTTCTTTCAATATACATAATGATACGAGAATTATTTACGCTTCCGCATTGTCTGGTATGTCTATAACGAGCATCGAATTATCCCAAAATATAAAGAGTATAGGGGCTTACGCGTTCAGTGAAGATGAATCATTGGATAAGGTGTATTATGATGGTGATATCGGCGGCTGGGTTAATATATATTTCGAAGAAGTTAATGCAAATCCTTTGTATAAAGGTGCGGAATTATATACGGAAAAAGACGGAGAAAATGATATATTGGCTGAGAATATAGTTATTGATACGCTAAATGAGATAAAGGCTAATGCGTTCATAGGATGCACGTCATTAACGAGTGTAACTATTACTGACGGTGTAACGAATATAGGTGATGACGCATTCAATGGATGCACGTCATTAACGAGTATAAAGATAGGTAACAGTGTAACGGGTATAGGTAAGTTTGCGTTCAAAGGATGCACGTCATTAGAGAGCGTAACGATAGGGAACAACGTAACGAGTATGGAGACTTCTGCGTTTCTCGGATGCACGGAATTAACGGAAGTAAAGTACGACGGAAATATTGCGGGCTGGTGTAATATAACTTTCGATACGATGGAAGCAAATCCGCTGTATTATGCACATAAATTGTATACGGGAGTAGAAGGAAAATACGAATTGGTTGAGAATATACGTATTCCAAGTAGCGTGACTGAGATTAAAGCTTTTGCATTCTGCGAATGCACGTCATTAAAGAGTGTATATTACGAGGGAGATATAGCAGGCTGGTGTAATATAACTTTCGGTAATGGTTTTTCAAATCCGTTGATGTATGCACGTGATTTGTATATCAAGAAAATAAACGACGAATGGACAAAGGCGGAGAATATAGATATTCCCGATAAAGTAACTGAGATTAAGTCCTTTGCATTCTACGGATGTTCGGTAACGACTGTAAAAATAGGTAACGGCGTAAAAATAATAGGAAAAAGTGCGTTCTCAGGATGCAAATCATTAATCAGTGTAACGATAGGTCAAAATGTAATGAGCATAGAGAATAATGCGTTCAAAAATTGCGAGTCATTAAAGACTGTAAATTACGGAAGAGATGAGGCAAGCTGGGAAAATATAACTTTCGGTAATGATGATGCAAATCCATTAAAAGCAGCTGAAGGTGTGGAGTTATATTATAAAAGCAATAATAACTGATAAGACGGACAGCCGACAAAGTTAAGGTCGGAAATGAATATCGGTATAAGGTAAACATAAGGCGCGGAATAGTCCGCGCCTTTCGTTTTTTGAAACAGAGTGATTGAAGCAATAACGAGAATATGGTGGAAAAAACGAATTGGAGTTACGGGCGAAAATGCGGAACGGTATCAGTAGCAACCGCAGTCGCCGTTTTCGCTTTGATTATACGTAACTTTTGAGATTAAAAATATTATAAAAACAAATTATACGGCAATTATTATTAAATATGTTTTAATATAACTTGTATTGTGAAACGATTTATATTATAATTAACTCAAATAGTCGAATTTTGATTTTAACAAAGGGAAATTATGAGATATTACGTTGTTTCAGATCCACACGCGTTCTGCACGTTACTCAAAACGACACTCGAAAGCGTCGGATTTTTTCGTGATAAAACTCCGCATAAACTTATTATTTGCGGAGATTTGATGGACAGAGGACCGGAGACAATCGAAATGCAAAACTTCGTACTTGATCTTATGAAAAAAGACGAAGTTATTCTGATTAAAGGCAATCATGAAGATTTGCTTGTAGACTTTATCGAAAAAGATAAATGGGCGTGGTTGCCGCATCACGTTCGCAACGGGACGATAGAGACGGCACTCGACTTGGCGGGTTGCGGCGAAGACGCGCCTATTTGTAATACGGAAGAGTTTTTGAAAAAAGTAAGCGAAAGCCCGTTTTTTAAGTATATAATTCCGAAAATGCTCGACTATTACGAAACGGAGAAATATATCTTCGTACACGGTTACATCCCTTGTTATTGTACGGACGGAAAAGAGTACTCTTATTTCAGCGATTGGCGTAACGCGCCGTCTAAAATGTGGGAGCAAGCACGTTGGCTTAACGGTATGCTTGTAAATCGCTCCGTAAAGGAATACGGTAAAACCATTGTATGCGGACATTTTCACACTTCATACGGACACAGTATTTTTAACGAAGACGGTGCGGAATTCGGATTGGATGCAAATTTTTCTCCGTATTACGCGGACGGGATAATTGCGATTGACGGTTGCACGGCGTACAGCGGAATAATAAATTGCGTAATTATCGAAGACGAACCGATACCCGATGTTGTTGAAGAAAATACAGTAGTTGTGAAAGACGACTACGTGCTGAGATAAATTTTGCACGGTTGATTTTATTGATTATTGACATGCGTAATCGTAAAGGTTATAATTAATATATATTTTTTGGAGGGAAAATATTATGGCGACTGAAAAAAAGAAATTCAACAAGAGAGTTTTTGCGGCGTTGATAATCGCTCCGTGCCTTGTTTCAATCGTCTTGACGATTATCGGCGCGATTGACGACGGATTCGGTTACGAGTGGTATATGATGTTTGCGGGTGCCGTATTCGGTGTCGGACTGGTACTCGTTATATACGCAGTCGTTTGTAAAAACACTCCTATGAATTTGGTCGGCAGCCCGCTTCTCGCAATCGGTTTGCCGTCTGTTCTCGCAAGATATGCGGGTATAGGTGCTTGGGTAGCGGTGCTTATCGGATTCTTGACGCTTGTTTTTTGCTTGTTTCTTGTTTTTGTGACGGGAATGAGAGTTGCGCCTCCCGCCGATAACGAAAAATCCGAATACAAGAATTACGAAGAGAGAAAAGCCGAACAAAAGGCGAAAGAAGCGGAAGAAACAAAACCGCAAGAAGAAATTGTATTTAAGCGTTACGACGATAAAGACTGATTGTATTTGATTGTGTTTTAGTCCGTTTTGTCGTCAGACAAAACGGATTTGCGATTAATGGCGAATTATAAATGATTCTGACTATTCCCGAAATAACCGTTCCCGTATCGTTAAAAGACGCTTATAATATGAACGCGGTAGTACTTGCGTTTATAGGAGACGCCGTACATACGCTTGCGGTAAGGGCGGAGCTTGCTTTGACTCATACGTCAAAGACCGATAAGTTGCACGCTATGACTTCAAAGAGAGTAAAAGCGGCGGCGCAAGCCGAACTTCTCGAATTTATTAAAGACGAATTTAACGAAACCGAAACGGAAATATATATGCGCGGACGTAATGCGCATACCGCGACCGTTGCGAAAAACGCAACCCTTGCCGATTACAAAAAAGCGACGGGATTGGAAGCCGTTATCGGTTATTTATATTTGACGGGACAAACGGGAAGAATTAAAGAATTATTGGAAAAAACTGCGGAGCTGTAATATGGTAATATCGGGAAAGCACGCCGTCAAAGAGGCGATTAAATCGGGAGCGACTATCGATAAACTTATGATACTTACGGGAACTGTTGACCGTGAACATAAAGAAATAATCGCTCTTGCGAAAAACGTCGGAGTAAAGGTAATGTATGTCAGAAAGGAGATACTCGACAAGGAAAGCCCCAAAAATCAGGGCGTCGTCGCATATACTTCGGAATTTAAGTACAGTACGCTCGACGAAATATTCGCAATTTCCGAAAAGAAAAACGAACCGCCGTTTATCGTCGTTTTGGACGGTATTACGGACGTGCATAATTTAGGAAGCGTATTAAGAGTTGCGGAGTGTGCGGGCGTACACGGAGTTATTATTCCGAAACATCGCGCGGCATGTGTCAATGAGACGGTTATGCGTATCTCGGCAGGCGCGGCGGAACACGTCGCAGTCGCTCGCGTTACGAATATAAACGACGCAATAAAAACGCTTAAAGAAAAAAACGTTTGGGTATACGCCGCCGAAGCGAACGGCGGACTGATTTATAAAACCGACTTAAAAGGCGCGATTGCGATAGTTATAGGCGGGGAAGATACGGGAGTGAAACATTTAACCGGGAAGTTGTGCGACGGAATAATATCATTACCGTTGTTCGGAGAAATCAATTCGCTTAACGCGTCGGTTGCGGCAGGCGCCGTACTGTATGAAGCCGTAAGACAGCGTACGGGTAATTAACCGTATTAAAGGAGTAAAATGCATTACGCTGCAAAAACCGTTGAATATATTTTCAAAAACTTTTGGAGAATACTGTTGCTTGCGATTATTCCCGCGGTATCACTCGGGCTTTTTACGCGACCCGCCGCAATATTCGATTATTATACGAACGTTGACTATTACGGCTCTAAACATGACTTTTGGGAAGTATTCGTGAAGATTTCTTTCTTCGAGTGCGTCTGGTGGAAGATACTTATCGGGTTAGTTGCGCTTGCGATAATTACGGCGGTTTCACTCGGTATTATCCTTAGACATTTCAAAGTGGGACAGTTTTCGTTCGGAAAGGCGTTGACTTACTTAAACGACAATATAATAATGGTGACGTCGGTGTTTGTCGTCGCGCTGTTTGCGATAACGCTTGCGCAGTTTTTGATAAGCGGTATTATTATGTTTGTAGCCGTATTCGCAACTTCTTTCACTCAGTACGTTGTATTTTCCGTTATCGGAATAATTATAGTGTATTTTCTTATGCTCATACTGTTTTCGATAGGTATGATGTGGAGTGCGGAACTGCTCGAAACGGGAGCGAGTTTCTTTACGGGATTCGGTCTTGCCATGCGCAAAATAAGGGGGCGTGTATTCTCGCTGTTTGTCGGCAGTATTATTCCCGTATCCGTACTTTTTGCCGAAGCGTGCTTATTCGCTTATCTTAACGTGAGTTTTGCTTTTGTAATCAATATTGTCGTTTATTTGTTTATATATATGTATTACGTAGCGTTTATAATGGTCGCTTATTATGATATAAGCGGCATAGAACGCGAAGATTTGAAGAAAGTCAATATTTGGAAGAGGTAGTTTTATGAACATTAAAAATTCTTTGAAAATTGCCGCAAACGAATACAATCTTATTTTTAAGATCTTGTTATTCGACTTTATAGCTTACTTTGTAATATTCAGTATAGCCGCCGCGTTTATCGCGCCGGATGCCGTCGAGCTTGCAAACGAAATAAACGACGTTCAGATTTTCGAGCGAATTAAGACGGTCATCGATTCGATACTTGCGGGAGGATCTACGGAAGAAGCCGGAAGAGCCGTTACGGAAGGTTTCGATCGGATTTTGGAGATATTCGATGAAAACTCTTGGTTATTGACCAAAACTTATATTATTATGGCGGTCGTATATCTTTTTTTGAGATTTTTACTTAATTTGAGAAGTATACCCGTTGCCGATATTCTCAATTCGAGAATGTCGTCGAACACTAAGTTCGGATTTACGAGTAATCTTATTTCGAATATAGGCAAATCGACTAAGTTTTCGCTTGCGCTTGTCGTCGTACAGTTGCCGGTGGATATATTGATATTTACGGTTTTGTATCTTTTTATAGGACCGCTGTTCGGTATATTCGGCATATTTGCGCTGCCGCTTTGTTTTATTCTCGTTATATGCCTCGTAGCGTTTAAGGATACGCTTACGTTCTGCTGGATACCGTCCATAGTCGTCGATAACAAGAAGATATGGTCGTCTTTTGCGGAGAGTATTAAATCGGGTTTCAAAAATTTCGGAACGCTTTACGGATTAATTCTTGTTTTGAGAGTGGTTGGGTTCGCAATGTTTGCAATGGTAACGCTGTTTACTTTCGGCGCGGGTGCATTGATTGCGTTACCGCTTATCATTATAATTCAACGCACGATAGAACTTGTATTCTATTACGATAAACGAAAGTTGAGATACTATTCCGACGCGGGTAAAGATATAGTCACGCCCGACGGAGCGGAAGTTGAAGAAATATCCGACGTTAAGGAAAACAAAATTGGCTGAGTTATACGTAGTCGCGACGCCGATAGGAAATCTTGCCGATTTGAGCGAAAGAGCCGTGGAAATTCTTAAATCGGCGGATCTTATTGCTTGTGAGGACACTCGTACGTCGAGCGTCCTTTTGTCGCATATAGGCGCAAGAGGCAAAACCGTAAGCAACCATAAGTTTAACGAAAAGGAAAAAGCGGCGTATATTGCGGAACGCATCAAAAACGAAAATTTAACGGCGGCGATCATTACTGACGCCGGAACTCCGTGCATATCGGATCCCGGATATGAGCTTATTAAAGAAGCGAGAAATTCGGGAATTAAAATTATCGGAATTCCCGGTGCGTGCGCCGCAACCGTTGCGGTAAGCATAAGCGGTCTCAAAGTTTCGTCTTGGACGTTTGTCGGTTTTCTTCCTAAAAAGAAAGGGGAGTTTGACGCAGAACTTGAAAAAATCGCTTTAAGTGACGTCAACACTTTCGTTATATATGAAACGCCGATAAGAATTATCGATACGATAAAAGCGTTGTACGAAAAGTTTGGTAATTGCGAACTGTTTGTCGCTAACGATTTAACCAAAAAATTCGAGCGACATTACACGGGAACAACGAGGGAAATAATAAACGAACTTGTTGTAAACGAAAAGAGCGGTAAGGGTGAATACGTTGTGGTGATGAATAAAAACGCAGACGTAAAGCGCGTCGAAGACGAAATATCGGCGGAAGCGCGCATATTCGATCGAGTAATCAAAGGCGTCACGATTAAAGACGCAGTTAATGAATTAAGTAAAAAATTTCCGAAAAACGACCTTTATAAAGCGGGACTTAAAGTTAAAGATTTAATAAAATAAGTATTCGTCGCATATATTAATGCAATGCGTCGGTTGAAAATTGATTAAGTTGCGACATTTTGTCGTTATTTTACAGAGAACAACGTATATGCGGATATTTTACGCGATTTATTGAAAAAAACATAAAAACTTAACGCATTTTATTTGACTATTTGATTTTTAAGATATAAAATATTATTCTGTACTCTATGGGGGATAGGGGCGTTTTACCGTTTTTCCCGTTGAAATCAAGACCTTTCGTGTCTATGCGTTAAGAGTACGCTTTCAAGAATAATTTGTTTGAAATATTTTAAGGAGAGTGACATAATGTCAGAGAGAATTCACAAAGTAATGTACGGCAAGACAGAGCGTATGAGTTTCTCTAAGATTAAAGACATAATAGATATGCCTTATCTTATCGAAGTTCAGAAAGACTCGTATCGTAATTTCGTGGATTACGGTCTCGCGGAAGTTTTTAAGGATTTTTCTCCTATCGTTGATTTCAGCGGTCGTATGTCTTTGAGCTTTTTAGGACATACGTTTGCCGGTGAGTCGAAATACAGTGAGAAAGAATGTAAAATTCGTGACGCTACGTATGCAAGACCTTTGAGAGTAAAGGCAAGACTTACCAATACCGAAACCAATGAAGTCGTCGAACAAGAAGTTTTTATGGGCGACTTTCCGTTAATGACCGAAAACGGTTCGTTTATCATTAACGGCGCGGAACGCGTTATCGTAAGTCAGTTGGTAAGAAGTTCGGGCGTATATTGCGGCGTTAAACAAGATAAGACCGGTAAAAAACTTTTTGATACGACGGTTATTCCCAATCGTGGCGCGTGGCTTGAATTCGAGCAGGACAGTAACGATATACTTTGGGTTAGAGTAGACCGCACGAGAAAAATAACGGCGACCGTACTTCTCAAAGCTTTGGGATTTTCGGACGTACAGCTTAAAGAAATATTCTGTGATGACGATATGATTAACGTTACGATGGATAAAGATAACGTTAAGACGGTATCTGAGGCAAAGATTGAACTTTATAAACGTTTGAGACCGGGCGAAGTTCCGACAATGGAAGGCGTCGATATACTTATCAATAACTTATTCTTCGATTTCAAGCACTACGATTTATCGAGAGTAGGCAGATATAAATTCAATAAGAAATTGAACCTTGCCAAACGTTTAATAGGATTAACGCCCGTGGAAGACGTCGTAAACAGCGACGGTGAAGTTATTGTCACGGCGGGTACGGAAATAGATGAAAAAACCGCCAAAACAATACGTAATCAAGGTATCAACAAAGTTAAAGTCAATACGCCCGACGGACAGACATACACGATTATCGGTAACGAAGCAGTCGATCTCGGGGTATATCTCAAATATGCGAAAGGTATAGACGTCAATCCGAAAGAACTCGGAATACTCGAAGACGTTTATAAACCGAATCTCGATAAACTTATTGCCGAATATAAAGACGAAGCGGCTTTGCTTGCAGCAATTTCGAGTAACGTCGATAATCTCGTATACAAGCATATCTTAATCGAAGATATAATTTCAATCGTTAATTACAATCTTGCTTTAAGACACAATACGGGCAACGTTGATAATATCGACCACCTTGCCAATCGTCGTGTACGTTCGGTAGGCGAACTTCTTCAAAATCAATTCCGCACAGGTATGACAAGGCTCGAAAGAGTTATTAAAGAACGTATGAGCGTCGCTCAGAATCCAAGCGAAGTTACTCCGCAATCTTTAATCAATATCAAACCCGTTACGAGTGCTATAAAAGAGTTTTTCGGCAGTTCTCAGTTATCGCAATTTATGGATCAACCCAACCCGATAGCCGAACTTACGCACAAACGTAAATTGTCGGCGTTAGGTCCCGGCGGTCTTAACAGAGAAAGAGCAAGTGTGGAAGTCCGAGACGTTCACCACAGCCATTACGGTAGGATGTGTCCTATCGAAACGCCCGAAGGTCAGAACATCGGTCTTATTTCGTCGCTTTCGTCTTATGCGAAAGTCAACGAGTACGGCTTTATCGAAAGCCCGTACAGAAAGGTTGATAAATCGACAGGCGTGGTTACGGATACGGTTGAATATCTCGATGCGGATGAAGAAGATAAATATGTAGTTGCGCAGGCTAACGAGCCTTTAACGGAAGACGGTCACTTCTTAAACGCTCGCGTAAATTGCCGTATAAGAGAAGATATAAGAGAAGTTAACGCAAGTCAAGTCGATTATATGGACGTAAGCCCCCGTCAGCTCGTATCGGTAGCGACGTCGCTTATTCCGTTCCTTGAAAACGACGACGCAAACCGTGCGTTGATGGGTTCCAACATGCAACGTCAGGCTGTTCCGCTTGTAAGACCGGAAGCTCCCCGTATCGGTACCGGTATGGAGAGAAAGGTCGCATATGACAGCGGAGTTCTTATCAATGCTAAGGAAAACGGTGTAGTTAAATATGTTGACGCGGATAAAATAATCGTTAAAGAAAACGGCGGGGATCGTGAATATTCGCTTCAAAAATTCATAAGAAGCAATCAAGGTACTTGCATTAATCAAAATCCGATAGTAAAAGTCGGCGACATAATCAATAAAGGCGATACGCTTGCGGACGGTCCTTCGACCGACCACGGCGAACTTGCACTCGGACGTAACATCTTGGTAGCTTTTATGAGTTGGGAAGGTTATAACTACGAGGACGCTATACTTATTAACGAAGATCTCGTAAGAGACGACGTATTTACGTCAATCCATATAGAGAAATACGAAATCGACGCGCGAGATACGAAACTCGGCGAAGAAGTGATAACGAGAGATATTCCGAATCTCGGTGAAGACGTTCTTAAAGATCTTGACGAAGACGGTATTATAAGAGTCGGCGCGGAAGTTACGTCGGGCGATATTCTGGTAGGTAAAGTTACGCCTAAGGGTGAAACCGAACTTACTCCCGAAGAAAGACTTCTGAGAGCAATCTTCGGTGAAAAGGCAAGAGAAGTGAGAGATACATCGTTGCGTGTTCCGCACGGCGAAGGCGGTATCGTCGTTGACGTCAAAGTTTTCACGAGAGCCAATAAAGACGAGTTGTCTCCCGGAGTCAATAAACTCGTGAGAGTTCATATAGCGCAAAAGCGTAAGATAAGCGTCGGCGATAAGATGGCGGGTCGTCACGGTAACAAAGGCGTTATAAGTCGCGTGCTTCCGAAAGAAGATATGCCGTTTATGGCGGACGGTACGCCTATGCAAATCGTACTTAACCCGTTGGGCGTTCCTTCCCGTATGAATATCGGACAGGTTCTCGAAGTTCACTTGGGACTTATTGCGAGAACGCTTGATTGGAAAGTCGCTACGCCCGTATTTGACGGAGCGAACGAATTTGATATTAAACAACTGCTTATCAATAACAATTTGCCCGACGACGGAAAAATTCAGCTGTACGACGGACGCACGGGCGAACCGTTTGAAAACAGGGTAACGGTCGGACTTATGTATATGCTTAAATTGTGCCATTTGGTACAAGATAAGATTCACGCGCGCAGCACGGGACCGTACGCTCTCGTTACGCAACAACCGCTCGGCGGTAAAGCGCAATTCGGCGGACAGCGTTTCGGTGAGATGGAAGTTTGGGCACTTGAAGCTTACGGTGCGTCGCACATACTTCAAGAAATGTTGACCGTTAAGTCGGACGACGTTGTAGGACGTGTCAAAACTTACGAGTCTATCGTTAAAGGTAACAACATATCCGAACCGGGTATTCCCGAATCGTTCAAAGTTCTCGTTAAAGAGTTGCAGAGCCTTGCGCTCGACGTTAAGGTGCTTACGGAAGATAAGCAAGAAATCGCTATACAAGATCTTATGAACGACGACAGAGATACGGACTTCACGAGAATTCAAATAAGAGAGTCCGATAAAGAAGAAATAAATCTCGGCGAAGAAGGAAGCGTAGCGGGGGGTGCGTTTGACGACGATGAACTCGGCGAAGACGAGGAGTTTGAAGACGCAATCTTCGATACTGACGACGATCTCGACTTAAAAGGCGCGGGATTCAGTTCCGCAAGCGACGTTTTCGGTGACGATTTCAGCGATGACGAAGACTTGTTTGACGACGAGGACAAGGAGTAGGAGGGAGCGAAATGTTTGAGTTAAACAATTTTGATTCGATACAAATAGGCGTTGCTTCGCCTGAAAAAATCAGAGCTTGGTCGCACGGTGAGGTTACTAAGCCCGAAACTATAAACTATCGTACGCAAAAGCCCGAAAGAGACGGTTTGTTTTGTGAAAAGATATTCGGACCGACTAAGGACTGGGAGTGCCATTGCGGTAAGTATAAACGTATAAGATATAAGGGCGTTGTTTGCGATAAGTGCGGCGTCGAAGTTACCCGTTCAAAAGTCAGACGCGAACGTATGGGGCATATCGAGCTTGCGGCACCCGTTTCTCATATTTGGTATTTCAGAGGCGTTCCGTCAAGAATAAGTTTGCTTCTCGGTATGTCACCTAAGGAATTGGATCAAGTTATATACTTTGTATCATATGTGGTGTTGGATAAAGGCAAATCCGATTTCTTTAAGAAGCAAGTCATCAACGACAAGGAGTACAGAGAAGCTGTCGATAAATTCGGTGAAGACGGTTTCCGCGTCGGTATGGGCGCCGAAGCCATCAAAGAACTTCTTATGGAAGTAGACCTTGAAAAAGAGTCCAAAGAACTTCACGACATAGTAGATAAATCTACGGGACAAAAGAGAGTAAGAGAGGTTAAACGTCTTGATATAGTCGAAGCGTTCAGAAAGAGCGGTAATCGTCCCGAGTGGATGATACTCGACGTGCTTCCCGTTATTCCGCCTGAGCTTCGTCCTATGGTTCAACTCGACGGCGGAAGATTCGCAACGAGTGACTTGAACGACTTATACAGACGTGTTATCAACCGTAACAACAGACTTAAAAAGTTAATGGAACTCGGTGCGCCAAACATCATTATCCGTAACGAAAAACGTATGTTGCAAGAAGCCGTTGACGCGCTTATAGATAACGGCAGGCGCGGTAAAGCCGTAACGGGTCCCGGCAACAGAGAACTTAAATCTTTGTCGGGTATGCTCAGAGGTAAGCAAGGGCGTTTCCGTCAGAACCTACTCGGAAAACGTGTCGACTATTCGGGACGTTCGGTTATCGTCGTAGGACCTGAACTTAAATTATATCAGTGCGGACTGCCGAAAGATATGGCGAAAGAGCTTTTCAAGCCGTTTGTTATGAAGCGTCTTGTAAGCGAAGGATTCAGCCACAACATCAAAAAAGCAAAACGTATGGTCGAACGCGGAGATCCTGTTATTTGGGATATTCTCGAAGACGTTATAAAAGATCATCCCGTACTCTTAAACCGTGCTCCCACGCTTCACAGATTGGGTATTCAGGCGTTTGAGCCGGTGCTTGTTGAAGGACGTGCGTTAAAACTTCATCCGCTTGCGTGTTCGGCGTTTAACGCAGACTTCGACGGAGACCAAATGGCAGTTCACGTTCCGCTTTCGATAGAAGCGCAAGTCGAAGCAAGATTTCTTATGCTCTCGACCAACAATATTCTTAAACTTTCGGACGGAAGACCTATCGTTTCGCCGACGCAGGATATGGTTATGGGTTCGTTCTATTTGACGAAGTACCGTGACGGCGCAAAAGGCGAGGGCAGAGTGTTCAGATCTCCCGAGGAAGCTATTATGGCTTATCAGACGGGTTCGGTCGCTATACAAGCTAAGATTAAAGTCAGGATGACGGGTGAGTTCAAAGGACGTACGATAAGCCAAATTATAGATACGTCGGTCGGTAGAATTATATTTAATCAATCGATTCCTCAAATCTTGCACTTCGTTGATCGTACGAAAGAAGAAAACGCTTTGAAACTTGAAATCGACTGTGAAGTAGGTAAGAAGAAGTTATCCGAAATCGTAGACGCCTGCTTTAAGTATTTAGGTTCGACCGGTACTACCGAAACGCTCGATAAGATAAAGGCGGCGGGGTATAAGTACTCAACGCTCAGCGCTATGACCGCAAGTGTGTTCGATATGAACGTTCCGACCGAAAAGAAAGAGATTATAGCAAAAGCGGAACAAGACGTTCTCGAAAAAGAAAAGCTGTACAGACGTGGTATTTTGAGTAACGAAGAGAGACGTGCGGAAGTCATTAAAATTTGGCAGGAAGTGTCCAACAAGCTTGAAGATTTACTGAAAACCGGACTTGATCCGTTTAATCCGATTCGTATGATGGCTGATTCGGGCGCGCGTGGTAGTATGGCGCAGATAAGACAGCTTGCCGGTATGAGAGGACTTATGGCGGACCCGACCGGTCAAACCATCGAGTTGCCGGTTAAGGCGAACTTCCGTGAAGGACTTTCCGTTCTCGAATACTTCATTTCTTCGCACGGTGCGCGTAAAGGTCTTGCGGATACGGCGTTGAAGACGGCGGACTCGGGTTATCTTACGAGACGTCTTGTTGACGTATCGCACGATGTGGTAGTCCGTGAAGAAGATTGCGGAGACAGAAACGGTTCGGTTATCACTGCTATTACGGGGACAAAAGGTGAAATAATCGAGAGTCTTGAATCAAGAATACTCGGCAGATATACCGCAAAAGACGTTGTTGATGATAAAGGTAAATTAATTTGTGCCACAGATACGCTTATCGACGAAGATATGGCAAAAGAGATTGCAAAATCGGGGGTTACTTCCGTTGTAATCAGAAGTGTACTTACGTGTAAGTCGAAGACTGGCGTATGCGTTAAGTGTTACGGCAGAAATCTCGCGAGTGGCGGAAAAGTCAAACTCGGCGAAGCTGTCGGCGTAATAGCCGCTCAGAGTATCGGCGAACCCGGCACGCAGCTTACGATGAGAACTTTCCACTCGGGCGGTATCGCAACAAGCGACGATATTACGCAAGGTCTGCCGCGTGTCGAAGAATTGTTTGAAGCGCGCAATCCGAAGAAGAGTGCCGTGCTTGCCGAGATATTCGGCGTTGTATCTATCGACGAGAGTACGGGACAACGTAACGTAATCGTTAGCAACAAAGACGATTCGAAGTCGTATATGTTGCCTTTCGACGCAAAGCTTGCGGTTAAGGCGGGTGACAAAGTAGAAGTAGGTCAACCGATAACGCAGGGTAGCATAAACCCGCAAGACCTTATGAGAACCGTCGGATACAAGGGCGTTCAAGACTATATACTTAAAGAAGTTATCGACGCTTACCGTTTATCCGGTGTTAATATAAGCGATAAGCATATTGAAGTAATAGTAAGGCAAATGCTCAGAAAAGTTCGCGTCGAGAAACAGGGGGATACCGATATGTTGCCCGGCGAACTCGTAGACTTGTTCAGATATGAAGAAGAAAACGAAAGAGTGCTTGCTGACGACGGCGAGCCTGCAACGGGTAAGCGTACACTGCTCGGTATAACGAAAGCGTCTCTTGCAACTGATTCGTTCTTGTCTGCCGCATCGTTCCAAGAAACAGCAAGAGTTTTGACGGAAGCAGCAATCAAGAACAAAATCGATCCGTTGACGGGACTTAAAGAAAACATCATAATCGGTAAGTTGATTCCCGCAGGTACGGGTATGAAGATGTACAAGAATATGGTGTCGGTTCCGGCTCCTACGACGGCGGAAGAAGAATAAAGCAAAGGAGCGTTATAACACGCTCCTTTTTGAAATACATAAATAAGGAATAATATATGTACAGACTGTTTACATCTGAAAGCGTTACGGAAGGACATCCCGACAAAGTTTGCGATAATATCGCAGACGCCGTTTTGGACGAAATAATAAAACAAGACCCGCAGGCGCACGTTGCTTGCGAAGTTTGCATTTGCAAAGATAAGCTTCTTATTATGGGCGAAATTTCGGGCAATGCAACCGTTGATATGAAAAAGATTGCAAAAGATGTTATTAAAGATATCGGCTATGATAAAAGTAACGGGTTTGATATAGATAATTGTGAAATCATAATAAGCGTAAGCGAACAATCCGCTGATATAGCGCAAGGCGTAAACGGAACGTATTTTACGACCGATGATAAATACGAAAAGACGGGCGCGGGAGATCAGGGTATGATGTTCGGGTATGCGTGCAGAGAAACGGACGAGCTTATGCCGATGCCGATAATGCTTGCGCATGCTTTGACTAAACGACTGACGGAAGTAAGAAAGAACGGTGAACTCGGTTATTTGAGACCTGACGGTAAAGCGCAAGTAACCGTTGAGTACGAAAACGATAAGCCGGTACACATAGGCACAGTCGTAGTCAGCGCGCAACACGACGAAAACGTCGATACGGATACGCTTAAAAACGATATATTCGATAAAGTTATATCTTACGTTTTGCCGACCGACTTATTTGACAAAGATACGGAAGTATATATTAACCCAACAGGGCGTTTCGTAATAGGCGGACCGCTCGGCGACAGCGGACTTACGGGCAGAAAGATAGTCGTAGATACATACGGCGGATATTGTCCGCACGGCGGCGGTTCTTTCTCGGGAAAGGACGCTACGAAAGTCGATAGGAGCGCAACGTATATGGCGCGGTACGTTTGTAAAAATATAGTTGCCGCAGGGCTTGCGGACAAGTGCCTTGTCGAGATTGCTTACGCGATAGGCAGAGCAAAACCCGTATCGGTTCATGTGGATACGTTTAAGACGGGCAAGTTCGATGATTTGAAAATAAGAGATATTATCTTAAAAGAATTTGATTTGCGACCGCTTGCCATTATCGAAAAACTCAATTTGCAATCGCCCGTTTATAAAGACACTGCGTCGTACGGACATTTCGGAAATGAAAATTATGCGTGGGAAAAGACCGATATGGCAGACAGGTTAAGGAAGTATATCGATTAATAAATGAAACTGAGAGGAATAATCGAACACGTAATATTTCAAAATACCGAAAACGGCTATACGGTTGTTTCTCTTGACGTTCAAAATTTACTTTATACGGTAGTCGGCACGTTTCCGCCCGTTGCCGAAGGCGACGAGATAGAGGCATCGGGCGAGCTTAAAACGAATAGCAAATACGGAGAGCAATTTATAGCCGACGAAGTTAAAACCGTATTGCCCGAAAGCGAAGATGGGATACGCAGATACCTTGCAAGCGGATTGTTTAAGGGTATAGGCGAAAAGACGGCTAAAACAATAGTCGATACGTTCGGGGCGGCGACGCTTAAAGTTATCGAACAAACTCCCGAAAGATTAAGTGAAATCAAAGGTATAAGTCGCGTAAAGGCAATGGATATTGCCGACGCGTTTTCACGTATAAAAGGCATGCAAGATAGCATGCTTTTTCTTAAAAAATACGATATAAGCACCAATCTTGCGCTTAAAATTTTCAAGCACTACGGTACGGATACACAAAGCATTATAGAAGAAAATCCGTATTGTCTCGTGAACGATATAGATGGCGTGGGATTTTTAACCGCGGATATTATTGCGAGAAGTATGGGGATACCGTGCGACAGCGTATTCAGAATACGGGCGGGTATCGAATATATATTGACGAGCGTTGCCGCTCAATACGGAAACACATACTTAAAGCGTACGGATTGTATAGAGTCGGTTAAAAAACTTTTGAATATCGATTCAGACGAACCTATTATAAATGCGCTCGACGACTTATTGTTTTCAGACGTCGTTAAACAGTTTTCATTTGATGACGGAGTAGAGCTTATAGCCGAAACGAAAGCGTACAATACGGAAAAGAGTATAGCGCAAAAGTTGATAAGACTCAATAACGAGTTTGACGCGTTGCATATAGACGCCGACGCGGAGATAGAAGAGTACGAAAGAACAAACGGAATTAAACTGCATAATACGCAAGCGGACGCGGTTAAGAGCGCGGTTAACAGCGGAGTCGTCGTAATAACGGGCGGTCCCGGAACGGGGAAAACCACGATTATAAAGTGTATAGTCGGAATTTTCGAGGCGCGACATATAAAGGTTTCATTGTGCGCGCCTACGGGGAGAGCCGCAAAGCGATTATCGGAATCGGTCGGCAGAGAAGCCAAGACAATACACAGATTGCTCGATTTGAATTATAAGAACGGTAAAGGATATTTTACTTACGACGAAAATACGAAACTCGACTCGGACGTGATTATCGTTGACGAAGTCAGTATGGCGGATATATATACTTTCAATTCGCTTATAAAGGCTATTGTACGCGGCGGCAGGCTTATTATGGTCGGGGATAAAGATCAATTACCGTCCGTATCCGCGGGTAACGTGTTAAAGGACGTTATTGGGTCGGGAATAATTCCCGTCAATTATCTGAACAAAATATACCGTCAAGGCGAAGAAAGTTTAATCGTTACCAACGCGCATTTAATAAACGACGGTAAAATGCCGATACTCGACAAGACTGACGGCGACTGTTTCTTCATAAGTCGTCAAACGCCCGAAGATATTCTTGCCGCGGTTAAAGAGATGGTAGTGAAAAGATTGCCGTCGTACGTTCACGCCGAGCCCAAAGAGATACAGGTATTGTCCGCTGTCAAAAAAGGCGTTTGCGGTGTGAACAATATAAATAAAGAGCTTCAACAAATACTTAATCCGCAACAAGAACAAAACATACTCCAATACGGCGAAGCAGAGTTCAGACTTAACGATAAAGTTATGCAAACCGTCAACAATTATCAACGCGAGTGGCAGAGAGCGGACGACCTCGGCAACGTTGAATACGGCACGGGAGTTTATAACGGCGATATGGGATATATCGAATCGGTAGATATAAAGAATAAAACGTTAAGAGTTCTTTTGGACGACGGCAGATATGCGGTCTATAACGGCGAAGATATAAGAGATCTTATACTTGCATATGCAATCAGCGTCCATAAAAGTCAGGGATGTGAATTCAATTCGGCGGTAATAGTCGTTCAGGGTGGCTCTCCGCAAATAATGACGAGAAATCTTTTATATACCGCATTGACGCGAGTTAAGAAAGCGGCGGTGCTTATCGGGCGCGAACAGAACGTAAGGTATATGGTCAACAATAATTACACGGCGGAGCGACTTACGACGCTTAATAAACTGCTTGTCGCGGAAGAAAAAACGTACAACGAGTTTTTCTCATGAGAATAATCGACGTTTTGCGAAAACTTGTTTTTCCGCCGGAAATCAAGTGCGTTGTATGCGGAAAAGATTTACCCGAATGGCGTCTTTGCAACGCGTGTTTCCCGACTTTATTTTCCGAAAGGGAGGGACGTTGTGTAAAGTGCGGACGGGCAATATTCGGCGAAGGTAGATACTGTATGTCCTGTAAAGATAACGAGTATTCGTTCGAGCGGGTACTCGGCGCGTTCGATTATACGAACAGCACGGTGGGACTTATTTATAATTTCAAATTCGGAAACGGCAAATACCTTGCAAAGTTTTTCGCGGACGAAATGGCGAAGAAAGCGGACGCGTTTAACGTGCATTTCGACTGTATAGTTGCCGTGCCCGTTACGGACAAAGTAAAGAAAAAACGCGGATTCAATCAAAGTTATTTGATGGCAAAGCGGATAAGCGAAACGCGCGGAATATCTTTGAGTGAAAATCTCGTTAAGACGAGAGATACGGAGGAACAAGCAAGGCTCGATTACAAGGCGCGAGCGACAAATTTGGAACGTGCGTTTGCGGTACCTGATAAAAAAGAATTTATCGGAAAGCGCGTTTTACTTATTGACGACGTATATACAACGGGTGCGACGAGTAACGAGTGCGCAAAAACAATATTGAAAGCAGGTGCTCTCGAAGTGTACGTTTTAGTCGCCGCAGTCACGCCGCAAAGGACGGTTGTCGAAAAACGAATATAAAACGGGGCTTATGTCAAAGACTTACGGCATCGGTTCAAATGCTTTTACAAAAACGGTTTTATGTAGTATAATCATTTTTATGTTATACAGATATTAATCATAAGGAGTTATCATGGGATTATTTAAGAGTGCTAACGAAAAACAAGTTAATAAATTAAAAAAAATCGCAGACAAAATCGAGGCAAAGCAAGACGAGTACAAAACTTTAACCGACGAACAGCTTAAACATAAAACCGTTGAGTTTAAGGAAATGCTGAAAAACGGAGCGACGCTCGACGATATTTTGGTCGATGCGTTCGCAACGGTCAGAGAGGCAAGCGACAGAGTTCTTAAAATGCGCCACTTCTATGTACAGCTTCTCGGCGGTATCGTGTTGTTTGAAGGCAGAATTGCCGAAATGAAGACGGGCGAAGGTAAAACGCTTGTGGCAACTCTTCCCGTATACCTTAACGCATTGACGGGTCAAGGCGTACACGTCGTAACGGTCAACGAGTATCTTGCGCAACGTGACGCCGAGTGGATGGGTAAAGTTTATAATTTCTTGGGTCTTACGGTAGGTATCAACCTTGCGCAAATGTCGTTTGAAGATAAGAAGAAAGCGTATGAGTGCGATATTACGTACGGTACAAACAATGAATTCGGATTTGATTTCTTGCGTGACAATATGGCGATAACGCTTGAAAGAAAAGTACAGCGTTCGTTGAAATTCGCCATTGTCGACGAAGTTGACAGTATTCTTATCGATGAGGCTCGTACACCTCTTATTATTTCGGGACAAGGCAGTGAATCGTCCGAGTTGTATGTAAAGGCGGATAGATTCGCAAAGACAAAGCTTAACGGACGAATAGATACGGAAGAGAGCGGAGCGCGGGCAAAACTTATGGGTGACGTTCCGCAGGACGAAGGATACGATTACGTAATAGTCGAAAAGGATAAAACAATAAGACTTACCGAAGAAGGTGCTTTGAAAGCCGAAAGATTTTTTAACGTTGCGAATATCACCGATCCCGAGAATAACGAACTCGTACATTATATCCATCAAGCACTCAAAGCCAATTACTTAATGAAGAAAGACCGCGACTATATAGTCGCTGACGGCGAAGTCGTAATCGTAGACGAGTTTACGGGTCGTCTTATGATAGGAAGACGTTTTAACGAGGGATTGCATCAGGCAATAGAAGCCAAAGAACATGTGAGAGTGCAGAGTGAAAATCAAACGCTTGCTACGATTACGTTCCAGAATTATTTTAGGATGTATGATAAACTTTCGGGTATGACGGGTACGGCAAAGACCGAAGAAGACGAATTTCAAGATATATACAATTTAGACGTAGTCGTTATGCCGACCAACCGCCCGATGATAAGAAAGGACGAACACGATCAACTATATACTACGATTGCGGGTAAGACGAGAGCCATTATCAACGATATAGAGAAGTGCAGTGAAAGCGGTCAGCCGGTGCTTGTGGGTACATCGTCCGTAGAGAAGTCGGAAGAACTTTCGAAAGAGCTTAGAAAAGCGGGTATCAAACACAACGTTTTGAACGCGAAGAATCACAGACAGGAAGCGGAAATCATTGCGCAGGCGGGCAAACTCGGCGCGGTAACCATTGCAACGAATATGGCAGGCAGAGGAACGGATATTATGCTCGGCGGCAATCCCGAATTTCTTGCTAAACGACAGATGGAGCGCGACGGTACGCCGCATGAATATATTGTGGCGGCTACGTCGTTTGCGCCGACAACGGACGAAAACATAATTAGCGCGAAGAAACTTTACAATGAGTTATATGAAAAGTTTAAGGCGGAAACGGACGCCGAAAAAGAGAAAGTTATAGAACTCGGCGGATTGAGAATTATCGGTACGGAACGTCACGAAAGCAGACGTATCGACAATCAGCTCCGCGGTCGTGCGGGACGTCAGGGAGACCCCGGATCAACCGTTTTCTATATTTCGATGGAAGACGACCTTGCTCGTGTATTCGGTGGGCCTACGCTTAAAGCACTCGCAATGAGACTTCATTTCGATGAGGATACCCCGATAGCGAACAGAATTATCACGCGACAAATCGAAAAGGCTCAGAAACGTCTTGAATCCCGTAACTATTCTTACAGAAAGCACGTTTTAAGTTACGACGACGTTATGAACAAACAACGTGAACTTATATATAAAGAACGTAACGAAGTGCTTGAAGGGCACGATATAAGACCGCAAATTCTTTCTATGATAGATACCGTAGCGCACGATATAGTCGCGCCGTATATTAACTTTAAGGAAGACTACAACGGCTGGGACTATGACGCAATCAACAATGAACTCGAAAGCAAACTGCTCCCCGCAGGTTCCAATGCGGTAACGCCCGAGCTTGCGAGCCACTACAACGAAAAGATGATAATCGAAAAAGTGTCGAAACTTGCGCACGATGCGTATGAAGCGCGTATTAAAGACGCGGAAGAAAAAGGTATTGACTTCGATAAAGTAGAGCGTATGGTATTGCTTCGTTCGGTAGATAGATTTTGGATGGAACATATCGACTGTATGGATCAGTTAAGGAAGGGTATATCGTTGCGCGCATACGGACAAACCGATCCCGTTATGGCATATAGGCGTGAGGGTTACGATATGTTTGAAGAAATGGTAGATAATATCAACAGAACAACTACTATGCAACTCCTTAAACTCGAATTCAAACCCGTAAACACAAACGAGCAGAAAGAGCGTAAAATGTTTACAAACGCATCGGACGGAACGGGCAACGCTCCGCAACGCGTCGCTAAGAAACCGGGCAGAAACGACCCGTGTCCTTGCGGCAGCGGCAAAAAGTACAAGAACTGTTGCGGAAGGAATGAATAAAGGTGACGGAAGTAAATAACGTCGTAAAAGTTTTCGAGAAAAACGTTTCGCGAAAAGAGCGGATTAAATACCGCATAAATTCAGAGAAAATTTTATTGTCATAACCGGTAAGAATATGATTGAATACGAACAATTCGACGAAAGAATAAAGTCGCTTAAAAGCACGATTGCAACCATTAAAGATTCACTCGACGTAGACGGTAAGTCCGCGCGAATTGCCGAACTCAAAAAGACGCAGGAAGAAGACGGCTTTTTTAACGATATGGGCAGAGTGCAAAGCGTAGGGACCGAACTCAGAGCACTTGAAGACAAAATAGAACGTTATACAAGTTTGACATCGCAGTTTGACGACGTATGTTTGTTAATCGATTTGAGCAACGAAGCAAACGATATAAGCAACGTCGACGAAGTGGTAAGCGAACTCGACGATATAGAGAAAAAAGCGAACGAGTTGTCTCTCGAACTCCTTTTGAAAGGCAAGTACGACGCAAACAACGCAATACTTATGCTTCACTCGGGCGCGGGCGGAACGGAAGCGCAGGATTGGACGGAGATGCTTTACCGTATGTACACGAGATACTGCGAACGTAAGGGTTATAAAGTAACCGAACTCGATAAACTCGACGGAGACGAAGCGGGTATTAAGAGCGTTTCGTTTATGGTGTCGGGACTTAACGCGTACGGATACTTAAAAGCCGAAATGGGCGTTCATAGGCTTGTCAGAATATCGCCGTTTGACAGTAACGCAAGAAGGCATACATCTTTTGCGTCTCTCGAAGTTATGCCCGAAATCATTAATGACGACACGATTAAGATAAGTCCCGACGAGTTGAAAATCGATACGTACAGAAGCAGCGGCGCGGGCGGACAACACGTAAACAAAACGGAATCGGCAATACGCATTACGCACTTACCGACGGGTATTATCGTACAATGTCAGAACGAGAGAAGTCAGATTCAAAACAGAGAAGTCGCAATGAAGATGCTTATGGGTAAACTTATCGAAAAGCGTGAAAGAGAGCAGCTCGAACAAGCGCAATCCATTAAGGGCGAACTTAAAAAGATCGAGTGGGGCAGTCAGATACGTTCGTATGTATTTCAACCATATACTATGGTTAAAGATCACAGAACGAATTACGAAACGGGTAACATAACCGCCGTTATGGACGGAGATATAGACGCATTTATAACCGAATATTTAAGGAAGTCCTGATGATATTCAAACAAGGGTATTCGATTGAAGAATTGAGAAACAAAAAAACGTTGATTATACTCGGCGTCGAATCGTCGTGCGACGAAACAAGCGCGGCGGTAGTCGTAAACGGTATCGATGTAAAAAGCAACGTCATAGCAACGCAAATAGAAATTCATAAACGATTCGGCGGAGTTGTCCCGGAGATTGCTTCGAGAAATCATACTCTTGCAATGCGTCCCGTGGTCGAAGAGGCTTTGGCGCAAGCAAACGTGACGCTTGACGATATAGACGCGTATGCCGTAACGTACGGCGCAGGTCTTGTAGGCGCGTTGCTCGTTGGAGTATCTTTTACAAAGGCACTCGCGTACGCCGAGCAAAAACCGCTTATTGCCGTCAATCATATTCAAGGGCATATTGCCGCGAATTATATTGCGCATAATGATTTGACGCCGCCGTATTTGTGTCTTGTCGTAAGCGGCGGACATACCGCGCTTGTAATTGTTAAAGATTATACGGATCTTGAAATAATCGGGGAGACGACGGACGATGCGTGCGGTGAAGCGTTCGATAAGGTCGCGAGAGTTTTGGGGCTTCCGTATCCGGGCGGTCCGCATATCGAACGGCTTGCGAAGTCGGGCAGAGTAACGATAGATTTGCCACGCGCTTTCAAAAATGACAAAGCGCATTATAATTTCAGTTACAGCGGATTGAAAACCGCCGTTATCAATTATGTGCATAATGCGGAAATGCGCGGAGACGAAATAAATAAAGCAAACGTCGCGGCGTCTTTTCAGGCGGCGGCTGTCGGTGTTCTTGCGGACGCCGCGGAGCGTGCCGTCAAAGATCGTGGCGCGGATAAAATAGTCGTAGCGGGAGGCGTTTCGTCCAATACGTATTTGAGAGAAACTTTTGAAAAACGCTTTAAGAAAGTTTATTTTCCGCCCGTTAAACTGTGTACGGATAACGCCGCAATGATTGCTGCGGCAGCGTATTTTAAGTTGAAATCGGGCGCGGACCCCGCACCCCTTACGTTGAACGCGGAACCTGCGCTTAAACTTTATCAATAAAATTTGTTTGAATAATATCAAAACCGCTTTAATTTAGTTGCTAAATCGAGGCGTTTGATATAAAATATTTATGATTTTCAATTTGAATAATATTTTGGAGGATATTTGTTATGTCAAAAAATGTAAGAGTTGCTATCAACGGTTTCGGACGTATCGGACGTCTCGCTTTCAGACAAATGTTCGGTGCAGAAGGTTACGAAGTTGTCGCTATCAACGATTTAACCAGCCCGAAGATGCTTGCTCATCTTCTTAAATACGATACGATGCAAGGTCTTTACGGCGGTCAGCTCGGTCAACACACCGTCGATTTCGGCGAACCCGAATTGAACGAAGACGGCACGGTTAAAACGGACGGCTACATTGTAGTTGACGGCAAAAAGATTACAATCTATGCAAAAGCAAAAGCAGCGGAACTTCCTTGGAAAGCACTCGATGTGGATGTTGTTCTCGAATGCACAGGTTTCTACACATCTAAGGCAAAGGCTCAGGCTCATATTGATGCGGGTGCTAAAAACGTAGTTATTTCCGCTCCCGCAGGCAACGATTTACCCACGATCGTTTACAATGTCAACCACAAGAGTTTGACGAAAGACGATCACATCATTTCAGCGGCTTCTTGTACGACGAACTGTCTCGCGCCTATGACAAAGGCTTTGAACGATGCGTATCCAATCCAAAGCGGTATTATGACTACCGTTCACGCTTATACGGGCGACCAAATGATTCTTGACGGTCCGCAAAGAAAGGGTGATTTGAGACGTTCGAGAGCGGGTGCAATGAACATCGTTCCCAATTCGACGGGTGCGGCTAAGGCTATCGGTCTCGTTATCCCCGAATTGAACGGTAAACTTATCGGTTCGGCACAACGTGTTCCCACCGCTACGGGTTCGACGACTATACTTGTTGCCGTAGTTAAGGGCAAAGATGTTACGAAAGAGAGCGTTAACGCCGCTATGAAGGCGCAAGCTAACGAATCTTTCGGTTATAATACCGACGAAATCGTTTCGTCCGACGTTATCGGTATGAAATTCGGTTCTTTGTTCGACGCGACGCAAACTATGGTGGCTAAGATTGACGACGACACTTATCAAGTACAAGTTGTTTCTTGGTACGATAACGAGAACAGTTATACGAGCCAAATGGTTCGTACTATCAAGTACTTCGCTCAGCTTAACAAATAATCATTAAAGTATCAGCACGGCAAGAGGACGCTTTCGACAACGGGAATACGTCCTCTTGTTTTTGGTACGGTCGTGATTCATAACGATAATTTTTTGAAATAGTGCATAAAAATTATTGACAAACCGATTGACTAAATGATAATATATATAGGCTGTCACAAATTTTTTGTACAGTTTCGTGGGGGTGTAGCTCAGCTGGGAGAGCACCTGCCTTGCAAGCAGGGGGTCAGCGGTTCGATCCCGCTCATCTCCACCACTTAATATTCCGATTGTCATACGTTAGGCGGAATATAAGACTTAATTCGCGCATGTGGGCTCATAGCTCAGCCGGTTAGAGCACACGCCTGATAAGCGTGAGGTCGGTGGTTCGAGTCCACTTGAGCCCACCAAAGCCGAAAGGCAAACTTAACTGATGTTAAGGAAAGGCACATTGACAACTGCATAGCAAAGATAGAGAAACGAGTAAAAACGAGTAATACAAAATTTCACGAGAAAATTTTGCTGAGGAATCTAAGAATAGATAAATTCGACGTATACGATCAAGCTAAGAAGAGCGTAGGGAGGATGCCTTGGCACTAGGCGCCGAAGAAGGACGTGACAAGCTGCGAAAAGCTGCGGGGAGCTGCAAATGAGCCTTGATCCGCAGATATCCGAATGAGGAAACTCACTGACGGTAACACGTCAGTATCCGTACATGAACACATAGTGTACAGGAAGGGAACCCGGAGAACTGAAACATCTCAATATCCGGAGGAAGAGAAAGAAACATCGATTTCCTGAGTAGTGGTGAGCGAAAGGGAAAGAGCCCAAACCGAAGAAGTAGCAATACGGAATCGGGGTAAAGGACCGACATCACGTGTATCGAACGTAACCGAATCGTCAGGAAAGGCGAGCCGAAGACGGTGACAGCCCGGTAGGTGAAACGGGAAGATATGCAGTCGGTATCCGGAGTACCACAGGACACGAGGAATCCGGTGGGAAGACAGCAGGACCATCTGCTAAGGCTAAATACGACCTAGTGACCGATAGAGTATAGTACCGAGAGGGAACGGTGAAAAGAACCCCGGGAGGGGAGTGAAAGAGAACCTGAAACCCTATGCTTACAAGCAGACAGAGCACTACGGTAGTGATACCAAGTGTGATGTCGTACCTTTTGTAGAATGGGCCGGCGAGTTACGATTTGTAGCGAGGTTAAGGTATTAAGTACCGGAGCCGAAGCGAAAGCGAGTCTTAATAGGGCGAATAAGTTGCAAGTTGTAGACCCGAAACTAGATGACCTATCCATGGGCAGGTTGAAGCTGCGGTAAAACGCAGTGGAGGACCGAACACACGCCTGTTGAAAAAGTCGGTGATGACCTGTGGATAGCGGAGAAATTCCAAACGAATCTAGAGATAGCTGGTTCTCCTCGAAATAGCTTTAGGGCTAGCCTCTATTGATGTGTACCGAAGGTAGAGCTCTGTATAGGCTAGGGGGCTTCACAGCTTACTGAACCTTAACAAACTGCGAATATCGGATACACAAGATAGGGAGTCAGACAGCGAGAGATAAGTTCCGTTGTCAAAAGGGAAACAGCCCAGATCCACAACTAAGGTCCCAAAGTACAGATTAAGTGGTAAAGGATGTGTCATTGCATAAACAACCAGGATGTTGGCTCAGAAGCAGCCACACATTCAAAGAGTGCGTAATAGCTCACTGGTCGAGTGATGATGCGCCGAAGATTACCGGGGCTAAAATCTGACACCGAAGTTTGGGGATGTATGTAAATACATCGGTAGAGGAGCAATGTATGAAGGCAGAAGCCGTATCGAAAGGGGCGGTGGACGACATACAAGAGAGAATGCCGGCATAAGTAGCGAGAGCGGAGTGAGAAACTCCGCCGTCGAAAGTCTAAGGTTTCCTGGGGAAGGTTCGTCCACCCAGGGTAAGTCGGGACCTAAGTCGAGGGCGAAAGCCGTAGATGATGGACAACTGGTTGATATTCCAGTACTGCCGAAGACGTCTAAATGATGCAGTGACACGGAAGGATAGTCGGGGCGCATTGATGGAAAGGTGCGTTCAAATCATGAGACCGATATGTAGTGAAGTACGCATATCAAGGTTAGGTGATGATGAGGAGTCCGAAGGACGAAGCCGATGAATTCACGCCGGCGAGAAAAGCTGCTAAATAAGTCAAAAGGCACCCGTACCGCAAACCGACACAGGTAGACGAGGAGAAAATCCTAAGACGAACGGGAGAACCCTTGTTAAGGAACTCTGCAAAATGACCCCGTAACTTCGGGAGAAGGGGTGCCTATGAAAATAGGTCACAGAAAAGAGGCTCAAGCGACTGTTTACCAAAAACACAGGTCTCTGCGAAATCGAAAGATGACGTATAGGGGCTGACACCTGCCCAGTGCTGGAAGGTTAAGAGGAAGTGTTAGCAGCAATGCGAAGCACCGAATTTAAGCCCCAGTGAACGGCGGCCGTAACTATAACGGTCCTAAGGTAGCGAAATTCCTTGTCGGGTAAGTTCCGACCCGCACGAATGGTGTAACGATTTGAGCGCTGTCTCAAGAGCTTTACTGTAACTTGATATTGAATTTCGGTACTTAATGTACAGGATAGGTGGGAGACTGAGAAGTACAGGCGTCAGCCTGTATGGAGTCACCGTTGGGATACCACCCTTTAATTATTGGGATTCTAACGATAGACCGTAATCCGGCTATCGAACAGTGTCAGGTGGGCAGTTTGACTGGGGCGGTCGCCTCCCAAAATGTAACGGAGGCGTTCAAAGGTTCCCTCAGAATGGTTGGAAATCATTCGCAGAGTGTAAAGGTATAAGGGAGCTTGACTGAGAGACAGACATGTCGACCAGATACGAAAGTAGGACTTAGTGATCCGGCGGTAGAGAATGGAATTGCCGTCGCTTAGCGGATAAAAGTTACCTCGGGGATAACAGGCTTATCTCCCCCAAGAGTTCACATCGACGGGGAGGTTTGGCACCTCGATGTCGGCTCGTCACATCCTGGGGCTGTAGTCGGTCCCAAGGGTTCGGCTGTTCGCCGATTAAAGTGGCACGCGAGCTGGGTTCAGAACGTCGTGAGACAGTTCGGTCCCTATCCATCGTGGGCGTAGGATATTTGAAAGGCGCTGTCCCTAGTACGAGAGGACCGGGATGGACATACCTATTGTGCACCAGTTGTCACACCAGTGGCACAGCTGGGTAGCGATGTATGGATTGGATAAACGCTGAAGGCATCTAAGCGTGAAACCAACCTTAAGATTAGATATCCCATATCATAAGATAGTAAGACCCCTTGAAGACCACAAGGTTGATAGGTCGGGCGTGTAAGTGCAGTAATGCATTAAGCTAACCGATACTAATAGGTCGAGGGCTTGATCAGAACAACAAGACCTCAAAATAGTTTTAAGTTTACGTTCTTTATATGCAGTTGTCAATGCGACTTTAAGCCGCAGTTAAGACGAATATATGTGAGTGGCATCAGTCACGAAAGATATATCACCATACCGGTGACAATAGAGAGAGGGATCACCTGTTCTCATCCCGAACACAGAAGTTAAGCCTCTCATCGCTGACGGTACTTGGTTGGTCACGACCCGGGAGAATAGGACGTTGCCGGTTTCCAATTGTACTAAGAACATTTCCCATTAAGTGTTCTTAGTGTACTTCTTCTTAATACTTGAACTATGGAAAAGAGCATTTAATCAAAAATGCTCTTTTCCATTTTCGTCGAAAATGTAGTGAGACGAAATCGGGAACTATAAAAATCATATAGTATAATTCGTATACATTTTGTATATGATTAATGTATGAACGAAAATACTAAATCTATTATATCAGATGTTTTGATTGCGGTTTTGTCCGTGGCTATCGTCGGGCTTATCGGAAGATTATTGACCGATACAAATTCAGCATGGTTTATCGGCTTGGCAAAGCCGTCCGAATTTGTCCCGAACTTTGTGTTCCCGATAATGTGGGGGATAATATACGTTTGTTTTGCGGTAGTAATATTCCTGTTGTTACGCCGTAAGCAAATGGATACCTGCGTTTTGGTGACGCTCGTTTTGACGGGAGTATTTCAATGGTTTTGGAGTTTAATATATTTCAGGCTGAACAGTTTACTCGGTGGATTGATTATTCTCGTAGTTTTGTTTGCGCTCGTGATAGTTTTATTTTCAAAACTTATCCGTAAGGATAAACTCTATATATATGTGTTGACTATCTATCCGATGTGGCTTACACTTGCAACGTTTATCAACCTTTCACTTTGGGCTATTAATTGATAAATTTATTCAGTTGACAAATATTCGAATATGGTAAAAACAAGGACTTCAAACGAAGTCTTTTTGTTATATAAAAAGACGCTACTTTCGTAACGTCTTGTTCAGTATGGCTCCCCCTGTTGGACTTGAACCAACGACACTGCTCTTCTTACCCCAAAAAACAAGTTTTTCGGGGACCCCGATATAGTGTTAATCCTCGCGCCGTTGCTTCGTATTGATAGAGTAGGGAGTAATGAAAAAGACACCATTAATATGATGTCTTCTTAATGTTGGCTCCCCCTGTTGGACTCGAACCAACGACACTGCGGTTAACAGCCGCATGCTCTACCGACTGAGCTAAGGAGGAACGACTATTTATTTAATAACAATATGTTATCACACAACAATATTATAGTCAAGTAGTTTTAATGGTGTGAATAAATATTTTATCAATATTTATGTTTTTTCAAGTTTAGTCGGAATATTCAGAAATTTGCTTTTAGTATAAAAAACAATAATCATATTATGGTGAAAAATAAAATTATTTGTTAATTATTGCAGAGAAATAAAAAGTTTGTTACAATAATAAAAGTAAAGACCTCCAAAAGAGGTCTCGTAGCACTCACTGTGCAGTCGGTCAAAGCCGACGATTTGAAATAATTTTTATTTGAACTCGTAGTGTAAATTTATAGGGAAAATAAATTTACAATATGATAATAACAAAAATAAGAGGTTTTGTCAATGGAAAACAAAAAATATTTTATCGGACTCGACATCGGAACAAATTCTATCGGATATGCCGTTACAGACGAAGAATATAAGCCACTCAAATATAAGGGTGAAATGGTTATGGGGACGCATATTTTTGAAGAAGCGATGGACGGACAAACTCGTCGCACTGCGCGTACGGCAAGACGTAGGTTGGATCGAAGGCAATTTAGGGTAAAATTAGTGCAAGAACTCTTTGAGAATGAAATACATAAAATTGATCCTAAATTCTTTCAAAGAAGGGGAGAAAGTGCGTTATGGAGAGATGAAGCAGACGAGCCATATACTGTTTTTTGTGATGAGAATTATAATGATAAAGACTATTACAAAGAATATCCGACGATACATCATCTTTTAGTAGAGTTGATGAAAAATAAAGAGCCACACGATGTTAGATTGGTTTATATTGCAATTGCTTGGCTTGTTGCTCATAGAGGTCACTTTTTACAAGAAATTGATACGGATTCAATAGATAAGATTATAGACTTCAAGTCGGTTTTTGAGCCATTCAAAGAATATTTCGCAATTAATGAATATGATTTTCCATGGGAAAAAGAGATAAATATAAAAGAGTTAGGTGAAGTATTAAAGCAAAAGACAGGGGTTAATGCCAAAAAATTAAAAGTCACCGATATGTTTTTCGGAAACAAAAAGCCATTAAATGATACAAGTGAAACGTTCCCTTATTCGAGAATTAAAATAGTTGATTTGCTTTGCGGTGGTAAAGTTAATCTTAAAGACTTATTTAATAATGATGCGTATGAAGATATAGAAGAATTAAAAAGTTTTAGTCTTAATATGTCGGACGATAAGATTGACGCTGCATATTCAAGTCTTGGTGACGATGCAGATTTGATTAGATTGTGCAAACAAATATATGATTGGGCGCTACTTGCAGATATTCTTAGCGGATATGATTCGATTTCTGCTGCGAAAGTTGCAATATATAATCAACATTCCGCTGACCTTAAAAAGTTAAAAGCGTTTGTTAAAAAATATCTTTCAGACAAATACAATTATATTTTCCGTTCAAAGAGAAAAGACAGCTATGCTGTTTACGTCGGTCATCTTAAATCTTTCAATTGCAAAATTGAGAATGACGATAAAGTTAAAGATGATTTTTTGGTCGCGCTCAAAAAACTTGTTAAAGAAATTAACGTAGAAGATGATGACAAGGCTTTTTATGATGATATGCTCAAAAGGCTCGAACTCGGAACGTTTTTGCCGTTACAAGTAAGCGGGGATAATAGGGTTATACCGTATCAAGTTTATTTATTTGAATTAAAGACTATTCTTAATAACGCAAAACAGTATTTAGCATTTCTTAACGAAGTAGATGAAGATGGAATCAAAGTAATGGAAAAGCTCATTTCTATATTTACGTTCCGCGTGCCGTATTTTGTAGGACCGTTAAGAAAAGACGGCAATCCACACGCTTGGATAGAGCGTAAGAGCGACGGACGGATAACGCCTTGGAATTTTGAACAGAAAGTTGATCTTGCTACTACGGAAAAAGGCTTTATCGATAGAATGATATGTAGATGCACTTATTATCCGGGCGCATCGGTATTACCTAAAAACTCGCTATTATATGCGGAGTTTGAAGTGTTAAATGAAATTAATTGTATAAGAGTAAACGGAGAACGTATCAGTGTTGAATTAAAACAAAGAATATATGACGAGTTATTTAGAAAACATAGAAAAGTCACGTATAAAAAAATAGTAGACTTTATACATAGCGAAAATATTCAAGGCGAGATAAAGGGTATAGATAAGGAAAGCATAAAGTCATCATTGACCGCAGAGCATGATTTCAAGCGTTTACTTGATGCAAAAGTTTTGACTCGTGCCGACGTAGAAAAAATAATTGAACATATTACGTATACTGAAGATAAAGGACGCTTATTAAAGTGGTTAAAAGATAATTATTCACAACTTGTTGAAGATGATATTAAATACATCTCAAAACTTAATTATAAAGATTTTGGCAGATTGTCAAAAGAGTTTCTTGCGGGCGAATTGTCGGGTGCTGACAAGCTTGGCGGAACGGGAGAATTGACTAGTGTAATACAAGCTATGCGAGATACAAATTGCAACTTGAACGAAATATTAAGTGATAGATTTACGTTTAAGGCAATGTTGAAGGAAATATGTGATGAATATTACAAAGAACATCCGACGACGTTACAAGACAAAATGGATGGATTGTATCTTTCTGCTCCTGTAAAAAGACAAGTGTTTAGGACTTTGAATATAATTTCCGATATAACGAAAGCATGTAAAGGTATGCCTGATAGAATATTTATAGAAATGGCGCGCGGTGCGGAAAAGGACAAGAAAGTAAAGAGAACGAAAACACGTAAAGAGCAGTTAGATGAATTATACGCAAATATTAAGAACGAAGACGTTGAGAAAATGCGCAACGAGCTCAAGGCAATGGGCGAGCAAGTAGATAACAAACTGCAAAGCGAAAAACTATTCTTATATTATCTGCAACTTGGAAAGTGCATGTATAGCGGGGAACCGATAGACATTAACGAGTTAATGCGCAGTAATCAGGCAAGATATAATATAGAGCATATTTACCCGCAATCAAAAGTTAAAGACGATAGCATAACTAACAATAAAGTGCTCGTATTATCTACGATTAACGGAGATAAAGGTGATACGTATCCAATTGACGCAAAGATACAAAATAAGATGCGCAGCACGTGGGATAATTATCATAAATACAAGCTTATCACGGACGAAAAATATAATAGATTAATACGTACTACGCCGTTCAGTGAAGAAGAAAAAATGGAATTCATTAATAGACAGCTTGTTGAGACAAGACAGTCGACTAAAGCCGTTGCAAGTCTCCTTAGAGAGTTGTATCCCGATTCGACCGTAGTATACGTAAATGCAGGATTGGCGTCATCGTTTAGACAAGAGTTTGATATGCTTAAGTCGCGTTCGGTTAACGATTTACATCATGCAAAGGACGCGTATCTTAATATAGTCGTAGGCAATGTTTGGTATGAAAAGTTTACAAAGAAATTTTTCATCAAAAGAGAGTTTGACGATAATTATAACTTAAATATTGATACGATTTTTTCACAAAAACAGTACTCGAACGGAAAGTGTATTTGGCAGGGCGATACGTCAATTGAAGACGTTAAAAATGTACTTAAAAAAGACGCGATACGTTTGACTGTGTTTAAGTATATTCGTAAAGGTGCGCTTTTTGATTTGTTGCCGGTAAGTAAAGCAAAAGGATTAGTACCGCGTAAAATTAAGAAATATAAAAATACCGAACGTTACGGCGGATATAGGAAGTCAACTGCTGCGTTCTTTATTCCCGTATCGTTTGTTTGTGGCAAACGAAAAGACATAATTATTATGTCGGTTGAAGGCTTGTTTGCGGATAAATTTTTAGCGGACGACGCGTTTGCCGAGCAGTATGCACGTCAAAGTATATCCGAGTTATGCGGTGGTAAAGAAATAACCGATATAGGATTTCCTATGGGCAAGCGTGTTTTGCGCGTAAATACCGTATTGTCTCTTGATGGATATAGAGTGTGCATTACGGGTAAATCTAACGGCGGAAAGGAATTATTAGTAGCGTCGTTAGTTCCGCTTGCTATAGGTTATAATTGGGAGCGATATATCAAACGTTTAGAGCGTTTTGCAGAGAAGAAAAACAATAAGAATCTTATTATAGATGAAGCGTATGATAAGATTACGCGTGAAGAAAATGAGAAGTTATACGAAATTTTCTTGGATAAAGCAAAGAACTCATTGTTTAGAATTCGTCCTAATATGCCGATAGATACGATAGAAAACGGATTTGATAGTTTTAGAAACTTAAAAGTTGAAGAACAAGTTATGGCTTTACTCTCTATTCTTAGCGTATTTAGTCGAAGCGGTGGTACAAAAGATTTATCGTCAATTGGTGGTACAAAAGCTATGGCGTTAATGAGAATAAGTGCTTATGTTTCGAATATGAAAAAATCGTATTCTGACGTAAGAATAATCGAATGTTCAGCGTCAGGCTTATTTGAATCTTCGTCAAAGAATTTATTTGAGTATCTATGAGTTGGCGTACGGTTGTAGTTGAGACGAGAAGTAAACTTGACTACAAAATGGGCTTTCTCGTCGTTAGAAATGAAAAAATCGAGAGAATTTATCTTGATGAAATAGCTATTCTTATGATAGAAAATCCCGCCGTGTCATTGACAGGGTGCTTATTGAATGAACTTATTAAAAAGAAAATAAAAGTTATATTTTGTGATGAAGTTCATTCTCCTATATCTGAACTTTTGCCGTCGTACGGCTCTTACGACACTTCGCGCAAGATAAAGTCGCAGATAGCGTGGGGAGATGATATTAAAAGTTTAGTGTGGACGGAAATAGTTGCTGAAAAAATTCGTAATCAAGCATTATTTTTGGATGAACTTGGCAAAAGTGACGAGGCTCGTCATTTAAGAAACTTTGTTGACGAATTAACAGTCGGAGATAAGACGAATCGAGAAGGGCACGCGGCAAAAGTATATTTTAATGCATTGTTCGGGCAAAGTTTTACAAGGACTTCCGATAACGCAATGAACTCAGCATTAAATTATGGATATAGTATACTTTTGTCGGCGTTTAATAGAGAAATAGCTATGCATGGGTATCTTACGCAGCTTGGGCTTGCGCATGATAACATGTTTAATTATTATAATTTAAGTTGTGACCTTATGGAGCCGTTCAGGATACTTGTCGATAGATTTGTGTTTCATTCAAATTTTCAAGAATTCGGAACGGACGAAAAGCATAAACTCTTGGAATTGGTTAAAACAACGATAACTATTGACGACGCACGTCAATCATTACTCAACGGTATTAAAATATATGTAAGAAGTGTATTTATGGCACTTAACGATTCAGATGTGTCGAAATTAAAATTCTATAGAGAGAACGAATGAGTTATAGGTTTATGCGAGTAATGGTATTTTTTGATCTGCCGACGGAAACGACGGAAAATAGAAGGGAATACGCAAGATTTAGACGATCGCTTATTAAAAGTGGTTTCATAATGATGCAAGAATCCGTTTATTGTAGAATGCTTATTAATCAGCAAGCAGGACAAATGGTAATTAATACTATTCGTCAAAATCGTCCGCCGCATGGTATTGTGCAAGTTATGATGATTACCGAGAAACAGTTTTCTAAGATAGAAATGATTACGGGAAGTTATCAAACGGAAGTATTGACGGGAGACGAAAGGTTGGTTTTTATATGAAACTTGCATATCCGCAATTACAAAGCGTATTAGATACGGAGATAGCGGGCATTAATACGCTTGTTATCGAAAACAAAGATTTTTTTGTTCAATTTCTTAACGATATAGTTGCGCAAATTGACGGTATGACCGGACAGGCTGTTCTTTCGCTTGACGGAGATATTATTGAAATATCAAAATATGTGGAGGTGCTTGATAGATTTGTACCTTTTGAAATTAATAAAAAGAACTTGCTTAATAAAATCTTGCATTCTTTTGAGAAAACGTCACTTGATGAAGAACATTTCGAGGCAACGCAAAAATTGTTGATTGAGATAGAAAATTATATGGATGATATTGCATTTGCTGAATCTTGTGATATAATGTGTACAAAGGTTTCAATATCTAACTTAATTCGTTCGGTAGGTATTGAAATTAGAGATGAGTACGAAAGTTTGGGCGAAAAAGTGCTTGATTATATGGAAATGGTCAGAGCATATGACCATGAAAAGTTATTTATATTCGTAAACTTTCGTAGTTATATGCCCGACGATAAGTTAGATTTGTTTATAAAAAGTGCATTATCGAAATGTCTTAAATTTATTTTAATAGATTCGGCGGGATATGAAATTTTGCCGAGTGAAAAACGTATTACGATAGATAAAGACCTTTGTGAATTTTGAAAAATTAACAATTGTTCCCTAATATTTTACTCTCAAACGAAGGAGAGTAGGCTCCTTTTAATTGAGTTTTGACTCAGTTGCGTATATTTTGAGGTTTGAGAGTAGTGTAAATTTATAGGGAACTAAAACATACACGGGGCGGCAGGTTTGCGCGACCGTGTTTGAGAGTAGTGTAAATTTATAGGGAACTAAAACGAGATTGACCGAGAG
>ONBF01000015.1 GCA_900315995.1 uncultured Eubacteriales bacterium
ATCTCGTGTCTTGCTTTTTTCTGTATATCAGTATGATTAAAAGTGCAACGAAAGGATTGACTACGCTTACGCCGGTTGCGTTAAACACCATAATCACAGGCGTCATAAAACCACCCACCTTAATAAGACCGAATACAGTCGCAATGAAAAATTCGGCTACTATCGTGATCGCCGCGCAAGTAAAATATGCTAAAAACTTTGCGGAAATTATATCTCTGCGATTAACGGGTCGCAACAACGATATTTTAAGCGTACCGTTCTTTTTTTCTCCCGCAATACTGCCTGCGGCAGCCGAACCGTAAAACAACATCGTAAAGCTCATCGCAATCAAAATAGCGTAACTTGCGTAATCATAGACGTCTTCGATATTGAGATCCGTTTGCGATATAAGAAAATCTTGGTATGTACCTTCGGTAATACCGTTATCCTTGAAATAATTATAAACGGCTTTTTTGACTTTTATATTATAAAGCTGGTTGTTAATTGTAATATCTTGCGGATAATATTCAAGCTCCTTTGAATATTCGGCTTCCATTTTGTCGAGTTCGGCGATTTCCTTATCTATATCTTCGGGGACGCTCCACGTATTATACGAGTCTGTTACAAACGAACTATTCGACAATACCGTAAGTAACAACAATACGATTACCGTCAAAATTATGAAAAATATCCAAATGCTTTTGCCCTTAAACAACCGAAACATTTCGGCGCGATATGCAACGGATAATTTACCGTTTTTCATTTTCTTCCTCCGTCACTTTGTTTTCTTCGGACTTATCCCTATCATTAACCGCATCTTCGCGACTGTCGCCGTCCGCGAGATTTTCTTTTTCGGACTTATTCGATAAATGATTATCGTTAGTCAAAGATATAAATACGTCTTCGAGCCGTATTTCCTTTTCCTTAGACGAAACGACAATCGCGCCTTTCATTATAATCTCACGGTTAAAGTCCGCAATGCCACTTTTTACTGTTACTTCGTAAACGTCCGCGGCGACTTGTTTATATTCATATCCGCAATTTTTGAGAATTTGTCTCGTCTCGTCTACGTTTTCGACTTTAATCAATACGGTTTTCTTATCGTCGGTTGCATGCATCAACTCTTCTACACTCTTTGTTTCAAGCACACGTCCTTTGTTCATAATAACAACGCGATCCGCCGTGTTCTGAACTTCGAAAAGCTGATGGCTCGATAAAAGCACCGCAACGTTCTGCTCGTGAGCAAGACGTTTGAGAAATTGTCTCAATTCGTATATACCCTGGGGATCAAGCCCGTTGGTCGGTTCGTCAAGAATAAGCAATTTAGGCGAATTGAGTAAAGCGTGCGCTATACCGAGACGCTGTTTCATACCGAGAGAAAAGGTTTCAACTCGCTTTTTTTTACAGTCGAGCAACCCGACCGTTTCGAGAAGTTTATCGATTGCGGTATCGTCCGTAATTCCGTAATATATACCGACTGCTTTTAAGTTATCAAACGCGCTGAGTTTATTGTAAAAACACGGATTTTCAATAACCGCCCCGACATTTTGCAACGCGTTTATTCTGTCGGTTACGTTATCAAACCCGTTAATCGTAACCGTTCCGCTATCGGCAAAAGCAAGTCCGCAAATTATTTTCATCGCGGTACTTTTTCCCGCGCCGTTTGCGCCGAGAAGAGCAAGTATCTCTCCGCTTGACACCTCGAACGAAACGTTGTCGAGCGCAACGACTTTTTTGTATTTCTTACTTATTCCGTTTACCGAAAGAATTGTCACTTTTCATCTCCGAATTGTTATGATTTTCATAAAAGTCACCATATATTGTGGGACAATATATTTTTCGACATTTTATTTGAATTTATCGTTCAAACGTGGTATATTGTTAAAACGCATCGATTTTCGATTATCATAACGATTTCGTATTATTTTGTCAAGCGTTTGACGCTTTGTAATCACACATTGCGGATTTCATATGATTTTATCGATGGATCAATGCTTGGGAGGTTTATATGGCACTTTGCAAATTTACAAGCGAATCTTTAATCGACGGTATTACTCCCGTCGACAATATTTTCATTAACGAATATTTGCCTTACGCTCCCGAAAACGCCGTACGCGTTTATATTTTCGGATTATATCTCTGTTCAATGCCGTTAAGCGCGGATAATTCCGCCGAAAGTATGGCGTCAATTCTAAATTTACCCGTCGAAACGGTAGTAAGTTCGTTTATGTTTTGGGAAGAACAAGGTATCGTACAAATCGTTTCCAAAGTCCCGCTCGAAGTAAAATACCTTTCGATAAAGTCCACTCTCGCGCCGGTTAAAAAGTATAAAGCCGAAAAATTCGCGGATTTCAATAATCAACTGCAACAACTGTTTCCGACGCGTATGATTACAGTCAATGAATATAACGAGTATTATTATACTATGGATACATGCCGTATAGAACCCGAAGCGATGCTTATGATTATACAGTATTGCGTAAACCTAAAAGGCGTAGACGTAAGATATCCCTATATTTTAACTATTGCAAAGGATTGGGCAAAAGACGGTATCCGTACATATTCCGACGTCGAGCAGCGTCTTCAAGAACACGAGGCGACTTCTTCCGTCATAGGTCAAATATTGAAAATTCTCGGCAAAAAGTCAAGCGGAACTCTCGAAGAGCGCGAATACTATATTAAGTGGACTAAAAGTTGGGGCTTCGACGATGCGGCGATTATGTTTGCGGCAAAACAGTTAAAATCAAAAGGCACGATTAAACGGCTCGACTCCGCTCTCGACGAGTATTATCGTATGAACATATTTTCGGAACAAGATATGGACGAATACGCAAAACACAGAAAGAAGATGTACGAAATTGCAAAGAACGTAAATAAGATTATCGGCGTATACTACGAAACGCTCGACTATATAGTCGAACAGTATGTAAACGTCTGGCTTCAAAAAGGCTGGGAAGAGGACGCGCTCTACACCGTCGCACAATATTGTTTCAAGTCCAATATCCGTACACTTAACGGCGTTAATAACGCAGTAACGCGTTTTACTAAACTCGGACTTATAACAACGGACAGCATCAACGAATACTTGAATAAACTTCTCGAAAACGACGAAAAGATTATGGACGTCATACACGCAAGCGGAAGCAACCGTAACGTCAGCACGCTCGACAGAGAATTATACAAGACGTGGACTTCGGACTGGGGTTTCAATCAAGATATTATTACCTATGCGGCGTCTCTTGCGACCGACAAAGCGCAGGCGTTCGGCTACATCAACAGAGTATTGAGCCGTATGCACGAAAACAAAATATACACACTTGAACAAGCCAAAACCTTCAATCAAACTTCAAGCGGAGATAAGAAAGTCAATTCAACTCAAAAGACCGACTTCACGAGAACCGAACTTACTCCTTTCTTCGGCGACCTTGAAAACTTTGACGATATAGAGGTATAAAATGGACAAAAATACTTTAATAAACAAATTTATCAAAGATTTAAGAGCGCACAAATCAATCGCCGAACTCAATGCGGAAACAGCGTATCTTGCGCTTCTTCAAAACAAAGAGTTTTCAAACGCCGACAAAACTTACCGCGCGGCTGTTTTGGATCTTTCAAAAGCAAAGTATACGAAAGTTAATCTTGACGTTGCGAACGATAATTACAAGACGGCAAGCAATAACCGTTTACAAGTTATCGAAAAACTCGGCTGCTCCGTTGACGCTCTCACCCCGAAATACTCTTGTATGCATTGCAAAGATACGGGATACATTAACGGTAAATTGTGTAAATGCATAGAGAAAAGATACAAACAGTATCTCCAAGGCACCGCAAGTCCCCTTATGAAGTTTAAGTTTGAAGATTGCAACGTTGAAAAAATAAACAACTCAAAACAGCGTAACTCGATTGCGTCGCTTTACCGTAAAATGAAAGAGTTTTGCGAAAAGTTTCCGAATACAAAATTTTCAAATATCGTGCTTATGGGACCGACGGGTACCGGGAAAACTTGCGTTCTGTCCGCAATAGGCAACGAATTGATTACAAAAGGTTACTCGGTTAAATTCATAAGCGCGTTTGATTTCAACAATTTAATGCTCAAATATCACACCGCTCCGCTCGACGAACGTTCGTTGTATCTTGACGAAGTAATCGAACCCGACTTTTTGATAATAGACGATTTGGGAACGGAAAATATTCTCAAAAACGTTACTTGCGAATATCTTCTCAATATGCTTTCGACGCGTATAAGCAACAATAAACATACGGCGTTCAGCACTAATTTAAGCGTTGAGAATATCTGTGATAAATACGGCGAAAGATTTTATTCAAGACTGTTTAACAAAACTTATACTTTGGCAAAAGTAATCAACGGAGACGATTTGAGAATCAATTAATTTCTGTATTGTCGTCCGCTTGTTTTGACGACTTGTCCTTAACGGTATTGCCTATAATTTCACTCCCGTCCGATTTCGATTCAGCGACTGCATCGGCGCAAACCGTTACGGCTTGCTTGTTTTTATCCCATACGTTTTTCTCGGCGTAGGCAAGCAATACAACGACGAGCATTACTTGACTTATAAGGAACGAGCCGCAATCGAGCATCGAATACCCCGTCCACATTATAAGCCCGAACAGTATAAACTTGTTTATCAAGTCGCCTTTAACTATAAGCACCTTAAACTTCATATAAGAGTATGCAAGATAAGTTAGCGCACCGATTATACCCGCGCTTCCGAGAAACTGCAAAAACGTGTTGTGATACCAATACATCGCGCCCGTTTCGGGAGTGAAAAACACGCCGCGCCCGAATATCGGGAAAGCAAGAAAATCGTCGATTGCCAACTTAAATCTTATATCGCGTCCGGAAGAATACGTGCCGAGTTCCGTAATTCTCTCCGCAACTTGTACAACTTCTTCATGAAAAACTATAAGCAATATCATAAAAATTACAATCGGAACAATTGTTGACAGCAGAAACGCTTTACGCTTTTTACTGACTTTAACGGTAAATGCGAATATAAACGGTAACACTGCTATCGCGCAAAGAATACTTCCTCTCGACATACTGAAAAAAACGGATATATATTGTAAATATGCGAGAATTGTATATAGTATTACGTATTTATCGTCTTTTACCGCGAGATAAAACGTCATGGCAACCGTAAGCAATAATATCGAGCCTATGTTGTTGGAAATACCCCATCCTAAATTAATCTGCCCTTTTACGTCCATATACTCGGCTGCTTCCGCACGATAACCCATATAGCACACGAAGAGTTCAAGCATTATAATTATTCCTACGCACAGAAACATTTTCGCAAAATATATATTATCTGATTTCGTTACGGAATTTACGAAAAAGAAATATGCAAGAAAAGCTCCGCCGCCAAGCGCAACCGTCAAAGGAATACTTCTTGAAAAATCAGTTTCGGGATTGGCAATACCGCTCAAAAGAAATGCAATAAGCATTGCGCAGAAAAACCAAAAAAACCGTCCGAGTTTGATTTTAACTTTATTCTTTATAAAAAACCAAACGAACCCGCCCGTAATAAGTATCACAAGGCAAATAAAAATCACAATTATCGCTTTCGGATAAGTGTCGGGATTAAAAAAGCCCGACATAGTAAACGAAAACGTTATAACGGGCGCAAAGGCAGGCAACGCGTCGTCACAGCAAAACAGCGTAAGTATAACGCATACCGCAAGTAAACACATCCCTACAAGTTCGATATGTAAAACCCACGAAAAAAATACGATAAACGCCACTATCCCGAGATAGTAGTCCGTATGTAAAAATATATCCGCTTTCTTTGCAAACTCTCTTAACTTATCCATATACTCTGATTCCGCTTCCGACGGACTTATGTACCGCAACGTAACGCGGACTTAATTTATCTAACGTACGCGCCGCTTCACTTGCTGTCGCAACGTCTTTGAATACTCCGACCATTGCGCTTCCGCTACCGCTCATAAACACTTTATCCGCTTTACTTTTATTCAGTGCCGCTTCGTACTTAACTATATCTTCGTTAAGTAACTTTGCCGCTTTGGTTAAATCGTTTACTGCGTCCGCATATGTACCTACTTCGTCGTAAAGCTTATACGCGTCCCTTGTCGAAACGAAAGAATTCGGGACGGCTATCAAATATACATCGTCCGACTTTTCCGAAACACTCTCGATTAAGTTGCCCGTATCCTTAACCACAGCACAACCGCCTTTAAGCATAAACGGAACGTCGCTCCCGACTTTAAGCGCAACGCCGTCTTCAATAATTCGGTCGATACCTATTCCGTTAAATACGGATAAAGCGACAAGCATACCCGCTGCGTCCGCGGAAGAACCTCCGAGCCCCGCTCCTATCGGAATACGTTTCTTAACCGTTACGTTTACGCACTTTGCGCCGTATGCGTTGCGGAAAGCATTAAGCGCTTTGATTATCGTGTTATTTTCGACGGCAATATCCGTAATTATCATATCAACGTCACTCGATTCGACACATAGCGTATCGTACAGGTCTATTGACTGCATGGTGCTTACTATCGTATGCATACCGTCTTTTATCCCCGTTATTTTAAGAGAAGTGTTTATCTTTGCCGCAACGTCTATGATCATACTCTGAACGCGTCCTCGATAAGATTAATATCTTTGTCTCCCACTATCTCGATAACATCGAATCTGTAATCAACATCGGGATAACCGAGCGTTGCGATATATGAATCAGCCGCGTTTATATACCGCCTTTGGCGCGCAAGATTGACGGCTTCGGACGGCATACCGTTAGCAAGCGTCCAACGTGATTTCACTTCGATAAACGATATACATTTGTTCTTGCTCGCAATTATATCTATCTCGCCGTAAGGCACCTTGTAGTTACGTTCGAGTATTGTGTAACCGTGTTTTTTAAGATAATCGGCGGCTAACTTTTCGCCGTATATTCCGCGACCTATATTATTCATAATTTATTCATTGTACACATATTCGAGTTATTTTGCAACAACATAAAAGTTCTTTATAAAGGTTTTACGATGTATGGGACAAGGACCGTACTTTTTGATTGCCTCTATATGTTCTTTGGTGCCGTAACCTTTGTTGGACTTAAAGTTATACTCGGGATACATTGCATCGTATTCGTCCATCAGTCTGTCTCGCGTAACCTTGGCGATAATCGACGCCGCCGCAATATTGTAACTTGTTGCGTCGCCTTTGATAATAGCTTTGCTTTCCGTATCGAGATTGAGATTAACCGCGTCTATTAGCACAAGTTCGGGTTTTATCTTCAACGATTCGACGGCGTTATACATAGCACGCTTCGTCGCTTCCAAAATATTGATTTCGTCGATAATATTGTTATCGAGCATAATGCACGAATACGCAACTGCTTTATTTTTGATTATATCATAAAGTTCGTCCCGTTTTTTTGCCGATAACTTTTTACTGTCGTTGATACCTGCAATTATATCTGCGTCGTCAAGCGGCATAATGACTGCGCCTACCGATACGGGACCGGCAAGCGGTCCGCGCCCCGCTTCGTCTATTCCGCAAATGAGTTTTCGATTAAACTGCCTGTCGTAATGAAAGAGTTCGGCTATTTGTCGAGACATATTTTACCTAACCTTTGTTTTCTGAAATCGTCGATTATTCCGCGCGCCGTCTTCTCTGCGTCTACCAGACCGCCGCTTAAAAGGTATCCGCGCTTTCTTCCTATACTCTCGAAAATCTCTTCCACAGTACAGTCTTTATCTATACCGTAGCGAATTGTAAAACAGTCGGGTGCAAGTTCTTTCAGTTCTTCGATAAGCGCGTACGCGAGTTCTTCGACGTCTAAAATATCGTCGTTGATACTTCCGATATACGCAAGATGTCTTGCAAGCGTTTGATCCGTAATCTTCGGAGTAAGTACGCCGGGCGTGTCAAGCAGTTCGACGTTATCCGATATAACCACCCATTGTTTACCGCGCGTAATACCCGCCTTATCACCCACGCTTGCGCGTCGTCCTTTGGCAAGCGCGTTAATCAAAGTACTTTTACCCGAATTGGGAACGCCCGCAATCATTGCGCGCACCGTTTTGTTTATACCGCGTTGCGCGTTTCGGTTAATCTTGTCGGCAACGATATTCTTGATAGCGGAAATCACGTTTTTGACCGCACCGCCTTTCGAATCGGTCGGAATTGCGTTTATCCCGATACTTTTAAGTTCTGTTAAAATTGCGTCCCTATCCTTATCGTCAATAAGGTCTACCTTATTCAAAACGTATAAATAAGGTTTGTTTTTTAATTCTTCAATGGAAAAACACGACTTGTACGCACGGGCATCGAGAACGCATATCACAAGGTCGACGAGTTTTATATTCTCTTCCATCATCCGACGGGCTTTGGTCATATGCCCGGGATACCATTGAATAATTTTCATTTCTTTTTTTTGAGTAAATCGGGACGACGCTCTTTCGTAATTTCAATACGCTTTTGCTGACGCCATTTATCGACTTCGGCGTGATCGCCCGACAATAACACTTCGGGTACCTTAATACCTTCCCACACTGCGGGACGGGTATATTGCGGATATTCGAGCAAATTATCGTCAAAACTCTCCTTTTCAAGCGACTCTTCGCTTCCGAGTACTCCCGATAACAATCTTACGGTCGTATTGATAACCGCAAGCGCGCCGATTTCCCCGCACGTCATTATATAGTCGCCTATCGAAATTTCATCGTCAAAGCACTTATCAAGCACCCTTTGATCCACGCCTTCGTAACTTCCGCATAAGAATAACAGTCTTTCTTCCCGAGCGAGTTCTTTTGCGACGGTTTGATTGAAGACGCGACCGCGCGGAGATAAATAAATACGTTTTGCTTCGTGCTTTGAATCTACCGAGTTTACGGCGTCCGCAACGGGTTGCGGCGCAATAATCATACCTGCGCCGCCGCCGAACGAATAGTCGTCAACGTGTTTGTGCTTATCCTTTGAAAATTCTCTGAAATCGGTGACGTTAAGAGTGAATATTCCTTTATTGAGTGCTCTGCCTATTATTCCGACTTTAAGCGGTTCGAGCATTTCGGGGAAAAGCGTCAATACGTCAATTTTCATACAGCGCCACCTCTTCGAATTTTTTTGCGTCGAGTATTACTTCTTTCTTATCCGTGTCGATAGAAACTATTACGCCGTTCACGTTCGGGAAAGATACGTTACTTCGTCCGTCTTGAACTACATATATCTCTCCGCCGCCGTTATTATAAATATCAACAAGTTTTCCTATACGCGCGTTTCCCGCAAAGACAGTCGCACCCAAAACGTCTACGACAAAATACCGCCCGTCTTTCTTAACGGCGTCGCAACGATTTACACATAAATATTTATCGCGTAAAAATTCCGCGGCGTTTCTGTCGTCCACGCCCTTAAAAGTCATATAAACGTATCCGTCGCGAATAACCGACGATACGACAAAATACTCATTGTCGTCAATGAGTACGGATTTCAATTTCTTGAATCTGTCAACGTCGTCGGTTATCGGCAAAACTTTAAGTTCGCCTTTGATACCCTGAGGTTTCAAAACTTTACCGATTTCGATAAAGTCGCTCACTTTTCGCAGATTTCGACCGAGTACTTGATTTTGCTCTTGGAAGACGCCGCTTTAACGACCGTTCGGATAGACTTTGCGATACGTCCCTGCTTTCCGATAACTCTACCCATCTCATCTTTAGGAAGTATAATTCTCAATTCAGTTTCGCCGTCTTCTTTCTCGATTTCCTCCACGTCGAAGTTTTGGTCGTCAACGAGATTTGATACAATGTAACGAACAAGTTCTACCATAATTATTCGATTACGCTGTTCTTTTTGAGAAGTGCTCTTACCGTATCCGTGGGTTGCGCACCGACCGAAATCCAATGCTTTGCTTTCTCCGCGTCGATTTTTATCTCTGCGGGTTCTTTAACGGGATTATACGTTCCGATTAAATCGACGTATTCACCGTTTCTTGCTTTCTTCGAGTCCATAACGACTATACGATAGAAAGGAGCCTTCTTTGCACCCAAACGTGCAAGTCTGATTTTTACTGCCATTTTTGTATCCTCCGTACAAACAATTTATATTATTAATTCAAAGCAGAGCTTTGTTATTAACTAAAAGGGTCGTCCTCCCGGTAAACCGTTCATATTCATAATACCTTTTCTTCCGCCTTTCGAGAAACGTTTCATAAGTTCTTTCGTGGACTCGAATTGTTTCAAGAGTTGATTAACGTCTTGAAGCGTCGTTCCGCTACCCTGCGCTATACGTCTTTTACGCGAACCTTTAATCGTTTCGGGGTAACGCCTTTCCGAAACCGTCATCGAAAGTATTATTGCTTTCATACGCGCAATACGGTCTTCGTTAATATCTTCGTCTTTTATCTTTAAGTTACCCATACCGGGCATCATCGAAATAAGATTGCTTAGCTTACCCATTTTTTTAAGCGAATCGAATTGTTCGAGATAATCTTCGAGCGTAAACGTATTGTTGCGTATTCGCTGTTCGAGTTTAAGAGCTTGTTCTTCCGTAATTGCGTTCTGCGCCTTTTCGATAAGCGTCAACACGTCACCCATACCGAGTATTCTCGACGCCATCCTATCGGGATAGAACGGTTCGAGATCGGTAAGTTTTTCACCCATACCGGCGAATTTAATGGGTTTACCCGTAACTTCTTTAATCGACAACGCCGCGCCACCCCTCGTATCACTGTCAAGTTTCGTAAGTATTACGCCCGTTATATCAAGTTCTTTATCAAAAGCTTCCGCGGCGGTTACCGCGTCTTGTCCCGTCATTGAGTCCACGACGAGTAATATCTCGTCCGGTTTAACCGCGGCTTTAACGTCTTTAAGTTCTTCCATCAGTTCTTCGTTGATATGAAGTCTGCCGGCGGTATCGATAATAACCGTATCGTAACCTTGTTTAAGTGCCTCGTCGATTGCGTTCTTAACAATTTTAACCGCCTTTATCTGTCCCATTTCAAAGACGGGTACGTCTATACTCTTACCGAGTACTTGTAACTGCTTGATTGCCGCAGGTCTGTATATATCGCACGCTACAAGAAGCGGTTTCTTACCCTGCTGTTTCTTTAAGTGCAACGCAAGTTTACCGCACATCGTGGTTTTACCCGCGCCTTGAAGTCCGCACATCATATAAACGGACGGGGGCTTTGAATTAACCGCGAGTTTGCTCTGTTCGCTTCCGAGTAAAGCGATTAACTCTTCGTTGACTATTTTTATAACCTGTTGCGACGAGTCAAGACTTTTGAGTATATCTTCGCCGACCGCCTTTGCGCTGACTCTATCGATAAACTTCTTAACTACGGTAAAATTAACGTCCGCTTCAAGTAAAGCGATACGTACTTCACGCATAGCTTGCTTGATTTCGAGTTCGGTCAGTTTCCCCTTATTCTTTAACTTGGAAAAAACGTGGTTGAGCCTTTCACTCAGTCCTTGAAACAATGCCATATTTTTCCTCCAAAGTATTCAATATTTTATCAAGCCGCTCAACTTTGCCGCTCGTCTTTACGTCGATTATGATTTCGGACAGTTTGATAACGTCACGGTATACGTGCAACTCTTCTTCCGCCTTTTCAAGCGTTTCGCCCGCTCTTACGATTACATCGCGGACGGCTTGACGGGATATATCGTAACTTTCCGCAATTTCGGCAAGCGACATATCGAGATTGTAAAACATATCGACAATTTCGCGTTGCTTATCGGTAAGCATCGCGCCGTACACGTTGTATAACGCCGATATTTCGACTTTTTTTTCAATAGTTACCGACATAAAAAACACTGTAAAGCCGTTTGCCTTTACAGTGTAAACGATTTATGTATATTTGTCAACTTATTTTAAGCGTATATTATTCTTGCGGAATTTCGCTTGAATCGTCGTTTAAGTCCTTTTCTTCCGCTACCGCTTTTTTCTCGAACTTGATTTCGTCTATTCCGAACTTTTTGTACTCTTCGCCGTCGTTTCGCACGATTCGCACTTTAACCTGCCGTCTTAACATATCGATTTCTTCGACCTTTCCTTTTCCGTCGGGAGTTTCGACTTCGCTACCTTTCTTAGGCATAATCTTAGACGTTTCGGTATAGTATTCGTTCTCGTATTTCAAGCAACACATAAGTTTTCCGCACATACCGCTTATTTTAGTCGGATTGAGCGGCAGTCCCTGTACTTTCGCCATCTTGATGGTTATCTTGTCACAGTCGGTAACGCCCGCCGCACAACAGCACTCTCTTCCGCACGGAGCAAGGCATCCGCGCATCCTGAAATCTTCGCGTTCGTCTATTTGACGCATCTCGATACGCCGCTTGAACATCGAGGCAAGCGCACGTACGAGATCTCGAAAATCCACTCGTCCGTCAACCGTAAAATAAAACACTATCTTACTCATATCGAAAGTATATTCCGCACTCACGAGTTTCATATCGGGGTTAAGTTCGGCAATCTTCGGAAGAGCTTGATTATATGCTTGCTTATTAAGTTCTTCTATCTTTGCAAGTTGCTCTTTATCTTTATCGGTCGCCTTTCTTATAATTTTTTTAAGTTCGGGAACATTCCATTTAAGCTCAATATCCTTATTGGGAATAACGACTTTCCCAAACTCCACTCCGCGTGACGTTTCGACTATAACTCCGTCATCTTGTTCGAACTCGATACCGTTCGGGTCAAAATAGTAATTCCTACTGTTAGATCTGAATTTTACACCTATTATTATCGGCATAAATATTTTACCTCCAAAATTTTGAATAACAACCGTTCGGCGAGAGTTTCGCTGTCACAGTTCACTCTGAGTCTTTCTCTCGTTTCGCCGATAACGTCGTTAACGGCAGTTGCGCTCGCTATCGAAAAAGTCTCTCTTATCGTATCGAGTTCTTTCATTTTGGTAAGCGACGCAGCAAGTTCGGGACACCCCGCGTCAAGCGCGATTATATCGCGCATAATAAGTTCGATTACGTCAAGCATCTCCCCGATTTTATCACGCGCAAAATACGGATTTCTCACAAACTTTGCAACGTCCGCACTCTTTTTAAGCGATATAAGCATATCAAACGCGTTGTCATAAAGGGTCTTGAAGTCCAAGTCGTTGGCTATCATATTCGCCCGTCCGAGTTGTCCGTTTGCAAATCCTACCGCAAACTCCGTATCGGCAGTAGGATACAGTTCGTGAAGCGCGCTCGCTATCGTCTCCGCGTCGAAATAATCGAGATATAATTTTTTGACGCGTGATATTACCGTATTGAGCATCATACCTTCGGAAGACGCGCCCAAAACTATGGTTACATATTCGCTCGGTTCTTCTATCGTCTTCAACAATTTATTCTGCGCTTGAATTGTCATCTTTTCCGCGTTCGGAATAAAATAAAACTTTCGTCCTTTCTCATACGGTCTTATTACGGAATCTTCCGTAAGCTCCTTAACGGTTTCCACTCCTATCGACTGTTTCGCGTCGTTTCTTATAAACTTGACGTTCGCGTTATTCACGTCTAATATTTTTTTGCACTCATCGCATTTAAGACATATTCCGTTCGGACAATAAACAGCGCACGCCATAATGGTGAAAAACTCTTCAACAACGTCTTTATCGGGAGTAATAAGCATATACGCGTGCCCGATGTTACCGTTCTTAACGTCCGTTATGAAATTATGCATTGCACGGCTGTTGACTAACGCGTTGAAAAATTTCAAAGTATACCTCTCGTTTTCAACGCTTCGATAACTAACCGATGCGTCAGAAGTTTATCTCCCGTCGGTTTAATCTTGACGATTCTTTCGGGGAATTTATCGGCAACCGCCGTAAAGCCGTCGTAAACTTTATCGTGAAATTCAAGCGATTCGTTTTCCATCCTATCGTCTATGATTTTACCCTTTTTCTTTCTGAAATTATCTTCGGGACGCATATCGAGTAAAATCGTTACATCGGGCATACAATCGGACAGCGCGTATGAATTGAAACGTGCGACCAATTCAAAACCTAAGTTTCGTCCGTACGCTTGATATGCAAATGACGAGTCAATATATCTGTCGCAAACGACCGTCTTGCCCGCTTCAAGCGCAGGCAATATTATTTCCTTAATAAGTTGCGCGCGCGCTGCGGCGTACAAAAGCGACTCGCACTCCGCTACCATCGATGTGTTGTTTACGTCCAGAATCACGTTTCTTATCTGTTCGGATACTGATGTTCCGCCGGGCTCACGCGTAAAGATTATCTCAATACCGTTTTGTTCGGCATACTCTTTAAGAAGTTTCAACTGAGTACTTTTACCTACGCCTTCGCATCCTTCGAACGTTACGAAATTCCCTCTTTTCATAGTACTATTTTAACACACGGATAGTATTATTTGCAAGTCCGAATACTCCGTATCGTTGTTTTTTTATAAACTCGACTTGCTCTTTGATTATACGTTCTCCCGCAATTATTACGGGGCTTGCCGGAGGATAAAGCCCGACGTTAGCCGCCGCAACGCGTCCCGTGGCGTTTTCGATTGCCACGTTTTCGAAATCGGAACAGATTGCCGTTTTGTAATCGAGAGCAAATTCAGTGTTAAAATCAATCATTACAGGCGCGGAAAATTTCGGCTTATAACTCTTTATAACGTCATTAAACTCTCTCAGATTATTCTCATCACACGGCTTTGTTATCAATACGACGTGACGACCGAAAGAAAATTCGCAATTAATACCGTTACTTGCAAGACAGCGTTCAAATTCATATCCGTTTCCGCCGTCTATAATCACTCGCGTAAAGTCGTCCGTTTCACGCCTTTTAATACGCGAAACCGTTTTGTATAAATTTTCGTACAATTCTTCGCCGTGTTCTTCCATATACGCTCGCGCAAAATCGATAGACGCCATAATTATATAACTCGGACTGGTCGATTGAAATATTTTACGCGCTTCGTCCGTCTCGTGAACAAGCGACTTGTCTTTGACGTTAAGTATTGCGGCGCCCGTGTAGCAAGGCAAAGTCTTATGCATACCGCAAACGCACAAGTCCGCCCACTCGTACCCCACGTTTCGAAAACGGTTCGAGTACGGAAAGTGCGCACCGTGTGCGCCGTCCGCTATAATCAATCCTTCGACTTTTTCCTTTAAGCCGTTGCCGTCGAATACGTGTCCGAAATAATCAGGCGACGTAATGACCACGTTCGCGCCTTCGTTTTCGTCAAGCGTTTCAAGTAGCGTCCGTTTATCCATCGGCAACGGCAAACCGTAACCGTCATATCTCGTTTTTATGATAACGGGCTCCAAGTCAAACAGTTTAACGGCATTATAAACCGACGTGTGCGCCGTGCTTTCGATAATAATCTTTTTGTTTTTTTTGCTCGCAATATAAAGTGCGATAAGTATCCCTTCGCTCGCGCCGCCCGTAAGCATAAACGTTGCTGCGCTTTTATACGTCTTTGCAAGCAGCATTTGCGCTTCTTTGATAACGCCTGTCGGACACATAAGATTATCGAGTCCTTCTATTTCGGTCAAATCGAACTTTGACGATAAAAACAAATTACCGTCGTTAATAAAATGCGACGGCATATGAAATCTGATATTATTCCTATTGCCATACTCGATAACGGCATTATATAATGGCGCGTTAAGCATAATTCGTAATCATAAAATCGAGAAATATTACTACTTCCGCAGGGTTTTCGGTCGCTTTCATTATCCCCAAAACATAATTGAAAGAGTTGGGCTTACCGTCCGTAATAAGTGTTTCGAGTTTATCGAGATTGAATTTATTGAGATCTATTCCCCAATACTTCGCTTCGTCGTCGATGTATACGCACTCCGCACTTGCATCGTTCGGATACTCTACACGACGCAGAGAAAAGAGTAAGTCGTTTTCGATAAGTCTGTCATATACGCTCTTTGCAAGCGCGTTACCCGCGTTTATTTGCGCTGTCAGAAATTCATCGACGGGAATATACTTATCATAACTTGCCAAATATTCAAAAGAATATCCGTGTAAAAAGACGTAATGATAATTTCCGTCTCCAGCTTGCTCGATATGCGTGCTTAGCGTAGGCACTATTGTTACGTCGGGATAGTCATACATAATTCGGTATTCGTATTCGACGTCGGAATATATTACGTCCATACTGTTAATATCATTGTTGGTGTAACAATAAAACGTAACGTTTTTTACGTCATTATTGCCCGACGACATTACGTTCAATAACTCGCCTTTTATCTCGTCGAGTTTCTTATTGTCGTAATAGTATGTATGTATAAGTATTTCAAACTCTTCACTCGGTGAAAGTTTCGGGGACGTCATTGTATAGATAAGGGTAAAAAACAAAACGGCACACAGAATAATGAGCAGGTACTTAAACCAGTCATATTCAAGGTGTGCCTTATATCTTTCTTTGGTTATTCTCGTATCCACTTTATCCCTTCGGCTTCATAGTCGGGAATAAAAGTACATCGCGAATAGAATAACTGTTCGTAAACAACATAATCATACGATCTATTCCTATTCCGAGTCCACCCGTAGGCGGCATACCGTATTCAAGCGCCGTAACAAAATCTTCGTCGAGCATCTGCGCCTCTTCGTCGCCCTTTTCTCTCAGCCTTGCTTGTTCCGTAAATCTCGCCCGCTGATCTATCGGATCGTTAAGCTCCGAAAACGCGTTGCCCATTTCTCTGTTCGTAATGAAAAACTCAAATCTTTCGGTAAGTCTCGGATCCGACTTCTTGCGCTTGGCAAGCGGAGATACTTCGACGGGATAATCGAGTATAAATATAGGTTGAACGAGAAACTCTTCGACGTACTGATCGAATACGGTGTAAAGCGCGTTACCCCAACTTAAACCGTCTTCAAGCTCTATACCCTTAGCCTTAGCGTCTTTGTATACTTCTTCTATCGGTTTGTTAAAATCAAGCCCCACATACTTTTTAACGGCATCTGTCATAGTAAGTCTTGCCCAAGGCTTGTCGAGATTGATTTCCGTACCTTGATAATCAAACGTGCGTTTGCCGTACACTTTGTCGGCAACGTACACATAAAGGTTCTCCGTTATTTCCATCATAGCGTGATAGTCAACGTACGCCTGATACAGTTCAAGCGTCGAAAATTCGGGGTTATGTCTTATATCCATACCCTCGTTTCTGAACTGTCTGCCGAGTTCGTAAACTTTCTCAAAACCGCCTACTATAAGTCTCTTTAAGTAGAGTTCGGGGGCTATACGCATATACATATCTATATCGAGCGCGTTGTGATGCGTAATAAACGGTCTTGCCGTCGCACCGCCAGCAAGCGTGTTGAGTACGGGAGTATCTACTTCGAGAAATCCTAAGTTATCAAGATACTCACGTATTGCGCGTATTATCAAACTACGCTGTTTGAATACGTCCTTAACTTCGGGGTTTGCAATCAAATCGACGTATCTTTGCCTATATCTCAGATCGGGATCTTTAAGTCCGTGGAATTTTTCAGGCAACGGCAGAAGCGACTTGCTCAGCAAAGTAAGTTTTTTGGCGTGTATGCTTATTTCGCCCTTTTGCGTAGTAAACACAAAGCCGGTAACTCCGATTATATCGCCGACGTCCCACTTCTTAAACTCGGCGTAAACGTCTTCGCCGACGTCTTCGCGACGCGCATAAACTTGTATTTTTCCGTCGTTGTCGAGTATATGAAAAAACGACGCTTTACCCATAATGCGTCTGCTGACCATACGTCCCGCTATCGTTACGTCGCACCCTTCAAGTGCCGAATAACTATCGAATATTTGTCGGCTCAAATGGGTTTTGTCAAACTTGACGAGTTCGTACGGGTTGCGTCCTTCTTTCGTCAATTCGTCGAGTTTGTCGCGTCTTATCTGTATAACTCCCGCAAGATCTTCTTCGGTAATTGCTTCTTGCGTGTTGTTGTTTTCTTCCATAATAACTCCGGATTATTTGATAATGTTTATTGCAAGTAGTTTATATTTAGTCGATACACCGTTCGGCAGTTTGACTTCAAACGTATCGCCTACTTTATGACCTATCACGGCTTCGCCGAGCGGAGAAACGTTGCTTATCTTGTTTTCTTCGGAATTTGCTTCTATTGTTCCGACAAGAGAATATTCAAGTTCTTCGTTAAATTCAAGATCGAGTACTTTGATTTTGCACCCTACACCCGCGAATTTCTTGTTAATATTTTTCTTATATACGACTTCTGCGTTATCGAGATAAGCTTCAATCTGACTTATTTCGCCTTCGATTACGGCTTGCTCGTTTTTAGCCGCGTCGTACTCGAAGTTTTCGCTTAGGTCGCCGTATTCTCGTGCAACGCTTATCTTGTCGGCTACTTCTTTTCTCGCATGCACTTTGAGATATTTAAGTCTCTCTTCAAGCGCGTTGTAGCCATCTTCCGTCATAATCAAATTTTTACTCATATTTCCTCCATGTGCCTAACAATTTATGATATAAATTTTGCAAGGTTCGCTTATGCAACCTTGCACGTTAGTTTATTAATCGATAGCATTATATATTATAATAATATATTTGTCAACAATTAATTTTTTTTTCAAGAGTGGCACACTTGTTAATTATACCGCTGTTATCAACTTCGCTTTCTTTGTTTTCATCTTCTTATTCCCTCTGTTAATTGTTTCTGATTATTTCAACAGGCGACTTCTTGTTGAATTTCCTTACGGGAAGATATGTCGTTATCAGCATAACGATAATACTCGCCATCGGAATAATTAAAAAATTAAACCGATTGTACATAAGCAATTCGCAGCCTTCAATCATTGTCTTTACGAATATACCTTCCATTATATGCGTCATTATTAATGATACGACTAACGACAAAGTAATTACCGTTATTACGGAAATCAATCCTTCCGTTAAGAATATCCTGAAAATATCTTTCTTACTCCCACCGACCGCTCGTATTATACCGATATCTTTTTTTCGGTTAATAATCGTTATCGTTGTAAAATTTGCGAATAAAATCATAGAAAAAATCAACATTGTTATTCCGATAACTAAAAATAAAGCGTCAAAATACGAATAAGCTTTGTCAAATTTATAAATACTGTCGGTGAAATAATTGTATGCCAATATATGCTTATCTCTCAATCCTTGCAATATGTCGGTCATATCGCTTTTATCGTTATTAACCTGAATATTTATTTTAGTGAATTGTATCGTATCGCTTAATAAAGTTTTATAATTCTCGTCCCCCGCATATATTATTCCCGTACGATAATTAGAAACGGATACAGTATAATCCGAACCGGACACTTCTTCCGAACTGATCATACTATACATTGAATTTAATATAACACCTACTATTTCGATTTCTTCAAAACTTTCGACTTTCGTATCGGTGGAAACTTCAAACAGGTCTAATTTGACTTTCTCGCCGAGATGCGAAGGATACGCTTTTATCTTAATGTTTTCATACGTATTCTCCTTACTGCAATAATAATTCGTAGGCTTTGATTCGCCGAAAACTTTATTATAGACATCCAACGTGACTATAATTTGGTTTTTACTTAATTTTATATCTTCAAATTGTGTTGTATAACTGTCTTTATACAAAACCACATGATCCCTATAATAACCCAAACTCGGAAAATTATTATAAATCGTAGACACTTCAATCTCTTTGTCGTTAAGTTGAACGTTATAAAACCTATCTCTGTTTGTTTTAAGCTCTATTCCGCCACGCGTCGAATTCAGGTAATCGGCATTACAAAACAGTGTCAGATAAATTGTCTCGCAAAGATAATTGTATTCCGCAAACTCATAGTCATTCTCCTTATAATCGTTAAGTTTATCCATAAACCTTGTGTAATCGGTATTTATGATACCCGCGATTTTAAGCGTTTTGACGTCATTGTTAAATCTTGCTCCATCGTTAACATAATTCGAAACGGTTTTGCCTACTAATGAATAAATCGACGCGTTTTTATCAATCGGCACATAATCGCCGTCTTCATAATAACTCAACCCCGAATGAATAATCACGTAAGCAAAATAATCCGTAATATAAACGCTGTCGTTTGACAACGGCAAATATCCGCTCGCGACATTATACCCGAATCCTTCCAAGTCTTCAATATTATCGATTACGCATAAATTCACAATGTCGGTATACATCCTCGAACTGAGCTTACTCGATTTGGTATTTATGAAATGATAAAACATTTCGTGATTCGATACGTTTATCGTTTTCATTGATTTCCCGCAATTCTTCTCGATATAATCTATTTGCGCTTGATTGAATTTTTTGGAAAATCTCAGCTCCGTGTTCGTAATACCCTTTTCGTCATAATCGGCAACGCCGATTGATATTACGTTTTCCCGTCGATTAACAAAAGTGCCGGCGATTGCACGTTCCGTATTGTAATCGACAAACGTCAGAAACAAGCCGAATAATGCAAAAGATATAAAACAAAGAAACGTCGCTACAATAAATCGCCATTTTGTATTCAAAATATCTTTACGTGCCATCTTGCTTGTATATGACAGCGGAAAACGGCTTTTCTTATACTCGATTTCATTAACGGTTTTCGACGTATTCGGTTCGTTTATCGTTTCGACGTTTTTTATCTTGCCGTCGATTATGTTTATTATCACATCACCGTATTTTTTCGCAAACTCCAAATCATGACTGGCTACCACTATCAGAATATCTTTTGATAAGTCTTTCAGTAATTCAAAAACATTTTCACTGTTTTCGCTGTCGAGAGACCCTGACGGTTCGTCCGCCAATATCAATTTGGAACCTTTCGCAAGTTGTCTTGCGATCGTAATTCTTTGTCTTTCTCCACCCGACAACTCGTAAGGAAAACGATTTTCGTAACCTTCCAATTTAACTTTTTTGAGACACTCCGCTATCAATTCGTTATTATTCGTTTTCCCTTGAAGCTTTAACGGCAAGTCGATGTTTTCAAAAACAGTCATACTTTCTATCAGATTGAACTCTTGAAAAATTATACCTGCATAATTGTTTCTGTAATTATCATAATCTTTCGCGGAAAATTTACTCATAGGCTGATTGTTTATCAATATTTCGCCGCTTTGTATTCCTTCTATTCCGCTTAAAAGATTGAGAAGCGTAGATTTACCGCTTCCGCTTTTTCCGGTAAGAAAGTACATTCCTTTATCGGGGAAAGTAAAATCGATGTCAACTAACGCCTCGACTTTCCTGCCCCTTTTCGGTACGTATGTATGTTTTATGTTTTTTATTTCTATCATCGAAGTCTCCTTTTCATACGTTAAGTTTGTTTTGTCTGACTTAACGGATGAGAAATATTTAATTTAATTCTCCCGATTAATTATGTCTTATTATTTCCACAGGCGGCTTTTTGTTGAATTTCCCGACGGGAAGATATGTCGTTATCAGCATTACCGCAAAACTCGCAATTCTCTTAAAAAAGATAAACAATTATTCAAGCGCACTGAAAGTTTTATTCGGAAAAGCATTTGAGTATGCCTCTATCAAATTGCTCGGCACATATATGACGCACTTTGTTTTTGAAACGCCGTAAAATGTTTTCTCTTCACAAATCGGCATACTTTCGGATAAAATTTCTATTTTTTCAATATCAGTGTTTGTAAAAATTTCCGAACCAAGAGATTTTATCTTTTCGGGCAGCCGTATATTTTTCAACCTGCCACCAAAAGAAAAAGCGTCAGAACCGATACTTTCAAGATTAGAGGAAAGCGAAATTTCTATTTCCGTTAATGCTTCACAACTTGAGAAAGCATACGTGCCGATTTCCGTTACCGAGTCGGGCAATGTGATTCTTTGTAAAGCGTGACAACCATGAAACGTAAACGGACTTATAGTTTGAAGCCTTTCCGATAGAGTTACCGTTTCTAAATTAGGGCAATATGCAAACGCGCCGTCTAAAACGCTTTCTACTGAGTCAGGCAACGAAATTTCTGTTAAAGCACTGCACTCCGCAAAAGCATAGTGTCCTATCGTTTTCAAGCCGTTAGGCAGATTA
>ONBF01000014.1 GCA_900315995.1 uncultured Eubacteriales bacterium
AATATCGAATAAATTTGATTATTTTTTATAATTTGGAAATAAATATTACACAATTTTTATATAATCTTATTATACTCTTGACGATTTCGGGCATTTTATTGTATCATAATAATACTTGGGAGGGATACAATGGCAGTTAAAACATCCAACAAATACGGACGTATTTCCACGAACGACGAGGCTATCGCGCTTGTCGCGGGTTATTCTGCGTTGGATTGTTACGGAGTACATGAACTTGTTTCCCGCAAGTTGACCGACAGTATAGCCGAATTATTTAACAAGCAGCCTTATGGCAGCGGAGTTAAAGTAACGACTGTCGACAATAAAATTTATATTGATATTTATGCGGTTTTGAAGTACGGCGTTAACGTAAACGCTGTTACCGAATCTCTCAAAAACACTGTAAGTTATAACGTTGAAAACTTTACGGGGATGATAGTCAAGTCCGTCAACGTCAACATAATAGGGATTAAAGTTTAGAACCGCTGAATTTTGGAGGATAAATGTTAAAACATATAGATGGCGTACTGTTTAGAAATATGGTTCTATGCGGTGCTAAATTTTTGGAAATAAAGAAAGAATACGTTGATTCCTTAAACGTTTTTCCCGTACCCGACGGTGATACGGGATCAAATATGTATCTTACCGTATCTACTGCGTTGAAAGAAGTTGTGGCAGTCAAAGACGACGATTTAGTCGAACTCGCAAAAGCGTTGTCCACGGGCGCGCTTAAAGGAGCAAGGGGTAATTCGGGAGTTATTCTGTCGCAAATATTCAAAGGGATGGCGTCCGTCTTATGCGAAGGAAAGCCTATAACGACAAAGGTTTTCGCGAAAGCAATGCGTGTCGGAACGGAAATTGCTTATAACGCCGTAACTAAACCTAAGGAAGGAACGGTTTTGACGGTTGTTCGCGTTATGAGTGAATACGCGCGTACCGTATCCAATAAAACTCAGGATTTACTTGAATTTATGCAGTCCGTCGTAAGTAAAGGCGACGAGATTTTACGTCAAACGCCCGATATGCTGCCTGTACTCAAAAAAGCGGGCGTAGTTGACGCAGGCGGATGCGGACTTCTTTGTATATTCAAAGGATTTTATAATGCTATGGCGGGTATCGATATCCCCGACGTTGCCGAAGTAGCGACCGAAAAGGGCGCGGTCGGTTCGGATAACTTTGCCGATTTACCGGCTGATATTCACGAACTCGGAGAAATTGAATTCGGTTATTGTACTGAATTTTTTATAACAAATATCAAACCTCAGGCAACGGAAGCCGACATCGATAAAATCAGAGAGTATTTCAAAACGATAGGCGATTGTGTTCTCGTAATCGGCGATTTACATCTCGTTAAAGTCCATGTGCACACAAATAATCCGGGACGCGCGCTTCAATCTGCGCTTCGTATCGGAGAAATCGATAAAGTCAAAATCGAAAATATGCGTCAGCAAAACCGAGAACTTCTCGCAAAGCGCGAAGCCGAAAGAAAACAATTCGGAATTATTTCGGTTTGTGCGGGTATGGGGTTATCTGATATATTCAAAGATATTTCGGTTGATTACGTTATCGAAGGCGGTCAGACTATGAATCCGAGCGTTGAAGATTTTGTTTCGGCGATCAATGCGATTAATGCTCGTGAAATATTCGTTTTACCCAATAATAAAAACGTTATTCTTGCGGCTCAACAAGCTAAGGAACTTGTAGATAAACCCGTATACGTTATACCGACAATCGACGCGCCCCAAGGAATAGCCGCCGCGCTTGCGTTTAATCCCGAGGCGACAGCGGACGAGAACGTTGTCGAGATGACGAATAATATCGAAACCGTTAAGAGCGGACAGGTTACGCACGCGGTCAGGACTACGGCTATTGACGGGCTTAAAGTCAAAGAAGGCGATTTTATCGGACTTGACAATAAGCGTATTCTTTGTAACGGTAACGACGTGAATCAAGTAACTTGCAATTTAATAGACAAATTGCTTCTTGCCGAAAGCTCTATGGTTACGCTTTATTACGGTGAAGACGTTAAGAAAGAAGACGCCGAAAAACTTGCGGAAGAACTCGGCGCAAAACATCCCGAAATCGAATTTACCGCATACTACGGCGGACAGCCGCATTATTATTACATAATTTCGATCGAGTAATATCTCGATGGAACTTACCGAAATTAAAGGACTGGGTAAAGTCTTTAAGGAAAAACTTAATAATTCGGGCGTATATTGTGTAGAAGATTTATTGCGGTATATGCCTGTTTTTTATCGTGATTATTCCGTTTTCGACGAAAATTTCGATATCAAATCGAATAAATATTATTTATTTAATTGTAAACTTATTGAATTGAGAATTAAAAACGCAAAATTCAAAAAGATTATTGAAGCGCAAGTTTCGTTAGATTGCGGAACGGAATTTAAGGTAAAATGGTTCAATATGCCGTACGTTGCCAATATGCTTATCGTTGATAATAATTATAGGCTGTACGGGCGTTTTGATAAAAAAGGAATTGTCAACAATCCTATAATCGAACCTAACGATAAACTTAAAGAACTGTTCGGAATAAAACCTTTTTACAAATTGCCCGACGGAATTTCTCAAAGTAAAATTCGCGGTTTTATTACCGAAGCAATCAGAATTTCGACCGTTGAAAACGACTTTATGGATAACAAATTGAATATAGAAGCGAAAAGCTTATATTCGTCGATTCACACGCCTCAATGCATTAATGAAGGATTAAGGAGTATTGAACTCTATAAAAGAAAATATCTGACAGAGTTATTGTTATCTTATCGAATAGTTTCGGGACAAAACAGCGAACGAGTTTTGTGTAAATATATTGATTTCTCTTATGAATATATAACGGATAATATAAATTTTTCATTATCAGATTCACAGTTATCCGCGATAAATGATATAATTTCCGACTTAAAGTGCGGATATGTGCGCCGATTATTGATGGGGGACGTCGGTAGCGGTAAAAGTATAATTGCATATATATCCGCATATGTCAATGCGCGTAACGGGTATCAGACTGTAATACTTGCCCCGACCGAAATACTTGCGGAACAGCATTACAATAAATTGTCCGAGTTGCTTAAAAACAGCGGACTAAAAGTTTTATTGATGACGTCGTCAAATCAAAACGGGAATAACGTAAAACTTATCGAAAGCGGGGACGTAGATATAATAATCGGCACGCACTCCGTTTTGTCCGAGAAAATAGTTTACAAAAATTTAAGTCTTGTAATCATCGACGAGCAGCACAGATTCGGCGTTAAAGCGAGAGCGGTACTTGAACTTAAATATAATACGAGCGTGCTTATGTTGTCGGCGACGCCTATACCGAGAACGTTACTGTTGACTTTTCTTACCGATCTTAAAGTATCGTCGATAGAAAACAGACAGGATAAAAAACAAATCGAAACGTTTGTTATAAGCGACAGAAAACTAAACGATTTATGGCGGTATATTCATAACGGTATTAAGGAAAACAATGAACAAGCGTTTATCGTGTGTCCGCGAATTACGGACGACGAAGGAGAGTGCGTAACTTCCGCAGAATCTTTATATGAAGAATTATCCGACGGCGTTTTCAAAGATCTTAAATCGGGATTACTGCACGGAAAGTTAAACGCGACTGAAAAAAACGGAATAATGTCGGCGTTTTCAAAACGTGAAATTGACGTTTTGATATGCACGACCGTCGTAGAAGTCGGTATCGATATTCCGAACGCAAGTTTTATGGTTGTGTTAAACGCGGAACATTACGGACTTGCCACGCTACATCAGTTAAGGGGGCGTGTAGGGCGCGGAGAAAAATCGGCAAAATGTTTTTTGCATACGACTGCGACCGATGATAAAGTACTTGACAGACTTATAATGCTTACAAAAGTAAACGACGGAAGAAAAATTGCGGAGTATGATTTTGAAAACCGCGGTTTCGGTGAAATGTTCGGCACGCGCCAATCTGGCGGAAAACGTGAAACTATAAGCGTTACGGATCTTGCGTTTGCGGATAAGATAGCCGATGTCATATTATCCGATCGCGGAGAAACAGAAAGGTTTTCACGGGAAATTCTTCCGAAGTTTTACGATAAAGTAAAAGATATTACGTTGAATTGATTTATTTTTTTTGTAAAAACTCTTGCCAACTGATAAATGATTTGATATTATTAATAAGCAACTTGATAAAATAGTTTGCATAAATATGGATATGCGGGAGTGATTCAGTGGTAGAATGCCACCTTGCCAAGGTGGAAGTCGCGGGTTCGAATCCCGTCTCCCGCTCCAAACAATACGTTTTATCGGTTAAATATTTGACAGATAAACGGCATTGATATATTATTGTAATATGGATAGTATGGCACCATAGCCAAGTGGTAAGGCACGGGTCTGCAAAACCCTTATCCCCCGGTTCAAATCCGGGTGGTGCCTCCAAATCCACGCAAAGTTTGTGTTTTGCGTGGGCGTCGATAATTGCCGGAGTGGCGGAATCGGCAGACGCAAGGGACTTAAAATCCCTCGGGGGCAACTCCGTATCGGTTCAAGTCCGATCTTCGGCACCAAAAATGCAAGTAGTGATATACTTGCATTTTTTACTGTATCCGAAAGTAATTTATGATAAAATAATAATATGAATATTGAAGATAAGGAAAACAAAAGGCGGCGCAGGCTTTATATGTGCGCGATAGGCATAGTGTTTATACTTATTGCGTTGATTTTGCTCGTTATGTTTGTTTTGTTTATCGTTAAGAATCCCGATGACGTCGTTTCGGCGCTTTGGATGATTATTCTTTTTCCGATTATATTGATTATCGGTATTCTTAGCGTCGTATTTGCGTTTATCAGTCCTTTTAAGTATTGCGAAACCAAAACTTTTCCGAAGCGCAGCGCGTATAAAACCTGCGTATATTGCGGTAAAGAATACAATAAGTACTTGCATAAATGTCCGCATTGCAATGCGAATAACGACAATGTCGGACAAGAATGATTTTAATTTGTTTTCGGCGTCTCTTTGTATTTTTCGAGAGCGTCTTTTAACAGTTCTACGTGTAGCATTTCGTCGAGAATAATACGTTTGATTACCGCGGCAACGTCTTCGTTTTTGAGCTTATTCAACATTGATTTGTACATACGTATCGCTTCGAGTTCGCCTTCAATGCTGTCCATAAGCATCTTTTGCGGGGCGGTGGAATAATTGACAGCACTTGTATTGAAGAAGTTTTGTTTATAAGGCGGAATTTGACTCATAACGGGCGTTACGCCGAGTTTTATCAACATTTTACCCAAAAGTTCAAAGTGTCGCATTTCGGCGACGGAGATCGATTCGAGAAGTTCGGCATAGTATTCCGAATTTTGATATCCGAAAACCATATTTTGAAACGTGTATTGCAATATTGCTGTAAGTTCGCCGTGCAGTCCCGCATACGCTGGGGAAATAATGTCGGCGGACTGTGTGTCTTTGGTAATTCCGTCTATTGACGGATACGGAATTTTTACGATAGATGCGTCCATATTTACCTCCTATTCGGAATATATTATATGCGCAAGACTGATATTTGGGACGAAAAAGCGATAAGTCAGCGTGAAAATGTCTAAATATGTTTTGTATTATTAAAAATATGTGCTATAATCAATATGATATTTAATATATTTGTATTTAGCGGAGGACGCTTTTTTATGGATGCGAAAGGACAAATTTTCACTTTTGAAAACGATCATAATCCACCTTTTATAGTTGCGCTTAGAGGCGCGGAAGAATTAGGTAAGAAAATCGATAATTATCTTGTTAATTGGTATAACAGAGATATGGGGACGGATTACAAGTCTTTCTTAGTTTCAAACGCTTGTCCGCGATTCAATTCGGGAGACGCAAAAGGGTTAATTAACGAAAGCGTCAGAGGTAAGGATCTTTATATAATCGTAGACGTCGGAAATTACAGTTGTACGTATAAGATGTTCGGGGAGCTTAACAGAATGTCACCCGATGACCATTATGCAGATCTCAAACGTATAATTGCGGCGATTGGCGGTAAGGCGAAATCGCTTACGGTTATTATGCCGTGTCTTTATGGCGGTCGTCAACATAAGCGCAGTATGCGTGAATCTTTGGACGCGGCTACTATGCTTCAAGAGCTCGAAGCCATGGGAGTAAGAGGAATAATCACATTTGACGCGCACGATCCGAGAGTTCAAAACGCCGTTCCGCTTATGGGTTTCGATAATTTTATGCCTAATTATCAAATTCTCAAAGCATTATTGAATAAGCATCCCGATTTGAAATTCGATAAAGATCATTTTATGATTGTAAGTCCCGACGAAGGCGCGATGCAGCGTAACATTTATTATTCATCGTTATTAAAGGTCGATCTCGGTATGTTTTATAAGCGCAGAGATTACAGTACTGTAATCGACGGTCGAAATCCGATAGTCGCTCACGAGTATATCGGTAATCCCGTTATGGGTATGGATATATTTGTTGCTGACGATATAATTGCAACGGGCGACAGCGTATTGAGACTTGCGGAAGATTTGAAACAGGCAGGAGCGGGAAGAATTTTCTTATCCACGACTTACGCATTGTTTACCGAGGGTATAGATGCGTTTAATAAAGCTTACAAGGAAGGTTTGATTGAGAATGTTATCGGTACCAACTTAACGTATTTAAGACCGGAGCTTGCGGACGAACCTTGGTTTATAGAAGCCGATATGTCGAAATATATTGCTTATATAATAAGCGCGTTCAATCAAAACAAGTCGGTTTCTTCGCTTCTTGAACCGCACGATAAGATTACGGAACTTTTCGCTAAATACAAAATTACGTTAGGATGAAAATCTGTTGGCTCGGACACTCTGCGTTTTTGATTGAAAACAATTCGGGTATAAAGATTGTAACCGATCCTTTCGACGAATACGTAGGATATAAAATGTCAAAAGTTTTCGCCGACGTTTTAATAACGAGTCACGAGCACAAAGATCATAACAACAGCAATGCTGTTGACGGTCAGCGAATTATAATATCGAAGAGCGGTGAGTATGAATTCGGAGACGTTCGCATTTTCGCATTTAACGTATTTCACGATGATAGAGGCGGCGCGCTTCGTGGGACTACGCTTGTAACGAAAATAGTTACCGACGGTATTACGCTTTGTCATATGGGCGATATCGGTGAAAACTTCAACCGTGCGATTGTCGACAAAATCGGCTTCGTCGATGTATTGTTTGTGCCGGTGGGCGGAGTTTATACGATAGATTGCGCGACGGCATACGATTATGCGAAAGAAATCAACGCGAAATGTGTAATACCGATGCATTACAAGACCGATGATTGTGTGTTTCCGATTGATACCGCGGAAAAGTTTTTTGATTTTTATAACTCAAAGAATATTATAGTAATAAACGGTAATAACTTGCTTACGGAAACAGTGTTAACGAATGAGAGTAATGTCAATGTCGTCAAATTCAAGTGCCATGCTTAGTTTGACAACAAATTTTTTTAACCGACAAAACATTATTCATTTTTCGGCGAATTTATTAGTACATTAATTGTAGTTATTCTGTTACTGCAACTTTTATTTTCATGTTTTATTTTTAGGAGGCATATGGATACTAACATTACAAGAGAACAATTGGAAGAACTCGGAATTTTTGAATTAAGAGAGAAAGCAAAGGAATTCGGAATAAAACCGGCTAACAAAAGAAAAGCTATTCTTATAAGCGATATTCTCGAATGTATATCGCCGAACGAATCGGATAAACGGTTTTTCGAATCTCAAACCTATGACGGTGTCGTAAATACGTCCGAATCTTCGGAGCATACGAACAATTCGTCCGATGGTTACAATAAGGGGAGATTTGATATATATCGCACGCAAAGATACGATTACAGGCGACAATATCAAAACAAAGGTCGCGGTAATATTCCGAAAACTTTTCAAAATAAAGATTCAAACGAGAATAATTACGGCAATTATATTACTCGTCCGATGAAAAGTTTTCCGGGAAGCAACGGAATAAGTGAACCCGAATATTGTATGACGGATACCGAAGAGTTTGTAGCGGCGGCGCAATTTGAAGAGCGCGAAGGCGTACTTGACATAATGGTTGACGGATACGGGTTTTTACGCGCAAAGAATTATGAACCGAGTGATAAAGATGCATATTTATCAGTTCAACAGATAAAAAGATTTCAATTAAGGCGCGGCGATTATGTAAAAGCAAAGGTAAGGATGTCTTTTGACAATAAACCGCCTGCGGTTATTCAAATAGTATCGATTAACGACAATAAGCCCGAAACAGTCGGCAAACGTACCAACTTCGATGATCTTGTTCCCGTATTTCCCGATGAACGATATAAACTTGAAATGGATGGAGTAAAAAACGATTTGGCAATTCGTTCGATAGACTTGATAGCGCCTATCGGCAAGGGACAAAGAGCAATGATAGTGTCTCCGCCGAAAGCAGGTAAAACAACTCTTCTTAAAATGGTGGCAAAATCAATCTCTCACAATTATCCGAATTCAAAGTTATTCGTTTTACTTATCGACGAACGTCCGGAAGAAGTTACGGATATGCAGCGTTCGATTAACGGAGAAGTGATTTATTCCACGTTCGACGAGATGCCCGAACATCATACGCGCGCCGCAGAATTGTTGCTTGCCCGCGCAAAGAGACTTGTTGAACTCGGACAGGACGTAATAATACTTATGGACAGTTTGACGCGTCTTGCGAGAGCGTATAACTTAACTATTCCGCCTACGGGCAGAACGTTATCGGGCGGTATAGATCCGGGGGCTTTGCATAGTCCGAAACGTTTCTTCGGATCTGCGCGAAATATAGAAAACGGCGGCAGTCTTACGATAATAGCAACTGCGCTTGTCGATACGGGAAGTAAGATGGACGACGTAATATACGAAGAATTCAAAGGTACGGGCAATATGGAAATTCACCTTGACAGAAAACTCTCCGAAAAACGAATTTTCCCTGCAATCGACTTAAACAGAAGCGGAACGCGCAGAGAAGATTTACTCCTTTCGCAAAAGGAACTCGAAGGTATTTGGAGTATAAGAAAAGTGCTGAACTCGGGAGATGTTAACGAGGCTACCGAATTGCTTATTACGATGCTTATGAAGACTTCAAACAATCGGGAATTTATAGAACAGATAAGCGCGCAGATTGCAATGCTTCAAAAAGAAGGATATGCTTTCAGAAATCAATCGGGAAATTGATTTAAGCCAATCAAATACTGCCTAAGGTCGACTTTTAACCGAGTCGGCTTTTCATATTATCGGAAAAGTGCCATAAAATATTTCGAGGTGCAGTATGGCTTTTTTTGAAAATTTATGCGACGGATTAAAGACGGCAATCGACGAACTGAAATCAAAACCGCAAATAAGTATGTTTGTGGACAAAGGTGTATGCGTAGAAGGACACGGCGGAATACTCGGTTTATCCGATACCGAAATCGAATTTAAGTATAAGTCCGAAACGATATGCGTATGCGGAAGAAACCTCGAACTCAAAGAACTTACGGAAACGGACGCATATATAACGGGTAAACCCGTTTCGATAAGTATAAGAGTATGAAAGATAAAATCACGGTATACGGGCTTAATCTTAACAGAATACCCGACGCAATTACGCGCAGATGCGTTAAAATGTATAAAGTTTGCAAGAAAGACCGTAAACTTTCTTTTTATGCCGATTCCGCGAATATTAATAAGATTAAGCAATATTTGGATAACGGATACGAGTACGAAATACGTCCGACGGGTATAAAACTTTTACTTGAAAAAATTTTCAAAAGGATAGGTTTGTTAATAGGTTTTTCGTTGACTTTTATTGGGCTTATTATAATAAATTCATTTGTTTTGAAAGTTGAAATTACAGGCGGCGATTCTTTCTCACGGCAGAAGATAGAGAAGATGCTCGACGATAAAAATATTTGCGCTTTTGTTAAAAAATCGGATGTTGATTGCAATGAATTGAAAAAACTTGTTTACACCGAGTTGGATATGAGTACGAAAGTAGACGTAAGAATAGTCGGCAACACGTTGAAAATAAGATTTGATGAAGAACAGGCTTTACCCGAAATAATCGGTTTTTCCAATAAAGATATAATCTCGACTGCCGACGCCGTAATAACGCGAATTGTATGTATAAACGGCACTCCGCAGGTAAAAGTCGGTCAAGCGGTAAAAAAGGGCGACGTTTTGATAGCCGCGTATACTTTAATCGGAGACGAGCAGGTTGCGTGTAATGCTGCCGGCGAAGTTTACGGAACAGTTTATAATTATGAAAGAATCGTGGCAACGGGAACTGTTATCGAGAGCCGAAAAACAGGTAAAACCGAGACGTTCAGACATATATCTTTCAAAAAAACGGATATTGAGGATAAATGTTCGTTTGAAAAATATGAAAAAAAGGTTAATTTTATTTATATTTCGGATATTTTGCCGATTTATATTATCGAAAACGTTTATTGTGAAACGGTGGATAAAAGCGTGGAAGTCGACGCGGAATTGCAATCAAAACTTCTTGTAAAAGACGTACTTGACAAAATTAAAATTAAAATGAGTGAAGGAAACGAAATAGAGCGATATTGGACAATTCAAAAAAAAGTGGACAATTATATAATAATTGATGTATACTATCAAATAGAACAAATGATAGCGGAGGCAACGTGACTACACATAACTTAAAAGACATAGGAAGTTTGGAAGTATTGTCCGATATTTTCGGAAATATGGACGAGAACGCAGTTATATTACAAGACGAATTCGGCGTTATGCTTAATGCGTCGGGTACGGAACTTACGATAAGCGGTGACGAAACGCGCGTAGAAGAATGTGAAAAAGTTCTCGACCTTTTGATTATACTTGCGGCAAAAGGCGAACGTATCGACAAATCGAAAGTCAGGTATTGCATAGAACTCGCAAGAGAAGGACGCACTTCGGAAGTGGTGGATATGACTTCTGTTATTGCCGTTACCGCGAAAGGTAAACCGATTAAGTGTCGTACGTCCGGTCAGAAGAAATACGTTGACGCAATAAGAAAAAACAGTATTGTTATCGGCATCGGACCTGCGGGAACGGGTAAAACTTATCTTGCCGTTGCGCTGGCTTGCGCGGCGTACAAAAATCACGAAGTCGAAAAAATCATTTTGACGAGACCTGCGGTTGAAGCGGGAGAAAAACTCGGCTTTTTACCCGGAGATCTTCAACAGAAAGTCGATCCTTATTTGAGACCGCTATACGATGCGCTTCAAGAGATGTTCGGTCTTGAAAATTACGAGAAACTTATCGAGCGTGAAGTTATCGAAATTGCGCCGCTTGCGTATATGAGAGGCAGAACGCTCAATAATTCGTTTATAATAATGGACGAAGCGCAGAATACAACGATCGAACAAATGAAGATGTTTTTGACGCGTATGGGTGAAGGAAGTAAAGTTATCGTCAACGGCGACGTTACTCAAATCGATTTACCCGCTGATCGAATATCCGGATTGAAGCACGCCGCTAAAATTTTAACGGATATTAAAGGTATCGAGATAGTGGAACTTACGCATAAAGACGTAGTAAGGCACGAGTTGGTTCAAAACATTATTCTCGCATACGAACGAAGCGTAAAACAGGTTAGGAAGTAATGGAGCATAAAGGAGAAAAATTCAAGCGGATTTTCACTGACAGTTTTATTTACGCGGGTATACTTATACTTATGACCGTCGTTTTGACGGCGTTCGTTTTGTTTTCAATCGATTACAATATCGAAACCGCTTGGAATTTCTTGTCAAATAATTTTATTTACGCAGTCGGGCTGTGGTTCATACTTTTATTTATTATGATAGCCCTACTTTTTTATTTATATCCTACTAAAAGAAGTAAGAACAAAGTTATACGAAAACTCGGGATAACGTTCGTTACGATTATTTTGACTTTATTGCTTGAATGGCCTTTTGAGTTATTCGTTCCCGTTTACGTAATTCCGCTACTGTTGACGACGGCGATTATTCTGGTATTGTTATCTTCGCGCGAAGCGTTTATTGTCGACGCGGTATTGATGCTTGTATTTATTGTTATTCTTATTATAAGAATAACGAGCGGTATGTTTTCCGATACGGAACAAATCGCATTGTATTGCGTAAGAATAATTTTGGGTATGTTCTCCGGTATGTTTATAATTCTCGTATTCAAAAACGTTGTCAGCCGAATTAAATTCATATTATACGGTCTGACGGTTTCGGTAATAATTTTACCGATAGCGTTCGTTGCGTTTTTGTTTATCGGAACGGAAGCGTCGCAATCCGTAATCAATGCACTCTCGGCTATGCTCGGCAACATATTCTGCATAGTATTGTTTATGTCTATTCTGCCGGTATACGAGAATTTATTCAGAATTTGCACAACGTTTAAGTTAAACGAATATTGTAACTTCAACAATGCGCTGTTGAAGAGATTATCCGAGACTGCGCCGGGTACGTTTAACCATAGTCTTATGGTCGGTAATCTTGCCGAAAGCTGTGCGATAGCAATCGGTGAAAACCCGCAACTTGCAAGAGCGGCGGCATATTATCACGACGTCGGTAAACTTATCGATCCGAAATATTTTTCGGAGAATCAGTCGGGTTACAATCCGCACGACGATTTAATTCCCGAAGTCAGCGTTAAGAAAATCACAAAGCATACCGAATACGGTTACGCTTTGTTGAAAAAATACAAGTACCCGGAAGAAATTGCGGAAATTGCGCTTCAACATCACGGCACGTCGCCCGTAGGATACTTTTATCAAAGGGCGTTAAGTCTTACCGAAGGAAAAATCGATATTGAGAATTATTCTTACTCGGGACCGAAACCGCGCACGAAGATTGCGGCGATTATTATGATATGCGACGCGGCGGAAGCGGCGTCTCGTTCGATACGTACGGCGGAAAACGGCGCGGAAGAGCTTGTGGGAAAACTTATCAACGAAAAAATAGATTACGGTCAGCTTGACGAGTGTCCTATTACGATGCGAGAACTCGAAACGGTTAAGAGTACGATATTCAGCGTACTTTCGGGAATTTACCATACGAGAATAAATTACGACGAGAAGAAAAAATGAGTTTGGCAGTGTATTCAGAAACCGATTATCCTTTGATACGTAGAGCATACCGAGCGGTTCTCGAATTTTTGGGACAAACCGATAATTGTTTCGTTGAATTGAGTTTTACGGACAAAGATACGATAAGGGCGATTAATTCGCAAACAAGGAGCGTAGACAAAGTAACCGACGTACTTTCTTTTCCGACTTTAAGCAAATTCGAATTTCCGTTAAAGCCCGAGAACCATCAAGACGATATCGATATGGAGACGGGTGAAATAATTTTGGGTGAAATAATTATTTGTGCGGACGTAGCAAGAGAACAGGCGAAAGAGTACGGACATTCGTTTGACAGAGAAATCTGTTATCTTGCTGTACACGGTTTTTTACACTTATTCGGATACGACCATATAAAAGACGAAGATAAAACGATTATGCGCCGAGCGGAAGAGACGGTTATGTCTTCGATTAATCTTTCGAGGTAGATAATTATGAACGATTATGAAATCAATATGTTGGTAGACGCCGCAAAGGAAGCGGCGGACAAGGCGTATGTTCCGTATTCCGAGTTTCCGATAGGGGCGGCGGTTATGTGTGAAGACGGCACGATATACAACGGGTGCAATATTGAAAACGCTTCGTATTCGGCAACAGTTTGCGCGGAAAGAGTCGCGATATTCAAAGCGGTATCTGACGGAAATTATTCGATAAAAGCAGTTGCCGTATACAGTGAAAACAGTATGCCGATACCTTGCGGAACATGCCTTCAAGTTATGGCGGAGTTTAATAAGGATATGAAAATTTACGTTGTATCGGACGACGATTTGAACGCTTTCGATTTGATTGATTTATTGCCGTTTCAATTCAGCATTGATAAGGAGTCTTTATGAAATCGGGATTTGTTTCCATAATAGGCAGACCAAACGCGGGAAAATCGACTTTACTCAACGCTTTCGTCAAGCAAAAAATCTCGATAGTTTCGTGGCGACCGCAAACTACGCGTAACAAGATAACGGGTATATTGACCGACAAAGAGAAAGGGTTTCAACTCGTGTTTCTCGATACGCCGGGTATACACACGCCCAAGAACGCGCTCGGCGTTTATATGCAAAAGGTAGTCAAACAATCTCTTGACGATATAGACGTAATACTGTATGTGCATGATTCGGGGCGCGAATTGACGACTAAGGATATTGAATTGCTTACCGAAACGGCTAAGCGCAACAAAACGATAGTGGTATTGAACAAAACGGACGAAGTAACGGACGATAAAGTAATGTCGCTTATTGGAAAGTTAAAAGACGTCAACGCTTTGAGTATTGTTCCCGCTTCCGCGAAAAACCGAGTTAATCTTGACATTATTATCGACGAAATACTTAAAGTTATCAACGAAGGCGTTCAGTATTATCCCGACGATATGGTTACCGACAGAACAATGCGCTTTTTAGTAACCGAAATAGTGCGCGAAAAAGCTCTCAAAAACTTATCTCAGGAAGTCCCGCACGGAATAGGCGTTGAAGTAACGTCGTATTCGGAACGGAAGCAATCGGGGATTGTTGATATAAGCGTGGACATTATTTGCGAGAAGCAAACGCACAAAGCGATAATTATAGGTAAAAACGGTTCTATGCTCAAAAAAATTTTGACCGACGCGCGACTCGATATGGAGAGACTTCTCGAATCGAAAGTTTTTTTGAAAGGTTACGTTAAAGTCAAAGAAGACTGGCGCGACAACACGTCGTTACTTTCCGAACTCGGCTATAACAAATCGGAGATATAAGAAAAGGTAATGTTTTTTATATTATGCGGTATTTTTTTTAAGAAATCTCAAAGACTAATAGCGGAGGTAGGCTATGAACAAAGGTTATTGGGATTTATTTGTTAAGACGGGCAACCCTGTTTTTTATTTGGCATACAGGCATATTGATAATGAAAGAAAAAAGAGTTAAAGCATTTTTAATACGCGCCGTCGATTACGGCGAATCGGACAAGATACTTTCTTTATATTCAATAGAAGAAGGTAAAATATCAGCCCGTATAAAAGGCGTAAAAAAAGCAAATTCAAAACTGCGCTTTGCGGCGGGTTCTTTTTGTTTCGGAGAGTACATATTATCGTGTTCGGACAAAGGAAACACTGTTATTAATTGCACTCCCATCGAATTATTCGCACCTTTGTACGACGATATCGTCAAGACGTATGCAGGGTATACGGTTTGTGAATTTCTGGACAGATTTTGCGAAGAGGGAGAAGAGAACGCCAATCTTTGCGTCACGGTATTGAAAACGCTTAAAGAGATTGCGTACGGCGAAGCCGAAACTGTCTTGATTATCGTTTGGTTTTTTATCAACGCGCTTAAACTTTCGGGTTACGCAATTAATTTTGCGGTTTGCGCAAAATGCGGTGAACACGGCAACGTTGACGGATTTTCGTTCAGACTCGGAAGCGGTGTTTGTAAAGATTGTTTTGACGACTCGACCAAAGCGTTAACTCCCGCACAGTCAAATATTTTGAGAATTTTAACCAAATCCGATACGGATATTTTGAAAAATATGAAATTTGAGAGCAAAGACGTAAGCGATTCTTTACGTTTGATTAAGCAATATGTTGAATACTTATATTCGAAAAAAGCGGACGCGTTTGAACAGTTTATTAATATAATCGGATAAAAGATAAATTTTCAGCGTTAAAAACGCTTGTAAAAATGCGGTATATATATTAAAATATACGAAGTCAATAAAAAAGAATACAATTTTTCAGGAGGAACGTCCAATGACGAAGTACGTTTATTTATTCAGTGAAGGCAACGCAAAGATGCGTGAAATTCTCGGCGGTAAAGGAGCCAATCTTGCCGAGATGACCAATATCGGTTTACCCGTTCCGCAAGGCTTTACCATTTCCACGGAAGCTTGTACTCAATATTATGAGGACGGCAGACAAATCAATAAAGATATTCAAGCTGAAATTATGCAAAATATCGAAAAGCTCGAAGCGATTGCCGGCAAGAAGTTCGGAGATCTCGATAATCCGCTTCTCGTATCCGTTCGTTCGGGTGCGAGAGCTTCTATGCCCGGTATGATGGATACAATACTTAATCTCGGCTTAAACGAAAAGGTAGTAGAGGTTTTGGCTAAGAAGTCCAACAACGCAAGATGGGCGTGGGACTGTTACAGAAGATTTATTCAAATGTTCTCGGACGTCGTTATGGAAGTATCGAAGAAAGAATTCGAATCTTTAATCGATGCAATGAAAGAGAAGAAAGGCGTTACGTTCGACGTTGACTTAACGGCTGACGATCTTAAAGAACTTGCAAATCAATTCAAAGCGAAATACAAACAAGCTTTGGGAAAAGATTTTCCGTCCGATCCGAAGGAACAGCTATTTGAAGCAATAAAAGCGGTTTTTCGTTCGTGGGACAACCCGAGAGCCAACGTTTATCGTATGGATCACGATATTCCGTACAGCTGGGGAACAGCGGTTAACGTACAAATGATGGCTTTCGGCAATATGGGCGACGATTGCGGAACGGGCGTTGCGTTTACGCGTAACCCCGCAACGGGCGAAAAGGGACTTATGGGTGAATTTCTTATGAACGCTCAGGGCGAAGACGTTGTCGCAGGTGTTCGCACGCCTATGCCTATTTCTCAAATGGCGGAAGTTTTACCCGATGTTTACAAACAATTTCTCGAAATTTGCAAAACTCTCGAAAATCATTACAGAGATATGCAGGATATGGAATTTACGATTGAAAAAGGTAAACTTTATATGCTTCAAACGCGTAACGGCAAGCGTACGGCGGCGGCGGCTATCCGTATAGCGTGCGACCTTTTGGACGAAGGTATGATTAATGAAGAAGAAGCACTTCTCCAAATCGACGCGAAGACGCTCGATATGTTGTTGCATCCGACGTTTGATGTTGCCGACCTTAAAAAAGCCGATAAGAGCAACGTTGTCGGTAAAGGAATAGCGGCGTCACCCGGTGCGGCTGCCGGTACAATCGTATTTACGCCCGAAGAAGCGGTTAAACAAGGTAAAGCGGGTAAAAAAGTTATTCTCGTAAGGCTCGAAACTTCGCCTGAGGATATAGAAGGTATGAAGTTTGCGCAAGGTATCTTGACAGTCAGAGGCGGACAGACTTCTCACGCCGCCGTTGTCGCAAGAGGTATGGGTACTTGTTGCGTATCGGGTTGCGGCGACATCAAGATGTTTGAAGAAGAAAAATATTTTATTCTTGCGGGCAAGACTTTCCACGAAGGCGATGCGTTGTCGTTGGACGGCTCAACGGGTAAGATTTACGATACGATTATTAAGACCGTTCCCGTTGATCCAAACAGCGGATATTTCGGACGTATTATGCACCTTGCGGATAAGTATAAGGCAATGGGCGTAAGAACGAACGCCGACACTCCCGAAGACGCGCAGCGTGCGGCTGATTTGGGCGCGCAAGGTATCGGTCTTTGCCGTACCGAGCATATGTTCTTCGGAGCGGGCAGAATAGATAAATTCCGTGAAATGATTTGCGCGGATACGAAAGAAGAGAGAATCAAAGCGCTTGACAAAATCGAGCCTATGCAACAAAAGGACTTCGAAGGACTTATGGAAGCGCTCAAAGGAATGCCGGTTACTATTCGTTTCTTGGATCCGCCGCTTCACGAGTTTGTTCCGACCGAAGAAGCCGATATTAAACTGCTTGCCGACGCTCAGAAAAAGACGGTTGCCGAAATCAAAGAACGTTGCAACAGTTTGCACGAATTTAATCCGATGATGGGTCACCGTGGTTGTCGTTTGACGGTTACGTATCCCGAAATTGCGGTTATGCAAACAAAAGCCGTCATTAAAGCCGCTATTAACGTTTCAAAACGTCATCCCGATTGGAACGTTGTTCCCGAAATTATGATTCCTCTTGTCGGAGAACAGAAAGAACTTGCGTTTTGTAAAAAAATAGTTGTCGAGACAGCTGATAAGGTAATAGCCGACGCAAAAGTCAAACTCAATTATGAAGTAGGTACTATGATAGAAATTCCGCGTGCCGCGCTTACCGCCGACGATATTGCGAAAGAAGCCGAATTTTTCTGTTTCGGAACAAACGATTTAACGCAGATGACGTTCGGTTTCAGCCGTGACGATTCAAGTAAATTCTTGCCGTCGTACTATGAAGCGAAGATTTTCGAATCCGATCCGTTCGCAAGGCTCGATACGACGGGCGTAGGCAAACTTATGCAACTTGCGGTTAAACTCGGACACGAAACGCGTAAAGATATTCATTGCGGTATTTGCGGTGAACACGGTGGAGATCCGTCTTCGATTGAATTCTGCCACAATATCGGTCTCGATTATGTAAGCTGCTCGCCGTTCAGAGTGCCGATTGCGCGTCTTGCCGCGGCACAGGCGAATATTAAGAACCCGAGAGCAAACGGCAGTAAGTAAATAAAAACCGTTAAAAATATATTCCGTGATTAAGTTAATTGACGTCAATAAAGAGTTTAAGTTTTGCAGAGCATTATGCGGTATCAATTTATTGATACCGCATAATGAGTTTTTAGCTATTACGGGTAACAGCGGCAGCGGTAAAAGCACACTGCTATCCATAATCAGCGGTTTGGAAAAGCCGACGTCGGGTCAAGTTTTATACGATGATATTGATATAGGCAGTTTTAATGATAAAGAAGTTGCGGAATTTAGGAACAAAAGAATCGGTTTTATTTTTCAAAACTTTTTTCTTATTCCCGAGTATACCGTTTTACAAAACGTGGAAATGCCTTTATTGTTAAGAAAAGAGCAGAACAAAATGCAGTTATGTAAAGATATACTCGCCGAAGTCGGATTATTAAACAAGATTGATGAGAGAGCAAATCATTTATCGGGAGGCGAACAGCAGCGTTGCGCCATTGCGAGAGCGTTGATCACCGATCCCGATGTTATCTTTGCCGACGAGCCTTGCGGAAATTTAGATTCTTTCAACAGTTCGGTTATAATGGACTTGTTGATTAAATTAAAGAAAAACGGCAAAACCGTAATTTTAGTTACACACAATTCGGAAGACGCAAATAAAGCCGACCGTATCATTACTCTTAAAGACGGGGAAATTATTAATGACTTACGGACTGCTTAGAATAGCCGGTCGGGAATTAAAGAAAACTTTAACCGCGCTTTTGCTGATAGGTTTGATTTTTATTTCCATGTTTACCACCATAGATACGCTTTCGACGCTTGCTTTTTCGTTTCGGGATAGTTTTTTCAAATCGTACGGTCATACTGGTTTCAGTTTGCACTCAACGGGTTTCGATGTATTGGACGAAATAGACGAAATAGGTGAAAGTGAATATATTTTGAAATTAGACGGTGCGTTTGGATATACGCAGTGTATGCACTCGGAAACAACGGAGAATATGATTATACCGTATTTTATCGATAACTCGGTTGTTATAGACGCTTTTCCCGAATTTTACCATTTCCTTTTTTCCGACTATACTTCCGTAGACGTCCCTTTGGACGAATTGGACGAGTATATTAACGGTCTTGTCGAGCGTGGCATATCGTCGGAAAGTTATGAATACCGCACTACTTATTCATTCGGTGAATTTACTTTTTTCAACTCGTCTTTTACAAATCTTATCTTCAAGCAATGCATTGAATATGATGATAATATTGAAGATAATTCCGTATTTATCAGTAATTTGATAGCGCAACAAAACAATATCAAATTGAACGATACGATAAAAATGGTTACCGATGGCGGTGAAGCGACGGTAAGAATATCGGGAATTTTTGATTTCCGTGATTACGATAGCGGATTCATTTGCAATATAAATCTGTTGGGGGAAACGATTAGTGTACCCGATGAGTATTCTATCGATATCGATTTAATTCAAAACGAGAATTTTATAAACTACTATGATTATTTTAATTCGAATTTAGAAGAAGACGAGTTTACATATGATAAAAGTTTTTTAAGACTGTTTGATCTTGTCAGGACGCTCGACGTCGTAATAATAGCATTGTTGGTGGCTTTTATTACGTTGGGCGTAGTAGCAACATATGAATTTACGAAATTAATTATCGATAGGCGAAAGAAGTTTATTTATCATCTGAAACTTATCGGAGCGCGTAATACGCAAATAATATTCGTTTATTTGTTGCTTTTTATACCGATGTTAATCGTTGTATCCGTTTCGTCATATTTTATTTCCGAATTGTTTATCGGAATTGTTGCGGTAAAATGTGAGGAGTTGTTTGATTGGACGCTGATTTCTCGACTGTCGTTTGTTGCGCCCATTGTATTGATGCTTTTTATCGGGTTTTTCTTCGCGTTCTTATTCGGACGACTGTTAAATAAGAACAAACGAATGATAACCTATACTCTGTATAAGGAAGCGGTATGATTCAATGATTCGCGAAATTACGATTAATTTTAAGAATAATTTGCGTTTTTTTATAAAATTTCTTTTTATTCTGACGTTGATTTTCACTTTGATTTCGATATATGTATGCACCGCATTTTCATATATGCAGTCTCTTGAAATAAAGGAAAATAAGCTTGCGGCGGATAATTATTATGAGACGGACGACGATATGCGACAAGATATTATTGATAATGTGTTTAGCGGTTATCGATACGAACTGTTTCAAACAACAAGTTATAATATTTTTGCCGATTTAATAGTCGACGGTACCGATTATAAATATGAAAGACCCGTACTCAACTTTATCGAAATGGGAAATAATCTCTTAAACGGTATCCCCGATAATGTTATAAGAACATATAACGCTTATGAAAAAGATATGTTCTTATGCGGAAGGCTTCCTACGGCTGAAAATGAAATTTGTATCTCATTTAATACTTACATTAATATAAAATCGTCGAACTTCGTTAGCATTTCGCATAACGAAATACTCGGGAAAACTTTATCAATATGTTTTCCCGATGAGCAACACAGCGTATTGAGCGTAAAAGTCGTCGGTGTATTGGATTTTGCATTGAGTGACATTTTTGAAAAAAACGTTATATACAAAGTTGATGGGATAGACAATACCGCTTTTACTGCGGTGAAGAAGATCAACAGAGTATATATAGCGGACTTCTCGTACATATCCGAAATAAACGAAATTATTTCAAATAATAATCTTGAATCCGAGATAACCTACGCGGGTTCGTCAAGAGGGGTTTATTTGGAATTTAAGCATTTCGGCGAGCTTGCGTCCACTATATTTTATTTGATTGCCGTACCGCTTGCCGTTGTTCTCGTATTTGTTTGTTTTATGATGTTGAATAATTTCTTCAAAGTGCAAAGCAGGCTGTTTGTCGAAATGTTATTGGTTGGCTATACGCCCGGGAAAATATTGCGATTTACCTTTTTTGAATTGTTGTTTTGCAGTATGATTTCTTTGCTGTTCTCTGCTGTGTTCGGAATTTTATTCGTCATTTTAATTAAACATATAATATTCAGTTCGATGTTTATCGGAATAGAGTTAAGCATAGGTACGGTTATTTGTTCCATAGCCGTTTTAATCGTTATGTTTTTGCTTTTTATCGGGGTGTCTTTACTGATTTCAAAACGTCATATGAAGCCGAACATTTACAGTTTGACAAAATAGATCTGTTTTATTTATTTGTTGTGAACTGTTTATTTTTATGCGCGCGGTTATAACGCATTTAATCATTTTGTCAAATTTTGTCAGAACGTATTTTTTTTATTTATTCAGCGATAATTTTGACAGTGGTATATTTCTGATTAATATAGGAAACATACTGCGGAATTATCAACAGTATTATGCAATTAAATTTAACATTTGTTTATAACACCACGTTGCAATTGACAATCGTTATTTTTATTGTTATTATATTAGCAGATATGCATATTATAATACTTATAATATGTTATATTGATTTATTTACGTATCGAAAGAGAAAATATGGGCAAAACAATTTGGATTATCAATCACTATGCCATACCGCCGTCAATGGGCGGACTTAATAGGCATTATTATTTTAAGAAATATCTCGAACAAAGGGGATATAAGGTACGCATATTCACTTCTGCGCGTATTCATAATTCAAATATCAATATGACCGAAAACGGTCGGCTTTTTACCGAAAAACTCGTTGACGGAATAGAATATACTTCCAAATGGAGTATCTAAAGAAATATAA
>ONBF01000065.1 GCA_900315995.1 uncultured Eubacteriales bacterium
TATAAATGCACGGCTTTGAAGACGATCAGAGTGGATTCGGGCAATACGGTATATACGTCTGAAAATTCAAACGGCAATCAGTGTAATTGTTTGATTGAGAAAGCAACTCATAAAGTATTGTTGACTTGTCTGCGAAGTGATATTCCGGAAGATGCGTCTATGTACGGAGATTACGCTTTTACGAGCAATACGAGTATAGTTTCTTTGACTGTTCCCGACGGTATGACCGAAATATCAAATGATATGCTTAAAGGTTGCACGGATCTTATTACTATTGAAATACCCGCAAGTATTACAAGCATTTCGGGACATAAATTTGAAGATTGTCGTAAATTAAAGACAATCATCATTAAAGACGAAGACCGTTCGGCGTATAAGGTGGACGGCGGGTGCGTTATTGAAAAAGACACGGGTACTTTAACGGTCGGAACAGTCGGAGCCGTTATTCCCGACTACGTATCGAGTATCGAAGAATACGCGTTTTTCGGACGCGAAATAACCGATATAAATATTCCGTCATCCGTTAAATGTATACAAGCTTGCGCATTCGGACGCACCGCGCTAAAATCCGCGACGTTTGCCGTTGCGGACGGATGGTATGTTGCGTCGAATATTCCGTTTGCCGATCAGGGCGAGCTTTCGAACGAGAAACGGGCGGCTGAAATTTTGAAAAACACGGCGGCAACGATTTACAGAGACTGATTAACGGGAATTAACATATCTATGATAAGGGGGAAAAATATTATGAAAAATGTAAAGAAAGGTTTTACTATTGTTGAACTTGTAATCGTTATTGCGGTTATATCGATTTTGGCGGGAGTGCTGATACCGACGTTTGCGGGAATTTTGCGTAATGCCCGACAAAGTTCCGCATATCAACAAGCGAGCGCGGAGTATCTTTTGTATCGTACAACAAATATTATCGAGCACGGCGCGGACGAAGAATTTGCCAAAAACGTATTGATTTATGTGCAGTCGGAAAGTGAAAACTATTTCTTTATCGGGTCAAGCGATTATGCAAATATAGACAATAACTTGCAAAATGACAATATAGCGTATTCGCAAATAATCAATCCCGAAAACGGAACTCAGGTTATAAGTATCAACACTTATTCGACAACGCCGGAAATAGCAAAAGACGTTAACCTACAAACGTCTCAAAACACTTATAAAATCAACGGCAAAGACTTATCAGAAGGTATAGACGGAGAACTTCCGAACGTTATGATATATAAACTTGACAATATACAGGAAACTTTCATTCCCGATTCGCCTATCGAACAAGATAAAGAAGTCGGCGATGAAATCACTTTCGGCTCTTATCCTCAGTCCGACGTCACAAATAATCTTGGGTTAACTCTCGAAAAATATGTCGGTATCAAAAACGAAAGCGGCGAATATGTAACGGATACAAACGGTAGAGCTGTGTTTCTTCCCGTTGAAGGTGAAGAGCGTCATGAAATCAAAAACAATGAAGTACTCCATTCATATACGTGGAAATCATATAAGTATTATGATAACGGGCAGCCGAGCGATTACGCATGGTATGTGGATGTTGCTTACGGTCAAGAAAGATACAGAGGAGTGTATTTTGTAAAATACCGTCCTTGTTATACCGACTATGCCGCTTCTGCCGAAAGTAACGGAAATCATGAATATCAGGACGATAACGGATATTTTGTTTCAAACGGTAAAGACAAGATTAACATCTATTGGTTCAAGTACGAGCCTATTAAATGGACGATTACTAATCGCGAGGAAATTAAAGTTGACGGAGTTTTTGATCACTATAATTACACTTTGAGATGCAAAAGTATTCTCGACGCTCAGCATTTCCAAAGTAAATATGAAGTAGTTGTTGAAAATGATAAAAGTGTTTTTACTTCTATTTATATAAGTGAACTTGAAGGAACAAAAGCCGTAGTCCCATTAACGTTCGTTAAAGGTTCGAAAAGCGTTCTCGCCAATAACTGGCAGTACAGTGAAGCAAAACAATGGCTCGGTGTGAAATCGGAGAACGGATGGACGGGAACTTTTGCCGATACGGCGTTTAATGACAGAGACCTTACTTATGTTCAGAACACATCACTTATACATAACGGAGGATGGAATTACTACAAAGGCGAATATGGTTGGTGGGAAGCATCGGGTTTCTATGATTCCGGACACGTGTTCAATTCTCAGGAGGTCGTAATAGGAGAATTTCACAGGGAGTGGGCGTGGTATGGTAAACAGAATGGTTACGGTTGTTACGAAGATTTGGTGTATAATGAAAATGTGGAAAAAGATAGGATAGGGTGGACATACCACGACCCGATATACAACTTCGATCGCCAAGCAAAATTTGATACGAGATTCGGAGATAAATCTTTGCCTGACAACTATTTTTGGCTTCCGTCATACGAAGAATTTGTAGGTTATAAGGTGGGAGAAGAATTCTATCGCGAGAAAGGCAAATCCACTTATTACGGAAACAGCAAAGAAGCATCACAGCAATGGTTAAACGTAATGAAAGGAAACGAGAGTGTACAGCAAGATGATCAAGCAATAGCACCTGTAACGGACTATGCGGTCGCGCAAGGAGCGTATAGAGTTAAAGAAGGACAGTATAAAGGAAACGGAACGTACTGGCTCAGATCAAATTCGGGACTCAATACACGTAACGTTAATTTTGCGGGATACGACGGAACTTTGGGATATATCGATTCCTTAAACGAGATGTCAAGCAATACAAATTGTCACTTTGTTACCGCAGCTTATTTGGGAATAAGACCTTGTACTTGTGTAAGAGACAGATAAATCAGATTTGTTTTTGATTATTTAAGCCGTCCGCTCGCGACGGCTTATTTTTTTGTCGAACAGAGCGATAGAATAGTATCGAAAAAAAAATAAAGTTGCATAATATTGTTGAAAAACATTTCGGAATATGGTAATATATATTAAAATATTTATGCGTAAATTTTATTGTCGGGGTCAATTATGAAGAGAGTTGCCGTTACAATTATAATGTTTATTTTGTGTGCGATGTTGTTTATTTTGGCGTCATGCAGTTCCGGAGCTTACAACGGCGACGGAGATGATCTTATTATGGGGCTCGGCGAAACGGATGACCCGTCGAACTCGGCGATAGCGTCGAGCGATCCGTCGAAATCGTCAGCTACAAACAGCGGTTCGTCGAACCCGAGTTTAATTACCGCGTATAATTTCAAATTCGAGCTTTCGGAAGACGGCACTTCGTATCGAATTGTCGAAAACGGCGTTTATGAAGGAACAACGATAGTTATTCCCGCAATGTATAACGATAAGCCCGTTACCGCCATCGCTCCGTTTACTTTCAGAGAGTGTATAATGCTCGAAAGCATAACTTTCTCCGAAAATCTTACGGATATTCCCGCAAGTGCGTTTTATTCATGCACGTTGCTTAAAGAAATCAAAATCGAAGAAGGCAATGAAAAGTACAGAGCCGAAGGTAATTGTCTTATTGAAAAATCCGACAATAAAATCGTTTTGGGATGTAAT